>JAEYYV010000059.1 GCA_023428295.1 Pseudomonadota bacterium
CTGCCCCACGGTGCGCGCGCGCACGCGGCGCTCGAGCCGGAGGTTCCCTCGCGCGTTCGTCGCGACGTGCTGCTCACGCTCGGTGAAGCTGCCTGGCGCCAGCGCGCGTGGCCCGACGTGATCCGCGCGTACCGCGGTCTCGTCGATGAAGCGACCGAGGACGACGCGTCTCGCATCGGCACGTTTCGCTATCGCCTCGCGGTCGCGGCGGATCGCTCCGGCGATGCGCGCATGGCGATCGATGCGCTGCGCCCACTCGTCGATGACAACACGCACGGCATGACGCCGGAGCTGCGCGGCCAAGCGCTCCGATTGTTCGCAGACCTCGCAGAGCGCGCGGGCGATCTGGCCGCCGCCGCGATCGCGCTCGAGGGCTTCGCGTCCCTGACCGTCGACTCGTCACCGACGGCGCGGGCCGACGCGATGTACCGCGCGGGGGAGCTGTTTCGTCGCGCGAATCGTGGCGATGACGCGATTCGCTGCCTCGAGAGCGCGCTGCGGATCAGCGAGACGCACCTGCCCGCGCTCGATGCCCTCGAGATGGCGTGGCGCGAACGCGGTGACAACGAGCGCGTCAGCGTCATCCTCGGCCGCAAGGTCGCGGCGACGACGCGTCACCCCGCGCGCCAGAAGCCACTGCTCTCGCGCCTCGGCGATCTGCAAGACCAGCTCGGTCGCCCCGACGTGGCGCTCGCGACGCATCAACGCGCGCTCGAGATCGATCCCACGTGGCGCCCGTCGCTGCGCTACGTGACGCTGCGTCTGCGCGATGCAGGTCAGCTCGTCGCCGCCGCAGGCGGCCTCGCGCAACTCGCGGGCGAGCTGCCCGGCGACAGCGGCGTCGATCTCGCGGTCGTCATGCGCGAGCGAATGGTCGCCGCGGTCGCGCTGTCCGAGCTCGTGATGTCGCTCGACGCGAAGCAGCTCGAAGCGGTCGCCGAGGTCGCACGCCCCGCGCTCGAGCGCGCGAGCGCCGACGGTGCGGATGTCGCGCCGGGCCTCGGTCGCATCCGCGGCGAGGTCGTTCACGTCACCACGATCACCACGTTCGCCGCCGAGGAGGACACCGCGAGCGGACGTGCGGCCGCGCCGAGCATCGGTGCGCTCTCGCTCAAAGACGCGGCTCAACGCGCGCGCCTCGCCGGCAAGCTCGACGACGCGCTCGCCACGCTCGAAGCGGCGAACCACGTCAACCCGGGCGATGTGTCCGTGCTGCAAGAGCTCGTCGAGCTCGCCTCCGAGCTCGGCGATCACGCAGCCGCCGCGCGTCACCTCACGTCGCTCGCGGATCTCATGTCGGGCTCGCGTCGTGGCAACGCGTTGCTCGAGCTCGCCGAGCTCTACTACGATCACCTCGACGACTCCGCGCGCGCGCGCCAATCCATGCGCGCCGCCGACGAAGCTTTCGGCAAGGGCGCCCGCCGCGACGCCACGCTGCGCATGCTCGCGAGCGAAGCGCGCGCGAACCTCGCGTGGGCCGTCGCCGTCGACGCGCTCGAGAGCATCGAGCCCGCGCGACGCGCCGCGGGCGACATCGGCGATCTCGCGAACGCGCTCGTGCGCGCAGGTCGCGACGGATCCGCGCTCGAGCTCCTCGAAGATCCAGTCGCTGCTGCCAAGCTCGCCGACGGTGGCGCCCTCGCCACCTCGATCCGCGCCAATCGCGATCGCAAGCTCGCCCTCGCCGACAAGCTCGATCACGACGCCGACACCGCGCGCACCGATGACGACGCCGCCGAGCTCCGCGAGACCGCCGACGCGATTCGCCAGTCGACCGATCCGCGGACGAAGACGTTGCCGGGTGTCGCTGGCGATCCCGCCGAGGAGCCCACCGCCGAGCCGCGCACCAAGACCAAGCCCGGGCCCGGCGAAGCGCCTCCACCACCCGCACCGACGCAGTCGGGAACGATCGGTCGCATCAAGCTCGTCTCCGTTCCACGCGCGACGCCACCCTCGTTCCCGCAGATCGTCGAGATCCGCCAGTCCGATCCCGACATCGAGATCATCGAGGAGCGTCCGCTCGACGAGGACGAGAACGAGACGGGCTTCCAGTCGGTGACAAACCCGCGCGTGAAGTCCGGGCCGATCGCGATTCCGGTCGATCTCACGAGCGCCCCTGACCGCGTCGAGGACGCGCGTGGCTCCGGGCTCATCGCGTTGACGAACGCCGACGCGAGCACCGCCGCGTCGAGCACCGGCAACGCGTCGACCACCAGCGACGCCAGCCCACGACTGTTCCCGGCGATGGTCAGCGACGAGGACGACACGCGCGCGCCCGAGGAGCGATCGACGCTGCGCCCGTTCGACGCCGCGCGTCCCGACGCCGAGGCCGACGAGCCGAGCCCCGATTCCACGCTGAGGTTCGCCGCACGCGGCTCCGAGGCCGACGAGGACCACGCATCGATCATCACGACCGACGATGATCGGAGCACTGCACGACGTCCGGTGCAGGCCATCTCGCCCCACGATCACGCGACGCCGCGACGTCCGGTCCCTGCGCTTCGCCCGACGCCGAGCGTGGCCGATGCGCCCGACGCGACGCTGCGGTTCGCGGCGCGGGGAAGCGAAGCGCCCGATGTCCCCGATCCATCGCGCTCGTCACCGCGGGACGACGGGTCCACGCGCCTGCCTCCCGCGCAGATCGTCGACGACGAACCGGAGATCACGCTCCGCGAGCTCGACGCCGTGTCGCCGGAGGACGACTCGCCCGCGATCACGCTGCGCGGGATGCCGCAGGCGAGCGACGATCCGGCGAGCGCGAGCGAGTCCCGCAAGCCACCGACGCTGCCACCGCTACAAGCGCTGCGCAGACCCGCCCCCACGAATCCACCACGCACGATGCTCCGCGATGTGCCCGCTGTGGTGGATCCGGACGACACGTCGAAGCCGCCCGTGCCGCCGGTGCGCACCGAAGAGGCGCCCGCGACATCGCGCACGATGACGCCGTCGTACGCGTCGCGCAGTACGCCGTCGCAACCGATTCCCGTGATCACGTCGACGACGATCACGGGCCCGATTCCGGTCATCGCGGACGATCGGCGGGACCGTCGCCGATCCTCGCCCACGATCGCGCCACCCACACCGACGGGCGATCGCCCCCGCGCGCCGAGCATTCCGCCGCCCATGGACGAGACGCCATCGGTCCCGATCGTCACGATCCAGTCGCCGGCACGCTCTGGCGTGGAGACGCCGGCCGCACACCACGCGGAGGCGCCGGCCGCACACCACGCGGAGACGGCAGCAGCACATCGCGCAGACGCGCCCGCGCCCGAAGCGCCGCGGTCGGCGTCGACGCTGCGCGACTACACGCCTGCAGCGCCGCGCGATCCTGCGTCACCTCCAGCGCCACACAGTCCAGCACCTCTTGCGGATCCGCGCGATCCGGAGGCACCCGTTGCGTCGCGCGATCCGGTGGCATCTGCGCCACACGATCTGGCGGCCCCCACTGCTTCGCACCATCCGGCAGCACCCGCGCGCGACGCGGACACGCTCTTGCCTGCATCGGCTGCGGAGGTTCCCTCGCTAACGCTGTCGCGCACGACAAACACGGAGCTCGTCACGTTGGACGCACTCGCGATCTCGCGTGCCGAGGCGGACATGATCGATCATCCGCCTGACAAGCCCACGCCGGCCGCCGGGTGGCGCGCGGTGACGAGGCCGCAGGTCGTTC
>JAEYYV010000075.1 GCA_023428295.1 Pseudomonadota bacterium
GCCTTCGCCATCGCGATCGCGTCGCGTCTCCATCTCGGAGACGATGTCGATGTCGTCGGCCTCGGTCAGCGCGTCTTGCGCGACCTTGAAGATCTCGTCCTCCCGTGCGACGTGTGCGCGGTGGGCATCGGCGAGGCGCGTGGCAGCGTCGAGGAGCGCCATGCCTGCCGAGGGACGCGCTTCCCCGTCTAGCTGCTGGGCGGCAGCGGCGATCTCGGTCTGTAGCGCGATCTGGATCGGGTGCTCCGCCGAGAGCGCCGCGAGATCGGCGGCGAGCTCGGGACGGCGCATGGAGAGGCGAGGGAAGACCGAGCCTTCCTCGTCGAGGAAGTGGCGGGTGATGGCGCGATCGAAGTACGCGACCGCTTCGTGGACCGACTGGACGTCGCGCGGGTCGGGGCGACCGGCAGCGAGACGACGAGCGGCTTCGAGAAGGTTCGCCATGACGTCGTCGTGTCGACGGTGGCAACGCTCGAGCTGAGCGAGGCTGGCGAGCTCCATGGGGGCCAAAGGATCGATCAGGGCTGCGGCGCGGACAAGGGGCGGGCGTCGTTGAAACGGCGTCGGTTCGTGGGTACACCTCACGCCTATGGCCGAGAACGTTGTCATCATCGGATCGGGTCCGGCAGCGCACACGGCGGCGATCTATGCCGCGCGCGCGAACTTGAACCCTGTCTTGTTCGAGGGGTTCATGGCCGGCGGGATCGCGGCCGGCGGTCAGCTGACGACGACGACCGACGTCGAGAACTTCCCGGGCTTCCCCGAGGGGATCTCGGGCCCCGAGCTGACGGATCGGTTCCGCGCGCAGTCGGTGCGGTTCGGGACGCGTATCTTCACGGAGACGGTCAACAAGGTCGATCTGTCCAAGCGTCCGTTCAAGCTCGTGTCCGACGAGCAAGAGATGGAGGCCAAGGCGCTGATCATCGCGACGGGCGCCACGGCCAAGCGCGACGACATTCCGGGCACGCGCGACAACGAGCTCTGGCAGAAGGGCGTCTCCGCGTGTGCGGTGTGTGACGGCGCGCTGCCGATGTTTCGCCAGAAGCAGATGTTCGTCATCGGTGGCGGCGACTCGGCAATGGAAGAAGCGGTCTTCCTCACCAAGTTCGGAAGCAAGGTGTTCATCGTGCACCGCCGCGACGAGCTGCGCGCGTCGCAGATCATGCAGCAGCGCGCGAAGGCGAACCCGAAGATCGAGTTCCTGCTCTCGCATCGCGTCGTCGCGGTCGAGGGCCAGAACGGCGTCGAGCAAGTGCGCGTCGAGGATCTGAAGGCCAAGGCCGAGCGCGTGATTCCGGCGGCGGGCCTGTTCTTCGCGATCGGTCACGTGCCGAACACGCGCTTCCTCGAGGGGCAAGTCGCGTGCGACGAGCAGGGCTACATCATCACCACGCCCGGCACGACGCACACGTCGGTCGAGGGCGTGTTCGCGGCGGGTGACGTGCAGGACAAGAAGTATCGCCAGGCGATCACGGCTGCCGGATCGGGCTGTGCGTCGGCGCTCGAGGCCGAGCACTTCCTCGCTGCTCACCCCTGAGGCGGGAATGTCGCCGCGGGCGGGTGTGGTTGTCGGCCATGACCCCGCGGAGGTGACATGTCACAATCGGCCTATCCCGTGAGTCGCGAAGCTACTCCTCGTTCTGGTGATTCCGGCCTGTTGACCAAGGTCCTGGCCGTCTTGCTGCTGGTAGTAGCCGGCGCGCTCGTGTGGACGGTGGTCCAGCAGCGCCGCCAACCGGTGCGGTACGCGTCGGTGGAGCCGCGGCCGATCGCGCAGCGCCCCGATGACAAGCTCGGCGCCGACGAGCAATCCACGATCGACGTGTTTAGCAAGTTCTCGCGCAGCGTGGTTCACATCACGTCGCTCGAGACCCATCGCGATCGCATCACGCTCGACGTGTCGGAGATCCCGCAGGGCACGGGCTCGGGCTTCGTGTGGGATCAGCAGGGTCACATCATCACGAACTTTCACGTGGTGGCGCACGGTGATCGCGCGAGCGTGACGCTCAACGACGGCTCGACGTATCCGGCGGTGATCGTCGGGCGCGCGCCGGACAAGGACCTCGCGGTGCTGCGCATCGATGCGCCAGCGGCGAAGCTCTTGCCGTTGCCGCTCGGCCAGAGCGCGCAGCTCAAGGTGGGGCAGAAGGTGCTCGCCATCGGTAACCCGTTCGGTCTCGATCAGACGCTGACGACGGGCGTCATCTCGGGCCTCGGTCGCGAGATCAAGAGCATGACCCAGCGCTCGATCTTCGACGTGATCCAGACGGACGCGTCGATCAACCCGGGCAACTCCGGTGGCCCGCTCCTCGACTCGAGCGGTCGGCTCATCGGCATCAACACGGCGATCTACTCGCCGAGTGGCGCGAACGCGGGAATCGGATTCGCGGTGCCGGTGGACACGGTGAACTCCATCGTTCCGGCGCTGATTCGCGACGGGAAGCTGGTTCGTCCGGGCTTGGGCATCAACATCCTGAGCGATCAGATCGCGCAGCAGCAGCGGATCGAGGGCGTGGTCGTCCTCGGTGTCGCGCCGGGCGGCGCGGCGGAGAAGGCCGGCATTCGCGGCACGGTGCCCACGCGCGGCGGGTGGGAGCTCGGTGATGTGATCGTGAAGCTCGACAACGTCGACGTGAAGAAGAGCTCCGACTTGTTCCGTGCGATCGATGCGCACAAGGTGGGAGACACGGTGGATCTGATGCTCGAGTATCAGGGCCAGAAGCGCACCGTGAAGGTGACGCTCCAGCCCATCCCGTAGCGTATGCTGCGGCCGTGAGCCGAAGTTCCCACGCTCGCGTCCTCGTCGAAGAAGCATTTGTCGATCAGCCATTCGAGTGGCGCGACTCGATCTGGCGGCGTGCTCGATCGCTCATCGCCGAAGGCTTCTTTCAAGGTCTCGCCGGTCTCGCGTCGCTGCATCCTGCCGCGAATCCGAAGCGCAACGGCGTCGAGGTGACCAAGGACATCGCGTACGCCGGCTTTCACGCGGATCACGCGGACTGGCAAGTGCTCGACGTGTACAAGCCCGTGCACCGGCCGGGACCGTGGCCCGTCGTGTTCTACGTACACGGCGGCGCGTTTCACTTGCTCAGCAAGGACACGCACTGGCTCATGGGTCTCGTGTTCGCGCGCTTCGGGTACCTCGTCGTGAACATCTCGTATCGCCTCGCGCCGAAGCATCCGTATCCGGCGGCGATCGAAGACACGTGCCTCGCGTATCAGTGGCTCGCGAAGAACATCGTGAAGCTCGGCGGCGATCCCACGCGCGTCGCGGTCGCGGGCGAGTCCGCGGGTGGCAACTTGATCAGCGCGCTGTCACTCGTGACGAGCGAGCGGCGGAGCGAGCCGTGGGCGCGCGACACGTTCGATACAGGCCTCGTACCGCGCGCGGCCTTGCCGTTCTGCGCACTGCTCGAGGTGTCGCGCCCCGAGCGCTTCTCGCAACGGCGCCCGCTGCCGCGGTGGGTCGACGGAATGTTGCGCGACGCTTCGACGTCGTATCTCCATGGCCATCCGGCGACGCCCGGCCCGACGACCGAGCTGGCCAATCCATTGCGCGTGTTCGAGGACGCTGCCGCTGGTCGGCGCGGCGGCTTCGAGCGTCCATTGCCTGCCTTCTTCGCCCCGGTCGGGACGCGCGACCCGCTGCTCGACGACACGCGTCGCCTCGCGACCGCGCTCGACGCGCTCGGCGTGGCGAACGAAGCGCAGTATTACCGCGGTGGAATACATGCGTTTCACGCGTTCGTATGGGACCCTGTCGCCCGTCGATGCTGGCGCGATGCACTCGCGTTCCTCGATCGACATATGCGCCCCACTTCGTAGCTTCGTGATCGCGTGACTCCTCCGAAACGCCGTCTAGGCCTGACCGTCACCGCGGCGATCACCGTCGCGAACATGATCGGCGTCGGCGTGTTCACGACCACCGGCTTCCAGGCCGAGTCGCTCTTCGATCCGATGACGATCCTCGCGTGCTGGATCGTCGGCGGCGTCCTCGCGCTGTGCGGTGCCGCTGCGTACGCGGAGCTCGGCTCGATGATGCCGCGCGCGGGCGGCGAGTACGTGTACCTCTCCGAGGCGTACCACCCGGCGGTCGGGTTCATGAGCGGGCTCGTCTCGCTGACGGCCGGATTCTCGGCGCCCATCGCCGCGGCGGCGATCGCGTTCAGCGCATATCTCGCGACGCTCATCCCCGGTCTGCAGGGCGCGCCGTGGGTCGTGATCGATCTCGGCGTGAAGGTCACGATCGGCGTGCAGCAAGTGGTCTCGGTGGGGCTGATCCTCGCCGTGACCGCGCTGCACTCGTTCGACTCCAAGGTCGGCGGCTCGGTGCAAGCGGTGTTCACCGCGATGAAGGTGTTGCTGATCGTCGTGTTCATCATCGCGGGCTTCACCGTCGGCACCGGCGATTGGAGCAACCTCGCGAGCCAGAACGGGGGGCTCTCCAACATGGGCACCACCGCGTTCGCGACCGCGCTCATGTACGTGAGCTTCGCGTACTCGGGCTGGAACTCTGCCGCGTACATCGCCAACGAGGTCGAGCGACCGGAGCGAAACCTCCCGCGCGCCTTGCTCCTCGGCACCGGCGTCGTGATGGCGCTCTACGTCCTCATCAACATCGTCTTCCTCTACGCGGTCCCGTCGAACATCCTCGCGGGTCGTGTCCCCGAGGCGATCACCGGCTACGCGACGGCATGGCCCGGCGGACCACCGGTCGAGGTCGGTGACCTCGCAGCACGCAACCTGTTCGGGAGCTCCGCGGGCGGCGTGATCAGCGCGGTGATCGCGCTCGCGCTGATCTCGAGCGTGAGCGCGATGATCATGGCGGGCCCGCGCGTGTACGCGGCGATGGCCGTCAATCGCGCGCTGCCGCATCAGCTCGCGACGTTCAACAAGCGCGGCGTGCCGGTGAACGCCGTCATCACGCAGGGCGTGCTCGCGATCTTGTTCGTGCTGATCGGCGATCTCGGATCGCTCTTGCGCTTCATCGGCTTCACCCTCGCGATCTTCGCCGCGCTCACCGTCGGTGCGCTGTTCGTGCTGCGACGGCGCGGTCTGTCGAGCGTCTACCGCACGTGGGGATACCCGGTGACGCCGATCGCGTTCATCGTGATGTCCGCGTGGATCGCGTACTCGCAGGTCAAGCAGCGTCCGCTCGAGAGCGCGATCGGCGCGGGCATCCTCGTCGTCGGCGCGCTCCTCTATCACGCGCTCGGCAGGAACAAGCCCAAGCTCGTGGACGAGTCGATGCCGGACCTGCCGTCGCAGGTGCCCGCGGCCCGCGTCGGCAAAGAAGATTGAAAAATCTCGGCGGGTTGCTGACGCCTACATGGCGTCCGCGCGACGCTAGGGGCAGGGCATAGACCGAGGGACGCTTGTGGGCGTTGAACCCCAAGACCACCTTTCGATCACGTAGGGGAGCTTCATGAGTAAGTTGGCGATGACCGTTGGCGCTGCGGCGCTAGCGTTGGCCGTGTCTGCGCAAAACGCGGACGCATTCTGTGGATTCTATGTGGAGGGCTCGGGCGCCAAGCTCGCCGCCGACGCCACGCAAGTGACGCTCATGCGTCAAGGCACGCGCACCGTGCTGTCGATGCAGAACGACTACAAAGGTCCGCTCGCCGACTTCGCGTTGGTGATTCCGGTGCCGGTCGTGCTGAAGGAGAAGGAGGTCAAGACGCTGGACAAGGCGGTCTTGCACCGCATCGAGCAGCTCGGCGCGCCACGCCTCGTCGAGTACTGGGAGCAGAACCCATGCCCGGTGCCAGGTCAGTACGACGACGAGGATCGACGGATGATGACGAAGTCGTCGGCACCGATGCCGGCGTCGAGGGGCGGTGGCGGGTCACGAGAGACGGTCAAGATCGAGGCGCAGTTCGCCGTGGGCGAGTACAAGATCCTGATCCTGTCCGCGACGGAGGCGGCGGGCCTCGAGGTGTGGCTCAAACAGAACGGCTACAAGATTCCGCAAGGAGCCGAGCCGCTGCTGCGCCCGTACGTGGAGGCGGGATCGAAGTTCTTCGTCGCGAAGGTCGATCCGAAGAAGGTCGTGATGGACGCGCAGGGTGTGGCGCAGCTCTCGCCCCTTCGCTTTCACTACGACAGCGAAGAGTTCTCGCTGCCGATTCGCCTCGGCATGGCGAACTCGACGGGCAAGCAGGATCTGATCGTCAACATCATCAGCGACACGCGCTACGAGGTCGCGAACTACAAGAACGCCGTGATCCCGACGAACTTCGACGTGAAGGACTCGGTCCGCACGCGCTTCGCGGAGTTCTACGCGGCGCTGTTCGACAAGACGCTCGAGGCGAACCCGCGCGCGGTGATCACCGAGTACGCGTGGGACACGCAGCCGTACATCAAGTGCGATCCGTGTCCGCCGAACGTTCCGACCGACGCCGACGCGATGACGCTCGGCGCCGACGTGATCGGCGGCCGCATCGCGCAGGGCTACTACACGCTCACGCGCCTGCACGCGCGCTATGGCAAGGAAGATATGAACGACGACCTTCGCTTCCGCGCGGCCAAGCCGATCCAAGGTGGCCGCGAGCACTGGACCGCGAAGGGGCTCGAGTACGGCGCCACGCCTGCGAGCACGAACAACTTCCAGGGTCGCTACGCGATCCGTCACTGGTGGACGGGACCCATCGCGTGCAAGGACCCGCGCCGCGGCGTGTGGGGCGGTCCGCCCAACGGTGGCTATCGCCAGCCGATCGCCGCGGACAAGCTCGCGTACGTCCCGCGCGGCAAGCTCTCGCTGCCGTCCGTCGTGAAGCGCGACCTGTGGGAGATCGGAATGAAGAAGGCGGCGACGCCTGCGCCCGCACCCAAGGGCGGTGGCAACTTCGCGACGCCGCCGGGGAGTAAGACGATGAGCATCGGCTTCGGTGGCGGTATCGCTGGCGGGATCGTGCTGCTCGGAATGCTCGCGCTCGTCGCGCGCAAGCGAAAGGGAGAACACTCGTGAAGCTCGCACTCACCCTCGGTTCCGCCGCGCTCGCACTCGCAGCGACGGCCTCGCACGCAGACGCATTCTGCGGGTTCTATGTCGAAGGCTCGGGAGCGAAGCTCGCCGCCGACGCGACGCAGGTGACGCTCATGCGTCAGGGCACGCGCACCGTGCTCGCCATGCAGAACGACTACAAAGGTCCGCTCGCGGACTTCGCGTTGGTGATTCCGGTGCCGGTCGTGCTCAAGGAGAGCGAGGTCAAGACGCTCGAGAAGAGCGTGCTCGCGCGCATCGAGCAGCTCGGCGCGCCGCGCCTCGTCGAGTACTGGGAGCAGAACCCGTGTCCCGTGCCGCAGGACCGGCGCTACTACGCCGACGACATGGCGCCGATGCCAGCGCCGATGATGACGACGGAGTCCGCGGGCGGCTTCGAGAAGAAGGCGACGGTCAAGATCGAGGCGCAGTTCGCCGTGGGCGAGTACAAGATCCTGATCCTGTCCGCGACGGAAGCGGCGGGTCTCGAGGTGTGGCTCAAGCAGAACGGCTACAGGATTCCGCAAGGAGCCGAGCCGCTGCTTCGCCCGTACGTGGAGGCCGGATCGAAGTTCTTCGTCGCGAAGGTCGATCCGAAGAAGGTCGTGATGGACGCGCAAGGCGTGGCGCAGCTCTCGCCGCTCCGCTTCCACTACGACACCGAGGAGTTCTCGCTGCCGATTCGTCTCGGCATGGCGAACTCGACGGGCAAGCAGGACCTGATCGTCAACATCATCAGCGACACGCGCTACGAAGTGGCGAACTACAAGAACGTGGTGATCCCGACGAACTTCGACGTGAAGGACTCGGTCCGCACGCGCTTCGCGGAGTTCTACGCGGCGCTGTTCGACAAGACGCTCGAGGCGAATCCGCGCGCGGTGGTCACCGAGTACGCGTGGGACGCGATGCCGTACTCGATGTGCGATCCGTGCCCGCCCGACGTGCCCACGACGGCCGATGCGGTGACGCTGGGCGGTGATGTCGTCGGCGGAAAGATCGCCGAAGGCACGTACACGCTGACGCGCTTGCACGCGCGCTACGGCAAGAACGACATGAGCGACGACCTTCGCTTCCGCGCGGCCAAGCCGATCCAGGGTGGTCGCGAGAACTGGAGCGCCAAGGGACTCGAGTACGGCGCCACACCCGCGAGCACGAACAACTTCCAGGGTCGCTACGCCATCCGTCACTGGTGGACGGGACCCATCGCGTGCAAGAACCCGCGCCGCGGCGTGTGGGGTGGTCCGCCCGACGGTGGCTATCGTCAGACGATCGCGGCGAGCAAGCTCGCGTACGCGCCGCGCGGTCAGCTGTCGCTGCCGTCGGTCGTGAAGCGCGATCTGTGGGAGATCGGAATGAAGAAGGCGCCGACGCCGGCTCCTGCACCCAAGGGCGGAGGCAACTTCGCGACGCCGCCGGGCAGCAAGACCATGGGCCTTGGATTTGGTGGCGGTATCGCGGGTGGCCTCGTGATGCTCGGACTCTTCGCGCTCGTCGTGCGTAGAAAGAAGTAACGATGCACACCCGCGGTGGACATACGCACGTCGGACTCGACGTCGGTCTCGTGGCGCTCAGCGCCAGCGTGATCACGGCGATGATGGTTCTGTTGTCGGGCTGCGGCTCGTCGACAGAGATCGCCCCGAGACCCACGGCCGTTCCGACGGCGGATCCACGCATCCCGAGCGAGCCGGGCGAGTTCTGGCCCTCGCTCGTGAAGATCGATCGGACCGCGTTTCGCGCGCCCGACGAGGTCACCGTGGGAACACAGCTCTCCGACACGGATAGCTGCTCGACGTGTCATCCCGATGCAGCCGCGCACTGGGCCGGCAGTGCGCACTCGTTCGCGAGCTTCGGCAACCCGATCTACCGGACCAACGTGGAGCTCTTGCGCGCCGACCTCGGCCACAAGAACAGCCGTCACTGCGGTGGCTGTCATGACATGCCGCTCATGACCGACGGCCTCATGACGAACAACGAGCCGATTCCGGCCGACGATCTGCGCTCGCACTCGGGCGTGACGTGCAGCTTGTGCCACGGCATCCAGAGCGCGACCAAGGACGGAAACGGGAGCTACGTGTGGTCGCGCGAGCCGATCGCCGCGCCCACGCTCGACGACGCCGCATCGATCGCTGCGCACAAAGCGCAGGCGAGCGCGAAGACGGGCGCGGAGATGTGCGTGAGCTGCCATCGCGGCTTCATGTCGGCCGATATGGACATGCCCGTGCACCTCTCCGGTCTCGACGAGCCCGGCATGTGGCGCAACTCGGCGTGGGCGGGCAACGGCATGGGCCGTGTGGACGGCGTGCAGAAGAAGGACTGCATCGATTGCCACATGGAGCGCGAGCCCGCGACCAAGGACGAGCTCGGCGCGAAGAATGGAACGATCGCGTCACACCGCTTCCTCGGTGGACACACGTGGATGGCGTCGATGCGCGACGATCGTGATCACTTGAAGCGCACGCAGGCGAAGCTCGAGGGTGTCGCTTCGATCGATATCGCGGGCGCGCGCACCGAGGGCGCGCGTGGCGCCACGTGGCACTTGCCCGCCGACGGCGCGCCGGTGACGCCAGGGGCGCGCATGTCGATCGACGTGGTGCTGCGCAACCTCCTCGCCGGGCATCGCTTCCCCGGCGGCGTGCTCGACATCCAGGACACGTGGATCGAGGTGGAGGTGTTCGATGCCAAGGGCGGCCGGCTCGCAGCGTCGGGCATGGCGCACGAGAAGGATCCGAACGATCAAGAAGCACACGTGCTGCAGACGCTGGTCGTCGACGAGAAGGGCGAGGTCCTCGTCGAGCACGAGATGTCGAAGTTCCGCACGCAGATCGCGACGCAGACGCTCGCCGCGCGCGAATCGCAGGTGACGCGCTACGCGTTCGACGTTCCCGCCACGCTGACCGACGCGCAGCTGCCGCTCACGGTGAACGCGCGCCTTCGCCATCGGAGCCGCACGCTGACCATGCAAGCGACCGTGTGCAAGACCGCGACGACCGAGGCGGGTAAGGCGTTCCTCGTCGGCGCGCAAGGTGCGCGCGACGTGGTGCTCGATCCGTGCAAGGCGCAGCCGATCACGCTGATCGCTCAGACGCAGGTGCAGCTCGGCGCGGGTGCGAAGATCTCGAGTGCGCGGCCGGTGTGGGATCGCGAGTACGAGCACGGCATGGCACTCGTCAACACGGTCACCGAGCGCCTCGACGAAGCGCGCCACGTTCTCGAGACGGCGCTCGCTGGTGTTCCTGACGGCGAGAAGAAGGGCCGCGCGATGGTGCTCGTGCAGCTCGGCTGGGTCGCGAGCAAGCAGGGCAGGGCCGACGACGCGCTCGCGTTCGTGACCGAGGCGCGCGCTCTCTTGCCCGCACCGGGACCGGCGGTGCTCGACGCGATCGCCACGGATGCACTCGCGCGCGTGTGGCGGTGGGAAGAAGCGATCGCGCCGGCCAAGGCGTGCACCGAGCGCGCTCCGCAGAACTCGCAAGCGTGGGTGATGTACGCGCGCGTGCTCGGCTCCGTCGGTGACAACCGAGGCGCCCTCGACGCCGCGACGAAGGGCCTCGAGCTCGCGCCGCGCGATCAAGATCTGCTGCGCAGCCAGGCCACGGCGCTCGCCGCGCTCGGTCGCCCCGAGGCAAAGGCCGCCCTCGACGCGTACGAGCGGTTCCGCTCTCCGGACAACTCCGCGGAGCTTCGCATCCAGTGCGCGGCGGACAACGTTCGTTGCGCGCGTGATCGCGAGCTGGGTCATACGATTCTCATGACCGCAGCGCCGACGCTCGCGGCTCGTTGATTGCAGCCGGCTTTCTCCAACTAGCTTGGAGGAAAGTCATGACGAGGCTCATCGGCCGTGCGGCAACGGCACTCTTGGTACTGGCGGGTTGTGGATCGAGTGGCGGGCCCGAGCGAGAAGGCGAGCTCGGCTGGTCCAACGATCGCGATCACCAGCACGGCGATGGCGAGGCGTACTCGCCGTGCGATGGCGATAACGGCGGCCTCTCGCTGCTCGACGGCTTCTGCGCGACGGTGTTCGCCGACGAGCTCGGCCGTGCACGCCACATCGCCGTCGCGCCGAACGGCGATGTCTACGTCGCGATCGCGCCACCGCGCGGCGTGTTCGAGGGCGGCAGCGTGATGGCGCTGCGCGACGCGGATCACGACGGCGTCGCCGAGGAGATGGTGCAGGTCGCGGACGTCGGTGGCAACGGCATCGCGATCGCGCACGGTCATCTCTACATCGCGCGCGATGGCGGCATCCTCCGAGCGCCCCTCCTCGACGATGGCATGGGCATCGGCGAGCTCGAGTCCGTCGTCGCCGGCTTGCCGATCAGCGGAGATCACACGGCGAAGAGCGTCGTCGTTGTCGGTGACGACATGTACATCAACATCGGATCGGCCACGAACTCGTGTCAGGTGGAGAACCGCGCGCTGCATTCGCCCGGCATCGATCCGTGCCCCGAGCTGTGCGAACGCGCCGGTGTGTGGAAGTTCGACGCGCACGGCTCGAACATGACGCTCGCCGACGGCGTGCACGTCGTGACCGGCGCGCGCAACACGAACGCGCTCGCGTACGACGCCGAGAGCGACCGGATGTGGGGCGCGATCAACGGTCGCGATCAGCTGTTCGAGAACTGGCCCGAGCACTACACGATGACCGAGGACCTCTTGCTCCCCGCCGAGGAGATCGTGGCGATCGAGATGGGCAAGGACTACGGCTGGCCGTACTGCTACTACGACTCGTTCATGCGCCAGAAGGTGCTCGCGCCCGAGTACGGCGGCGACGGCTCTATCGTCGGTCGCTGCGCGAACATGGACAATCCTGCCGCGGTTCTGCCAGCGCACTGGGCGCCGCTCGGTATGACGTTCGCGAGCGGCGCGATGTTCCCCGAGCGCTTCGGCACGGGGCTGTTCCTCACGACGCATGGCTCGCGCTTCGACATGGAGGCGATGTTCGATCCTGGCTACAACGTGATGTTCGTGCCGTACGCGGATGGTCAACCCGCGGGTGATCCGATGCACTTCGCGATCGGCTTCGACGGCGGCAACGTGCCGCTGCCCGAGGCCGCGACCTATCGTCCGGTCGGCATCGCGATGATGCCCGACGGATCCATGATCGTCGGCGACGACAAGGTCGGCCGCATCTGGCGCATCACGTACGCGGACCCCGAGCGCTGACTCAGGGCTCGAGGAGCATCCCGACGGCAAACGTCGCGGGCTTGCGTTGAACGTCGAGGCGCCCGGTGACGACGCCGCAGAACCTGGCCGGCCTGCGCTTCACGAGACTGCCCGTGTCTCCAACGGCGTAGAGCTCGAGCGCATCGCCCGTCTCGGTCGTCAGCCGCGCGGAGTACGCATCCGTCCCGTCGACGACCGTCTTCTCGATGCGCGCGAGCATGCCGGTGGTGCACAGGCGCTTGCCCGCCGCCTTCGCGGGATCCTTCTCGACGAGCTCGAGCGAGGTCTCGCTCTTCGCGATCTCGAGATCCCTCCACGCGAGCTTCGCCGCGGCGTAGCGCACGAGGAGCTTCGCGCCCTGGTTCGGCGCGCTGCGGTCGTCGGTGAAGTGCGGACGCGCGAGCTCGATCGCGCTCGCGAGGTCGCGCGCCGCGAGGATGTCCGCGGGTGCTGCTGTCGCGACGCTCGTCGTTGTTGTCGTCGGGGCCGTCTCGGCGGTGGTCGGTGCAGGTGCACGCTCCGCTGGCCGGGTGAGCACGTACTGGGGATGTGACGTGAACGCCCACAGCAGCGTGATGCCGCCGCCGTACATCACGAGGCCGAGCAGCGTGGCGAGGCTCGCCCACCCGCGGCCCATGGCACTACCGCTTTCTCCGGAGGACTTGAACTCGTCGTCGTCGGAGACGAGGTAGTTCGGGTGGCCTTCTTGTTTTCGCTTCTCGGCCCGTCCGACGGCCGACATGACGATGAAGGCAAATCCGATGACGAGGACCGGCCACGGCGTCTCGAGGTCGGGATCGACGAGGCGGCGCACCGACATCGCGGTGACGAGCGCGCCGTACGCGCCGAGACCGAGCGTGATCGCGATGACCCACCACGCGCGGCCGTCGAGACCGTGCTTGTACAGGTTCGCGATGACACCGAACGCTGCGAGCAATGCGATTCCCGACACCCACGCGACGACAGCCGACCTCGACATCGCCACCGACGGTACTACAGGGGATGCGCTGCAAGCCAGGCGGCGAGCTCGGTGCGTCGCTCCGGCACGGGATGCTTCATCGCTTCGTCGAGGAGCTTCTTCGCGCGGGCGCGATCACCCTTGGTCTCCACGAGCGCGCGGGCGACCGTGAAGTTTGCTTCCGCGAGGTCGAGCGCGTTGGAGTCCTCGGGACGACTCGTGACGAGCGCGAGCGACCTCTCGGCCCAGGCCAGCGCGACGTCGGGATGCCCCGCGTCGAGCTCGAGGTTGGCCATGTCGAACAGCGCACCACCGAGCCACGGCTCGCCGTCCTTGCCGAGCTTGGTCAGCACGCGGATCGCATCCTCGAGCGCGGCCTTTGCCTCCGCGTAGCGACCGAGCCCCGCGAGCGCGCGAGCGAGATCCATCTGCACGCCGGAGACGCTGCGCCCGTCCGGCCCCTCGTTCTCGAGCGTGACGTCGAGCGCGGCGACGAACGCCACGCGCGCGGCCTCGTAGTTCTTCATGCGCAGCTCGAGCCCACCGAGGTTGCCGAGCGCTGCACCGCGGTTGCGATGGACCTTGCCGTACACGCGAAGGAACACGGCGTCGGCGCGCGTGAACGCGTCGCGCGCCTTGTCGAATTCTCCGATATCCACCCACGACTGGCCCACGGTCATGAGGGCGCCCGCTGCTTTGGGGTGATCGGCGCCGAGCGTGGACTCGAGGATCGCGAGCGCCCGCTGCGATGCCGCGAGCGCCTCGGCGGTCTTGTCCTGAAAACGCATCACGTGCGCGAGCGTTCCGTTCGCGAGACCGACGTTGGGATGGTCCGTGCCATAGACCTCCTCGAAGATCTCGATGGCGTCTTTGATCGCTACCTCCGCCTCGCCCAGGCGGTTCTCGTCGAGGAAGATCTGCGCTTCGGTGGTGAGGACCTTGCCGTGGACCAGGCGGTTCTTGTTGCCGAGGCGCTGGAGCTTGGCGCGCGCGAGCTCCAAGAACCGGCGCGCTGCATCGTAGTCGT
This sequence comes from Pseudomonadota bacterium, assembly GCA_023428295.1. GTDB lineage: Bacteria > Myxococcota_A > Polyangia > Haliangiales > Haliangiaceae > JABFXX01. The sequence continues at coordinate 14,131 of JAEYYV010000075.1, forward strand.
GCCGGTCGACGCCCACGATGTTCGCGAGCATCTCGAGCGCGATCGCCGCGTCGAAGTCACGGCCCTGCGCTTCGGCGAGGGCGAGCGCGCGATGGAAGTCGGCGGTCGACGCCTGCGTGTCCGACTGCTCGCTCGCGGTGGCGCGGGCGAGGAGAACGTCGAGCTCCAGCTCGGGCGCCGTCACGCGAACGTCCTCGAGCAGCTTGGTGGCCGCGTCGACGGACTCCTTGAACTGCGCGGAGTCCTTCATCGCCGTGATGCGACCGAGCGCGTGCGCGTGCGCGGGTGACATCGGCCGCGTGACGAGCGTGGTGGCGTCGCTGCACGGCGCCGCATCGAACGTCGCCCATGCAGCGTCGGTGGCACGGCGAACGAGGGCAGGGGACACGTTGCCGCCCAGCGTCTCGACGAGACCCTCGAGGCGACTCTTGCGCGCGGCGAGACAGGCCGTGCGTGCGGCATGCAGCGGATCGTCGGGCCGCCGGCACACGGCGGCGACTTGATCGCCGAGCGCTGCGCTCGTGCGCGCGAGCGTGGCGGCCGTGCGCTCGAACACCGTCTCCGCGAGCGGCGATCCGCTCGCGATAAACGCCGCACGCATCTTCGCGCGCGCGTCGTCACCGAGAATGCCGCGCACCTCCGCGCCCTCGGCCACGCACGCGGCTTCTCGACGGTGCGAGCCGATCGCGGACGCTGCCGCGAAGCCGCCACCACCGAGCGCCATCACGGCGAGAGCCGCGATCGCGATGCGGCGATTGCGGCGCGCGCGCCGTGCACCGGCGGCCTCGCGCAGCGCTGCGAGGAGCGCAGGCATGTCGGCGTGACGCGCGGCTGGATCGACGACGAGGCCCTTTCTCAGCTCGCGAATGATCTCCGGCGGAACGGCCTCGGTCTTGGGGAGCTCGAGCTCCTGCGCCTCGATCGCCGTCTGGATGGTGGCGAGCGTGGTGCCAGCGAACGGCCGCACGCCGAGCAACGCCTCCCACGCGACGAGACAGAACGCGAACTGATCGCTGCGCGCGTCGACGGCGCCCCCCGATGCCTGCTCCGGCGCCATGTACGCGGGCGTCCCGACGAGCGCGCCCGTCTCCGTCAGCGGTGTTCCGTCGGCGAGCGGCGGACTCGACGCGGCCACGGTGGTGTCGGTCGCGTTGACCTCGCGATCCGGCGGCGTTGCCGACGCCGCGGCCGGCGCTCGCGACGTGAGATGCGCGAGGCCGAAATCGCTGACGCGCGCGCGACCATCGGCGCCGACGAGGACGTTGTCGGGCTTGAAGTCGCGATGGGTGAGCCCGGCCGCGTGCGCGGCGGCGAGGCCCGTACCCGCTTCCAGCAAGACGGTGAGCGTCTCGCGCCACGATCGCGGCGTGGCGAGGTACCCGCGAAGCGTGACGGGACCGTCGGTGCCTTGCACGTACTCCATCGCGACGTACGTGCGATCGCCGACCGTGCCGACGTCGTAGACCGTGACCACGTTCGGGTGCGCGAGCTTGGCCATCGCCACCGCTTCGCGTTGCAGGCGCGCGTTGCCCGAGCCCACGTGGTGCAGCTTCAGCGCGACATCGCGGCCGAGCACCAGATCACGCGCGAGGTACACGGTGCCCATGCCGCCGCGGCCGAGGATCTTGGCGAGCACGTAGCGCCCCGCGACCGTCTCGCTCTCGAGCAGCTCGGGATGATCGACAAAGGTCCACGCGGAGCTCGGCGCGCGCACCGTGGACGAGTCTTTCGATCCGACAGCAAGCGCAGCGACGACGTCACGGCAGCTCTCGCACGAGTCGAGGTGCGCCTCGAGGTCGCGCATGGCCGACGGCTCGATCGCGCGCTCGACCATCTCCACCAACACGTTGTCGTCCGGGCATTCCACGACGAGCGATAGCTACAACACGAATGCCGCCGATTCCACGGAGAAATCAGGCGCGCCGCGCACCGCCCGATGCACCGGGTGTACGCGGCATCACAGCCGGCTCACTGGGGCGCCTGGATGATGGCGTCGATGTCGAACAGGCCGGCCGCGATCGTCGAGGACTGCGGGCCCTTCGCGTAGACATCCGTGCTGGCGAAGCCGGCGGCGTCGTAGCGGCGGCGGTTGCCGCAGATCCCGCAGCTCGAGTTGTCCGTCTTGAGGACGAAGCGGAGCTCGGTCTTCTCGGGCGACGCGAGCGAGAGCAGGGCGAACGACGCGATCTGCTCGGGGTGCGCGGCCGACGAGCCACCCGACGACGGCATGTCATCGGCCTCGTCGCGAAGGTCGTCGTACATCTTGCTGACGACGCTCGCGCGCGCCTGCGCGACCGACTGGCTGATCGCCTGGTCGTACTTCGGGCGGTTGCTGCTATCGACGGCATAACGGATCTCGATGGCGTTGCCACCGATCTCGCCGAGGCCCGCGATGCGCGCGCCGTCGATCGACACGAGGCGCTCGTACTGCTGGCGGTACTCCATGAAGATGTTCGCCATCGCTTGCGCCGTCTCGTTCGAACGGCTGCGGATGCGCGAGCGCTGGCCGGCGGCATCTGCGCTCTTGCGATCGAGCTGCGTCGCATCCATGAGCTCGAGCACCGCGTTCTTGAACGCCGTCGCGTCCTTCTGGAACACGCCGCGGAGCGCAGCGTCGTCGAGACGGAAGTCCACGACCACCGATGCCGTCGGGCCCACCGCCGACGCGTTCGGATCCTGGATCGACTGCGCCGAGAGGCGAAGGGTGGCGAGGCGGTTCAGGAGGTCCTTGCTCGGGGCCGGCAGGCTCGCGATCGCGGTCCCAAACTCGCTCATCGCGGCCGCCTTCAGCGACGAGACCTCGCTCGACGAGATGAGGTTGATGTTGCACTGCTCGTCGAAGTAGCCGCCGCTCTCGGGCAGCGGGCAGCGCGTGTTGATCAGCGCTTCGAGCTCGTTGCCCTTGCGCTCGATGGCGCGCAGCGCGTTCATGCCGCCGACGGCGACGATCGTCGAGTCGAGCTGGTCGATGACCTTGTCGCGCTCCATGAACTTGTCGCCCTCTTGCGTCTGCAGGAACAGGTTCGTCTCGGACTTCGGCGCGCCGGGGCGCGTCGCATCGAAGCGAAGACCGGCGACGCCGATGCGCGTGAAGCCGTGCGACGTGAAGAACCAGCCGCCCTCGCGGTGCAGCGACTCCCACATCATCGCGAGCATGCCGCCCGGCGTCTGGATGACGGCCGAGCCCGCGCTCTCGGCGCTGCGGCGATAGAAGCTCATGCCGAGGACGTCGATGCCGGCGTACGAGATCGCCGAGGCGCCCGAGCGGACCATGTCGAACTCGGCGACGACGCCGGAGTCACCGCGCGCGGCGAGCGCTTGCGCCAAGCGAACGTCGCCCTTGAGCGCCTGCGCGAGTGCTTGCTCGCGACCGCCCGTGGGATCCGCGGCGTCGAGCGAGAAGCGGAGGCGCGCCACACTCATGCGCATCGTCGTCGACGTACGCTGCGCGCGCGCTTCGATCAGCGAGAGCTTGTCGTTGACCTTCTTCTGCAACGCCTTGTCGACGAGCTTGCCGAGATCGACCGCGCGACCTGCGATGTCGAACGAGCTCTGCACGAGGCCGGAGATGCCCCAGCCGTCGGTGAGCGCGATGAACGCTTCCTTGAGCGTCGCGCGGCGAACGCCGATGTCGAGGATCACCTGATCGTTGCGACCGCGGACGAGCTGCACGTCCATCTCGCCCTCGACGAGCGAGCGCATACCGGCCGACAGCACGAGGGAGTACGTGAGCCAGGACGTCGGATTCGCGACGAGGATCGGCACGCCCGCGCCGAGGTTCATGCCCAAGCGGCCACGTCCCGCGAGCGCGAACGACTCGCCGGGGGACATCGCCTTCACGTCCGCCAGCGAGCGTGGCAGCACGAAGCCGCGCGTGCTCTTGATGGCGGCGAGCGGCGCGTTCACGAGCGCCTGGTTCTCCGTCTGGTGCACCGTGATCGTGCGCGCCTCGATCTCGCCGGCGGTCTCGAAGCCGACGGCGATGTTCGTCGTCGCGTCGCGACCGAAGCCGTGCGTGCCGAACGACCACGTGGGAGTGAGCCCCGCGGCGATGCGGAACGCGCTCTCCGCGTACACGCGCTTGCCGCTCGACGCGAGGAACTCGTCGCGGATCTTGTTGACCTCGGTGGTCAGCGAGCTCTCGCCGAACTGCGTCGCGAGGCCGGTAACGAGCGTGCCGAGGTTCTTGAGCGTGAGGTCCGATCCGGCGACGTTCGCGCGCGCGTACAGCTCGGTCGGTTGAATGCGCAGCGACGCGTAGTTGCCCGCGGACAGCGCGTCGTTCAGCGCATCCGTCGCGTAGCTCGCGCCGACGTTGATGAGGTCCTGGAGGTCGAGCAGCTTCGCGTCCGCCACGAGTGCGCGCACCGACGAGAGGCCATCGCACTTGCCTTCGCAGGTGATCGCCAGCTCCTCACCATCACCTTCGTCGGTGATGCATGCGGTCGCGGTGAGGGTGAGGAGGAGCGCCCGGAGCGCCGGGACTGCCCGGCGAGTCGTGCTGCGGATGGCGTTGCGCATGACAATTCATTCAGCACGGGATGTGCCCGACGCGCGGTCTGGCCGCTTCGGCCAAGTCCGCGAACACGAACCTGGCCAGCGCGGTAGCCGGTACGGACAGGAGCCCTCGACAACTGACCCCAGGAAGGCCCGCTGTCCGTGTGCGAAGTCGAACAATGCGAACGATTCAGCCCGGTTGATCTGAATCCGCACACGGTTCGTAGTGACGGATCGCGCCGCGTTACGGTGGCGGCGTGACGCGCGTGACCTTGTAGCCGCGCGCTTCGAGGAGCGCAGGCACGCCGTCCGCGCCGCGCGTGTGATCCGCGCCGACCGCGATGAACGCATCGCCGCTCGCCAAGATCCGCTCGAGCGGCGCGATCCACGATCGATTGCGATCCGAGAGCATCTCCTTGTTCATCAGGTCCAGCTCGGCGTCCGTGTAGCCGCTCTTGATCATGTCCGCGCGCTCCTTCGGATCGAGGCCGGGCGTGTCATCGGTCCCGCCGCAGTACTCGGTCAAGTCCTCGATCGTGTCGGCCTTCAGCTCGTCCAAGCTGTCCATGTTCTCCACGAACGAGCGCGCGGCTCGCGCGTCGAGGTACTTGTCGAGCAGCTTCTGCTGGAACTCGCTCGTCTCGAGTCCCTTCATCGGCGTGCCCAGCTCCTCGGCGCGCACGGTGATCTCGCGTTCGAGGGCGCTGAAGCGATCCTCGTACGTCATCATCAGCATCAGCATCGCCTCCGCAGGCGTGGCGTTCTCGACCGCGCTCGCGAGCGCGTCGCCCGCGAGCTCGCGATAGCGCTCCCAGAGCGTCGGCCCGAGTGCATCGCGCACGGGCTTGGTCGGCGTGGGCGTGCCGTCGGTGCCGTCGTTGTCGACGGTCTCGAACACGACGAGCTTCGCGCTCTCCATCGCGTCGTGCACCACCTTCGGCATCTTGCGCCACGCGACGCCGATGTGCCGCGTGCCGAGCAGATGGGACGTCTTGCCGTTCTTCTCGATGCGAAAGAAGTACGGCGCCGTGACCGTCGGACACGCTGTGTCGGCGACCGAGGTTGTCGTCGGCGGCTCTGCCCACGGATCGCGCGCGTGCTCGACGACCGCGCTGCCCGAGCCGATCGCAGAGGGCGGCGGCGGTGATGCTCTGCGTTCGTCACGGCAACCGACGAGCGCGATGACGACGACGGCGACGAGGCGAATCACGCCCCGAGCCTAGCGCGCTCCGCGCCGGTGTTCACTGCGCGGCGACGTGGGCCGTGTACGCGTCGGGTGCGAGCAGCTCGTCGAGCTCGGACGCCTCGGTCGGCTCGATCTCGATCATCCAGCCCTTGCCGTACGGCTCGTTGTTGACGAGCTCGGGCGAGTCCTTGAGCGCGCCGTTGATGCCGACGACCTTGCCGCTGACCGGCGCGTAGAGATCGCTGACGGACTTCACGCTCTCGATCGTGCCGAAGCGCTGGCCCTTGGTGACGAGGTCACCTTCTTTGGGCAGGTCGACGAGCGTGATGTCGCCGAGCTGGTCGACGGCGAACTGCGTGATGCCGACGCTCCAGTTGGCGCCGTTGGCGCGAAGCCACTCGTGGTCGTGGGTGTACTTGAGGTCGGTGGGGAAGGTGGACATGGTTAGCTCCGCTTGTAGAACTTGCCGGAGACGACGGTGGCGGGGACGTCCTTACCGCGGCAATCGATGGTGAGAGTAGTGCCCGCCTTTGCGTAGGCGGTGGGAACGTAGCCGAGGCCGATCGCGCCGGGCACGCTGATGCCCGGGCCGCCCGAGGTGACGGTGCCGATGATCGGCGTCTCGGCCGAGCGATCGATGATCGCGTAGCCGTGACGTGCGACGGCGCGGAGCTCGGGGGCGATGGTGAAGCCGACGAGCTGGCGCGTGACGCCAGCGGCCTTCTGCTCGCGCAGGCGAGGAGCGCCGAAGAACTCGCGACCGTCGAGCTTCACGGCCCAGCCGAGGCCGGCCTCGAGCGGCGTGTGATCGTCGTCGAGATCGTTGCCGTAGAGCGGCAGCTTGGCCTCGAGGCGCAGCGAGTCGCGCGCGCCGAGACCGACGGGTTGACCACCCGCGGCGAGCAGCGCGTCCCACAGCTTGCGCGCGTCGGCGTTCTTGCACGCGAGCTCGAAGCCGTCTTCGCCGGTGTATCCCGTGCGGTTGATCGTGCAGGCCACGTCCGCGACCTCGCCGTCCTTGAACGTGAACGACGGCATGCCGGCCAGCGTGCCGTCGCCGAGCTTGTCGACCATGGCGACCGCGCTCGGGCCTTGCACCGCGATCAGCGCTGTCTCGTCGGAGACATCGACGACATCGACGCCGTCGGTGATGTGCTCGCGGAACCACTCCAGGTCCTTGGCCGTGTTGCCCGCGTTGAAGATGACGTAGAACTCGTCGTCGGCGCGCTTGTAGAAGATGCAGTCGTCGACGATGCCGCCGTCGGGTCGCGTGAGCAGCGTGTAGACGGCTTTGCCGACCGGCGCGCCCGCGCAGTTGTTGGTGGTGAGCCGATCGATCTGCGCGCGCGCGTTGGCGCCGCGGATGTACGCCTCGCCCATGTGCGAGACGTCGAACAGGCCGACGTTCGTGCGCGTCGCTTGATGCTCTTTGATCGTGCCGGCGGGGTAGGACACAGGCATGTCCCAACCGCCGAAATCGATGAGGCGCGCACCGAGCTGCTTATGCGCGTCCCAGAGAGGAGTCTTGCGTCGGGTGCTCGGCTCGGACATGTCGCGCGGACACTACTACGTGACGAGCACGTGTGGGGTCGTCACGCGTGGATCTCGCTCGCGGCTGCCCACCTCGAAGTGCGCGCGGCCCGTGCACGAAAGTCGCCGATGCTCGACCCAGCGAAGGCCGCTGCGCTTGTACACGACGAGCCTCGCGCTCCCGATGCACGTGTTCGCGCAGAACAGCGCTTGGCCATCGGCATCGAAGTACGGCGCGTTGATCATGTCCTCGGGGGTGCACGTAAACTCGCCCTCGATGCGCGTGGTGAGCGAGCGTCCCGAGAAGCGCGCCGAGCCTGCCTGCCAGCGCAGCCGGTTGCGCAGGATGTTGGACAGGCCGTTCAGCGAGAGGTTCTCTCCGCCCGTGACGAGCGAGATCGTGCCCATCACCGGCAGCGCGATGCCTCGCTTCTGCATCCGCCCGGCGACGATCTCCAGCGTGGTGTCCGGCGCGCCCGCGAACTCGTTGCAGTGCGCCCACAGCCACGTGAGCGAATACTTGCGGCCCCACGTGTGGCTCTGTCCTGCGGTCACGCGATCGAACGTGATCTCCTCGCCGTCGACGAGCAGCGTCCCCGACAGCGGCACGCGCGGGTTGGGCGAGAGCGCGGTGCTCTCCGCGATCGGCCGCTTGTAGAACGCGTCGGGGTACCAGCGCATCGTCTCGCCCGGCTCCCAGTGCAGGTCCCAGCGCACGTCGTGTCCGTTGCCCGCGAGGTCACCGAACGTGTGCGCGTTGCCCTGCTTGCATCCCGCGATCGTGATCTCGAACGGCGCGTCGCTGATCGACACCTGCGAGAAGCGCTTGTGGATGCCGAACGTGCGCGATGAATCCGTCGGGTCGAAGCGCGCGAACCACAGCTCGCCGAACGGCGCCTCGCCAAACGGTCCGGGATGACCCGGCGCGGGTGACTTGTGAATGAAGCGCAGCCAGAAGCCGTGGCCCGTTCTCGGATCGTTCCACGTCGTGTACCAGACCTCCGCCACGCCTCGGCGATCGGCGGGCCACCTGCGAACGTTGTCTGCTTCGCTCACGCTGCTCCCTTCGTGCGCGCGGGCCACTGCGCGCGCGGCGGCGTG
>JAEYYV010000081.1 GCA_023428295.1 Pseudomonadota bacterium
CCTCTCGGTGCCGTATCTGTGGGCGCTCGGCGACGCGGCGCGATTCATGGCCAAGAGCTATCAGCGCGACGCCACGCAACCGCTCGCGGTGCGCGCGGGGCTCATCGATCCGGAGCCGCAGCCGCAGCAGCTCGCAGCCTGACCGCGGCATCTTCCGAAACGACGAAACGCCAGCGATGCCCTCGCTGGCGTTTTGATGTTCTCGTCGAGAATCAGACGAGGGCTAGACGCCTTGGCGGACGTAGCTCGGCTTCGCCGTGCCGGTCTTGGTCATGACGACCTGATACAGCTGACCGTCACGCGAGCGCGACGCGCCGGCTGCCGCGAGCAGATAGAACTTCCACATCTGGTAGAAGCGGCGATCGTAGCGGTGCTTGATCTCGCTGTACGTGCGATCGAAGTTCTCCCACCACGCCATCAGCGTCGGGTCGTAGTCGGGGCCGATGTTGTGGAGGTCCTCGGGGACAAACAGGCCCTCCATCGCGCGGCCCATCTGCGCGAGTGACGGCGCCACCGCGTTCGGGAAGATGTACTTCTCGATGAACGGCGTGCCGTGGCGCAGCGAGCGATTGTTCGCGATCGTGTGGATCAGCGCGACGCCGTCATCCTTGAGGCGGTCGTGTATGACCTGGAGCATGTGGCGGTGGTTCTTGGGACCGACGTGCTCCATCATGCCGATCGAGATCACGCGATCGAACGTGCCCGTGACATCGCGGTAGTCGCAGAGGCGCAGCTCGACGTCGAGGTTCTTGCCCTTGGGCCCCCACATCTCGTTGCCGAGCGCGACCTGATCCTTGGACAGGGTCACGCCGATGACCGAGCAGCCATACTTCTCGGCGGCCCACGACGCCATGCCGCCCCAACCGCAGCCGAGGTCGAGGACCCGCATGCCGGGCGCGAGGCCCACCTTGCGCGCGACGAGATCGAGCTTCGCGTTCTGCGCTTCTTGGAGCGTCTTCGCGCCGTCGCCGTAGTAGGCGCAGGTGTAGACCATGCGCTCGTCGAGCATGCGCGTGTAGAGATCGTTGCCGATGTCGTAGTGCGCCTCGACGGAGGCGCCCGAGCGCGTCTTGGCCTGGAGGTTCAGGAGGACCGCCTTGACCGTGAGCGCCTTCAGCTTCCACGAGCCCTGGATCTTCTGCTTCAGGTTCGCGCGCATGATCTTGTCGATCGTCACGTCGAGCGCGTCGGTCTCCCACCAGTCGTCCATGTACGACTCGCCGAGGCCGATCGACGCGTCCCGGAGGAGGCGCTCGTAGAAGCGCGCGTCGTGGACCGTGATGTCGCCGGGGCGCGTGCCGCCGATCTGGATATCGGCGAGCTCGAACAGCTCTCGCACGATGCTCTCGGCGTCGGACGCGCGGCTCGGCACGATGGCCGGCAGGACGCGCTCGAACAGATTCCGGAGCGTGCTAGGGGGAGGGGGCGGCGTTGGACGTGCCCCGTTGCTGCTCGCATGCTGCATAGAGCCGCGTGTGTCCCACGGGCCAGAGCCGCGTTCAAGCGAAAGGTGTGGCAGCGGCGCTCGGTGGTGCGGACGCTCTCGAACCTACGCGACCGCGCTCGAGGCGGAGGCGGCCTTTGCCTCGGCGGTCTGCGGGATGGACTCGTTGCGCTTCATGAGGATCGGCATGAGGAACTGAGCGACCGCTCCGAAGATGTTGTGCGCCGGCTCGAGCATCTTGCCGATGCCCTGCGCGGTGATGAGCGCGACGAACACGAGCATCATGTCGGTGACGGGATGGACGCGGTATTTGCGACCGATCGCGAACATCTCGCCGATGAGCTCGCCGTACTCGAGGTTGCCGGTCGACTTGGCGCGGAACTTCACGGCGAAGGCCTCGACCTCGCCGCGCAGCGAGTCCCAATCGATCGTGCCGAGGTACTTGTGGAAGCGCTTCAGGTGATTGACCAGATCCTCGGGCGTTCCCATCGCGAGGCACTTGGTCATGTCGATGAACTGGATCAGCACGTCCTCGTGCAGAAGCTTCGCGAGTCCCGCATCGAAGATGATGAGCGTGCCGTCGTCCTGCACGACCATGTTGCCCGGGTGCAGGTCCGCGTGAACGAAGCCGTGCTCGAAGCACATCTTGAACATCGCGGTCCGGACGGACTTCGCGACCTTCAGGCGTAGCTCGTCAGGAGCGGTGGCGGCGACGTCATCGACCTTGGAACCGCGCACGAACTGCATGACCAAGATGCGCTCGCTCGACAGCGCGTGGTGCACCTCGGGGAACGCGATGCCCTCGACGCTGGCGAAGTTCTCGCGGAAGCGCGTGTAGTTCGCGGCCTCGATGCGCAGATCCGTTTGATCGTGGATCGCTTCGGTGAAGTGCTTGGTGTGGCCGACCGGATCGTTCAAGCGCCACTTCTCGCGGACGGTGAGGAGCCTCGCGCCGCCGAGGAGGATCGCTTGATCGCGCTCGACCTGACGGCGCACGCCCGGGCGCAGCACTTTGACCGCGACCTCGGTGCCGTCTTTGAGACGCGCGCGATGGACCTGCGCCACCGACGCTGCCGCGAGGGCCTTCTCGTCGAACTCGCTGAACACCTCGCTGATCGGCTTCTGGAGCTCGGCCTCGACGGTGGCCTTGACCTTGGAGAACGGGAAGGGCGGCAGCTTGTCCTGGAGCAGCCGTAGCTGGTCGATGATCTCGGGTGGAAAGAGATCGGGCCGCGTGGACATGACTTGGCCCAGCTTGATGAACGTAGCGCCGAGCGAGGTCATGCCTTGGCGCAACATCCAGCCGCGCAGGTGGGCGAGGGCGCGAGGGCGGCGCGGGCCCCAGATGAACAGCGCGATGCCCAGGCGGGCCAGCCCGTACACGATCCCGCACACGATCAGGACGAGCAGCAGCCACAGAAAGTGAAAGACGTTACCGAGCCAACGAAGCACTGCCGGCGCATCGTGCCACGGAAGACCGAGCGCGGGGAGCACATGTGACGGCCGCGCGCTGCGGGCGCCGTACAACTCCGCGCCCTACCACTACGGTGCAGCGCACGGAGACGGCCTCGTCTTTGCGAGGAAGCCCGACCATGAACACCTTCAAGGCCGACATCGAGGAGATCCGTCGTCGCGCGATGGAAAAAATGGACGACGGCGCGGTGACCGCGTCGTACAAGGCGGACCGCGAGCGCGTCTGCGAGGTCTTGAATGAAGTCCTCGCGACCGAGACGGTCTGCGTGCTCCGGTACAAGAACCACTACTACATGGCGCAGGGCATCCACGGGCAGAGCGTGGAGAACGAGTTCCTCGAGCACGCGCGGGAGGAGCAAGACCACGCGGACAAGGTCGCGAAGCGCATCACCGAGCTGAACGGGACGCCGAACCTGAACCCCGAAGGGCTCGCGACGCGCAGCCACGCGCAGTACGGGACCGCCGAGAACCTCCAGGACATGATCAAGGAGGACCTCGTCGCGGAGCGCATCGCGATCGCGACGTACTCCGAAATCATCCGGTGGCTCGGCAACGATGACCCCACGACGCGTCGCTTGATGGAGGAGTTGCTCGCGAAAGAGGAAGAGCACGCCGACGACATGGCGAAGCTCTTGGCGCGCGTCGGCAAGTAGCGTAGCGTCACAACGCCCTCGATGGCGAATCCAGTCCCGAGCGACCACGACATCATCCTCGCGCTCGGTGAGGATTTGCCGATCGGCATTTGGGTGGCGCGTGCACCGTCGGGGACCGAGGTCTACGCGAACCGCACGTTCGCCGAGATCATGGGGACGGACGTCAAGAAGGACGTCGCGGTCGGCGGGTACTCCGAACCGTACGGCATCCTCACGCGTGCCGGAAAGCCGTATCCGGAAGACCGCCTGCCGTTCGTGCGCGCGCTCGTCGAGCGAAAGGTCGTGGTCGTCGACGACATCACGATCCGTCGTCCGGACAACACGTGCGTCGACGTCCGCGCGTACGGGCGCCCGATCATGGATGCGCAGGGCACGATCACGCACGTCGTGATCGCGTTCTTCGACATCACGCGCGAGGTCGCGGCGGAGAAGGCGCGCGCGGAGTCCGAGCAGCGACTCCATCGCGCGCAGCGCCTCGAGGCGATCGGAACGCTCGCGGGTGGCATCGCGCACGACTTCAACAACCTCATCTTCGGCATCAAGCTCATCGCGGCGGACCTCGCGGCGAGCGAGTCCGACCCGGAGCGCAAAGAAGCGCTCGCGGTCATCGACGAGATCACCGAGCGCTCTGCCACGCTCACGCGCTCACTGCTCGGCTTCGCGCGCCGGGGAAAGCATCGCGCGGTCCCGGTCTGTCTCTCCGACGTGGTCGCGTCCATGGCGGAGCTTCTGCGCCGCACGGCGTCGGGGCTCGAGCTGACGATGGAGCTCGCGGCCAACGATCGCGGCTGCGTGATCGGCGATCAGAGCCAGCTCGAGCAGGTCATCATGAACCTCGTCGGCAACGCGCGCGATGCTCTCCAGGGCACAGGCCGCGTCGCGATCCGCACGTACGACGTGCAGCTGTCCGGTCCTCCCTCGCCAACCGCGATCGGTGCCGCGGGCGCCGGTGCCTACGTGGTCCTCGAGGTCAGCGACGATGGCCCGGGCATTCCCGCCGATCTGCGCGAGCGCGTGTTCGAGCCATACTTCACGACCAAAGTGATCGGCCCCGATCGCGGCACGGGCCTCGGCCTCGCCACGGTGTCCGGCATCGTCGAGATCCACGGCGGCTCGACGGAGGTCGATGTCGGCCTCGACGGTCGCGGCACCACGATGCGCATCTACCTGCCGGTCGGTGCGCGTCCCGCGGAGCCCGCCGTCCCGCCAGCCAAGAAGGAGCGACCGGTCGGCACGGGGACGATCCTCGTCGTCGACGACGACGCCACGGTCCGCCGCGCACTCGCGCGCTCGCTCTCGCTGTTCGGCTACCGGACGATCGAGGCCTCGAGCGGTGCCGAAGCGATCGAGACCTACCGCACGCGTCGCGCCGAGATTCGCGCGGTGCTGCTCGACATGGTCATGCCCGGCATGTCGGGGCGCTCCACGTACCTCGGCCTGCGCGAGATCGATCCGGACGTCGCGGTCGTGCTGATGTCGGGCTACACGCTGAACGATCAGGTGCAGGAGATCCTCGATCTCGGCGTGCGCAGCTTCGTGACCAAGCCGCACAGCCCCGATCAGCTCGCGCAGCTGCTCGCGGAGATCACGTCGCCGAGGTAGCGCGTCACGGCGGGTCCGCGAGCTGCCAGTGGATCACCGGCGCGTCGACGGTCAACGTGATGGGCTCGACGCGGCGGATCGGAGAGCCCGCCTCCCATCCGTAGAAGCGTCCGAAGTAGATGCCCCACTGCACGAGATCGATCGTCATGCTGCCCAAGCTGCACGGCGCCGACGACGAGGCCTCGGTTCCATCCTCGTGCTCGAGCTCGAGCACCACGCGATGCGGCGCGCCGCACGCGAGCGGGTTCCACTGCACGATCACGCGGGATGCCGGGGGACCATCGTTGTCTGGCAGCGCGGCCAAGCAACCGGCACCAAACAGACAACACAGCATCGCCGCGAGCGTGCGCGCGACAAGCGCGAAGGGCAGCGTGATCGATGCACCGAGATCGAGGAGGTATCGCATGCGCGCATCGCATGGCATCGGTCGTGCCACGCACGCGCTCGCGCAGTCGCGCGAGATCACACGCTTCGCGCCTGGCCTCGTGTCCGGTGTCCGGCCGAGTTTCGGACAGCGCGTCCGACGACCGGACAAGGACGAAACGCGTCGACGACGACGCATCGACGAAACGCATCGACGACGCGCATCGACGACGCGCATCGACGGTACGCGGACCTATGCGCGCGGATCGATCCGCGGATCGAGGCCGCGGGCGGTCAGGTCGCGAACGATCGCGGGCTCGATGCCGAAACGATCGAGGAGCTCCCGCAGCGTCGCGCGTGCCTTCGGATCGAAGCGTTGCACGCGCTTGCCGAGAATGAGCTCGTTCTTGGCGGAGTGCTCCCATCCGACGAGCTCGGTGACGGTGACCTTGTAGCCGTGCGCTTCGAGCGCGAGGCCTCGCACCACGTTCGTGAGGTGCGAGCCGAGCTCGCGACGATGAAGCGGATGCGCGAACAGCGCGGCGATCGCCGCGTCGGCGGGTTTGGACTTCTCGAGCTGGCGCGCGACCTCCGCTTGGCAGCACGGAACGACGGCCACGTGATCCGCTTGGTTCGCGATCGCGAGCGCGAGCGCATCGTCGGTGGCGGTGTCACACGCGTGCAGCGCGGTCACGACGTTCGGCTTCGCGCGCAGGCGCTTGCCGACAAGAGCGCTCGAACGGCTCGATGCCGCCCTCGATGCCGCCCTCGCTGCCGCGCTCGACGACGCCGCACCGTCCGCTGCCGCGCTCGATGACGAAGGCGCCGCACCGTCCGGTGCCGCGCTCGACGACGAAGGCGGCGCACCGTCCGGTGCCGCGCTCGACGACGCGTCCGATGCCGCGCTGGCTGTAGCGGCGACGGCGATCGTGTTGATGGCGCCGGTGAGCACCTCGAAGCGCTGCTGGCCGAAGCGCTGCGCGCGCGCCCTGGCTTGATCCGAGAGCTCGGGGCGCGCTTCGATCGCGACGAGCGAGCCCTTGCCCGCGGGTCCGAGCACGAGCTCGTAGAGCAGGGCGCCGAGGTAGCTCTTGCCCGCCCCGCAATCGACCACGATCGGCGAGGGCGTTCGCGCGAGCGCGTCGTTCAGCGCGGGGGAGAGGAGGCCAACGAGGTGGCGAATCTGCTTGAGCTTGCGTCGCGCGTCGGCGTTGAGCTGGCCGTCACGCGTGAGGAGGTGCAGATCCTTGAGCAACTCGATCGACATGCCCGCAGGCACATCTGGATCCGTTCTCGCGTCGTACGGCTGCTTTGCCACGCGCCACCTTAGCGCACTTCGGCAGAGTCCCACGCCGCTGCCCAGCGAGCGGCGGTGGCTTCGTTGCCCACGGTGCTGCCCCCCGCACCACCCGAGCCACGGCCGGCGATGATCTGGAAGGCCTCGCCCGCATCGGTGGTCAGCGTGATCGCATCGTCCTCGTCGACGGTGATGCGGGTGATCGCGTTCGCGTTGGCGATCGCCGGCGAGAGCCAGGACAACGAACCGAGCTCGCCGAACGCGGCGCCGCGCTCGTGGATCGTGATCGCCGTGACCGCACCTCGCGCATCGACCGTGGCGACGACGGTGTACGCGGTGTCGTCGTGATCGAGGGAGACGTCGAGCGAGAGCGACGCCCTCGTGCGGCGAGCCGTGATCGCATGGACGGCGTCGGCCTCGCCGATCATCTCGGCGAGACGGCCTTGCGCACCACGCGGAGAGCTCGACTCGAGCGCCGGTGGAGCTTCCGTCGCGGGCTGCATCGCCACCGAGACGAGAGGCAGGAGGATCATCATGCACTTCGATAGTTCAACCGGCAGACCACATCGAACCCGAGTGCAGACGCGTAGTTGCGATGTCGTGTGGGCAGGTGGCCACGACTGATTCGAATTCCAGACACGGGGGAAATCCGCTCAAAACTTGGCGCATGACACCAGCCGTCGGTAGCGTCGTGTCGATGCGATGGATCGACGTGGTCGCCGCGTATCCGAACCAGTGGCTGGTGATCGAGGCGCTCGAGGCGCACGTGGAGGTGGTGGAGCCGCCGCTCGCGCGCGGATCGGCCGAGCTCGACGCCGTCGATCCCGATCTCGACGCGATTCCGGAGCCGGTCGCGCATCCCGCGGTCGGGTTCGATCCGTCGCGCGAGGGTGCGAGCGACGACGAGC
>JAEYYV010000260.1 GCA_023428295.1 Pseudomonadota bacterium
GGCGTGTAGCTCTCGGTGAACCCGGCAAACGGTAAGCGACCGGTCACCGCCTCGAACAACATGATGCCGAGCGCCCACACGTCGACGCTCGGCGCGATCTTTCCGCCGACGAGCTGCTCGGGCGCCATGTAGCCGAGCGTGCCGATGCGACGGCTCGTCACGAGCGCCGCGTTCTCGCCGAGGATCTTCGCGATCCCGAAGTCCACGATGCGCGGCGATCCGCGGTGGAGCATCACGTTCGCTGGCTTGAGATCGCGATGCACGATGCCCAGCGCGTGGACCGCATGCATGCCGTCGGCGATCTGCGAGAACATCGCGCGCGCGGCATGCTCGTCGAGCGGACCGCGCTTCAACGAGGTCGCGAGATCCGGCCCGTCGAGCCGCTCCATCACGATGTAGTAGCGGCCCGTCGCGGAGTCCAGTCCTGCATCGAGGACCCGCACCACGCTCGGGTGCCGGACCTCGCGCGTCGCCGCCTCGACGTGAAATGCGCCATCCGCATCGTCGCGGAGGAGCTTCAGCGCGACCTCGCCATGCACGGCGTGCGTGCACGCATAAACCTCGCTCATGCCACCTCGGCCCAGGAGCGGACCGAGCGTGTAGTCACCGACCCGGGTCGGTGCGATGGGCAGAGGGGCTTCCATGAGCTTTCGTCGGAAGCTACTGTGGCACGAGATGCGGCTTTCGATCGTGGGGATCCTCGTCGGAGTACTCGCGACGACGGCCATCGCGGACGAGTCCGAGACGGCGGCCCAGGTGCACCTCGATCGCGGCATCGCGGCCTATGGCGCCGGCGACTTCGTGCTCGCCCAGAAGGAGCTGGCGATCGCGGTCGAGCTCGTGCCTCACAAGCCCAACCCGTATCGCTGGCTCGCCCTCGCCGAGATCCAGCTCGGCAACTGCGCGCACGCGCGGCTCGACGTGGATAGCTTCATCGCGCGCGTCGCTGCCGACGATCCACGCATTCCCGAGCTCGTGCGCGCTCGCGATGCGTGCCAGCAGAAGGGCGTGCCGAAGGTCCTCGAGCGTCCGCCGCAGAGCGTTGTCGTCGAGGATCCGCCCGCGCCCGTCGAATCGCCACAGGAGAAGCCGGCCCTCGTCACGCGCTGGTGGTTCTGGACGACGATCGGGCTGAGCGCCGCGATGGTCGCCACCGCGGTCGTCTTTGCGACGCGCAGCGACGACACGACGACGCTCCCCGGGATCCGCTGCGACGCGAGTGGCTGCCAATGAGAGCTCTGATCGCCTTGCTCGCCGTGACCGCGTGCGCCGAAGAGGACGTGTGCGCGGGTCGCGCGGACGCGTGTATCGCATTGCGTGTCGACGGGCCGATCGATGTCGTCGATCAGATCGAGCTCGATCTCCTCTACGGCGGCATTCACGCGACCGTCACCACGCAGCGTGTCGGCGAGCCATCGCAACCGCCGCTCGTGATCCCGATCGAGCTCGCTCTCGACGAGCGCACGCACGTCGGCATCGTCGCGGCCGGAAAGCTCGGCGGCAATGTGCTCGGCACGGGCGCCGTCGCGGTCGAGCTCGGTGCGGTCGAACATCGCGCGATCTCGATCGCACTCGCGACGCCGCAGGATTGTGTCTCGGGCTCGTTCTACTGCGGTGGCGACAAGCTCGCTGGCGATCCGCAGACGCTCTACCAGTGCAACGCGGGCGGCGTTCCGCTCGCGCGCGGTCGCTGTCGCGTCGCGTGCTCCGTGCGTCCCGGGGACGACGACGCGTGCACCGATCCCGAGCGCTGTATCGAGGGCGGCCGCTACTGCGGCGGCGACAAGCTCACCGGCGATCCGCAGTCGCTCTACACCTGCACGAACGGCGCGGGCACCAATCGCATGGTGTGCACCAACGGCTGCGTCATTCGTCCCAACATGGACGACATCTGCCGCTGACAGAGTCCTACGGGCACGTCGGCGCGATCTGTCCATCCGAGCCCGTCGACACGTACGCGTCGGACACGTAGCGACCGTCGCCGATCTTGTCCCACAGCGTCGATGTTCCATACGTGCCCTTCACGGACTGGCCACGCTTCTGGCACGTGATGCGAACCGTCGCGCCGTTTGCCACGCTACCGACCGCGGCGCTGCTCGTGCTCGCACCCGCGCGCACGGTGAGTGGCGCGCCGGCGGTGTTCACGCGACCGACGTGTCCCGTCGAGCCGCCGCCCGCGTTGCCGCACTTGTTCTGGCTCGTGTAGTTCTTCGTGCCGTAGTACAGCGCCGTGCGTCCGTCGAAGCTCGCGCGCACCGCGGCTCCATTGCGACGGAGCTCGTAGTGGAGGTGCGGTCCCGTCGAGCCGCCGGTCGTACCGACCTCGCCGATCTTCTGTCCCTGCGAGACGTTCTGTCCGACGCTCACGACCTGCCGCGAGAGGTGCGCGTAGCGCGTCGTGTAGCCGTTACCGTGGCTGATCTCGATCCACCGTCCGTAGCTCGTGTTGCCCGTGTTCGCGACGCGCGTCACCTTGCCCGCCTGCGCCGCGACCACCGTATCGCCGGCGTCGTTCGCGCGGTTGAAGTCGACCGAGGCCTGGGGGCTGTGGTTCGTGCGCGTCTGGCCGGCCCAGACTTGGCCGCACGGGAACGGCAGCTGGAACGGCGTCGCCGCGAAGATGACATCCGCATCATCGAGGTTTGCGTCCGATGCCTCCTCCGCGAACGTCGGTCCCTCGTCGGACATCTCGTCGTCCCCGATCGAGCTCGCCGGATCCAGGTCTTCGTCGGGACCCTCCGCTGCGCAACCGAACATGAACGTGGCCATCGTGAACGTGAAAAGACACAGCTTCGTTCGCATGGACCGCTCTTCAGGCAAGCGTCGATCCAGCCGTAACTCGCACGAATGCGGGCCCTTCGCTGCGACCCCTGTAGCGCGTAGCGCAACAGGTGCGAACACGATCGGGCACCTGTAGCGCCCGCCGCCACAGCGTCGCAGCAAACACCGAGTCACGACGCGAACTTCCACGAGGCACGGCCATTGCTGCCAACCGTTTGCACATGACGAAACTCGCCATCCTTTCGTTCGTCCTCGTGGCCTGCACCGCCGAGGACAACTTCTACGAGGACGTCCCCGCCGAGCCGGCGTTGACGGTCGAAGAGTCCGCCGCGCTGCCCGACACGGAGCACGTCGAGCACCACGATCATCTCGCCGCCGCGCTCGCGACCGAGCGCTTCGAAGACGACGCCGCGCTGTTCGATGACGATCTCGTCGACGGCATCGTCGAGGTCGAGATCGTCGAGACCCAAACCACGATCGCCGCCGCCCTCCTTCACCCGGGACTTCACCCGCGTGCGTCCGATGCGATGCGCGCCGCGGGCGTCGCCTCCTGGCGCATCACGCAGACCGTCGGCAGCGCCGCCGCGTCCGCCGGCACGCACGAGCGCGATGGCTACGTGAACGGCAAGCCCTACTCCGCCGCGACCGACATCTCGACGAGCGGCATGAGCACCACGCAGATCCACAACCTGCTCGAGCGCATGGCCAAGCTCGGCTTCGCGATCTGGTACCGCCAGCAAGGCCGCGACGGCTGGAACGGCGCGAGCCACATCCACGCGGTCTACGCGAACTGCGCCATGAAGTCCTCGCTGCGCTCGCAGGTGCGCTCGTGGCTCGCAGGTCGCAACGGCCTCGTGAGCAACACGCTGTACAAGTTCCACACGTTCAGCGCCGCCGCGAAGGCCGCCGTGAAAGCGAAGTTCACGATGTCCACGCAAGGCACGTCCAACGGCGGCGCCGGCATCTCGGGCCGCGTGAACACCGCGGGCGCCCCGCTCACGATCCGCGCCTCCGCGTCGAGAACCAGCGCCGCGGTCGGCTCCCTCGCCGACGGCGCCTACGTCACCATCACGTGCCAGAAGCGCGGCCAATCCGTGTCCGGCACGTACGGCACGACGACGCTCTGGGACAAGGT
>JAEYYV010000283.1 GCA_023428295.1 Pseudomonadota bacterium
AACGCCGACGGCGCGATCCCCAACCCGCTGCCACCGAAGCGCCCGCAGCTCAGACTAGTCAAGTGATCGGAAGCGCTCCCGTCCGGCGCGACGCGAAAGAGCCGCACCCATCGGATTTCGGCGGCAGCAGCGACTGCCACCGCCACTCATCCGGCGCAAGGAGCACACAGGTCAACGAAGCCAGCATCCGCGCGGATTGCCGGACACGTGCCGAGCGCACTGACGCCGCGTGCGCGAGGAAACACGCGAACGAGGCGTCGCGCCCCATCTCGTCGAGTCCTGCATGCGCGCTCACTCCATCATCTTGGAACTCAAGATACGGCCGAAGTACATGCAGCATTTTGCGGCAGGCGAACGCGCCGACGTCGTGAATGGACGCGAACGCTCGATTCTCCGACCAGAATCCCGGCATGAAGTCGTCTGTCGCCCGAACGAGCTCGCCGAGCTGAATGGCGATCAAACTCGCGCGGGATAGGGCCGCGACCTCGCCGGGACTCCGCCCGCCGCGCTGCAGAAAGGCCTCGCGCAGGCGTTGAACGTCGTCGGCAATCTCCCGTGCCGAGCGGTGGATCGCCGAGTCCCGCAGCAATGCGGAG
This sequence comes from Pseudomonadota bacterium, assembly GCA_023428295.1. Lineage (GTDB taxonomy): Bacteria > Myxococcota_A > Polyangia > Haliangiales > Haliangiaceae > JABFXX01. Next base: position 597 of record JAEYYV010000283.1, read on the forward strand.
ACGGCATCTAGAACGAGGACCACATCCTGATTTCCCACGGACGTACAGCACACCACTTCGGAGATCGGGGGAATGCTCGTTCCGCCGGCAAGCTGATTTGGTCGAATCCGCGGAACGGGCTCGATTGCAAAGAGGTGCTCCTGTGCCCACTTGGGCCTCTCGCACATTCCGCGGTTGCTCGATTGTCTTGGGAACGTGCAACGTTGCTTGCTGGCTCGCACGCGTCGATGATTCATGGAGCATGGCCAGGGCGAAGAATGCTGCCCCTCCTGGGGAGTCCGCGGACCTGTCCCGCAAGACCAAGACTCTGTCCGATGAACAGCGTGCTCCGTCGTTTGATGGCATCGACCAGGTGACCGCGATCCTCGTGTATGGAAGTGACCGCGTGATCGATCTTCCGCGCCAGGTGAAACGCTTCACTCTCGGTGCGAGTGCAGAATCGGACGTGGTCGTCTCGAACGAGTTCGTCTCGGCAACTCACCTCGCACTCGAGCGGCGTGGATCGAAGCTGCGGGTGATCGACCAGGATACGAAGAACGGTACCTACTTCGCTGGGCAACGCGAGTCGTCATTCGATGCCCGACCAGGAGACACGTTCACGATCGGCACGACGAAGTTGTTGGTGATGAACGACGAGATGCGTGCAGCATATCCAACCTTCGTCGAGCTGCTCGGAAGTGACGAGGAGCTGGCCCTCTATACCGAACAGTTTCAGTCCAAGCCGAGTGACGTCGTAGTGGCCGCAGTGACAACACGCAATCTCTTGATTACCGGCGAGCCAGGATGTGATCACACTCGACTCGCGCGAACCATCCACGAGGTTTCGCTACTACGGGAACGTCCGGTTGTGGAGCTGGATCAACTTCCACTTCCCACCGATCGCGTTCGGCAACGACAAATTTTGGATGAAGCAGTGAGGTCGACGCTCGTCCTCAAGCTCGACGAGACCTCGGTGAGCCTCGACTCCACGTTCGTGTCCTCTCTCTTCTCGTCGAGTTTTCGCGTTCGCCTGATCGTGTGCGCTCCAAGCTTCGAGGTCGCCGCGCGCGTGCTGCGCGAGACACGGGCCCGCGAGCTCGGACACATCACGCTTCAGCCGCTCACGCGTCGATTCCGCGGTTCCATGTGTAGACTCCTCGATCGCTTCCTCGGCGACCGCGGAGATCTTCGGACGGCCCATCTCACGACACCAAACCAGGCGGCGATCGAGGCGTATGCCTGGCCGAACAACTTCGACGACCTTCGGTGGGTTGCTGACTGGCTGCCACGCGTGCACGCTCGCGGATCGCTACGTTCGGCCGCCGAGGAGCTGAAGGTGAGCCAATCCACACTCCACCGCTGGCTCCTGAAGGTCGGCTTGTCGCTTCCGCTCACTCCCAAAGCGCAGTGAATTCGCGAGCACCTTCTTGAAGATGGTAGAAGAGAACGACACAGGGGCGGGATGAACGAGGCGATTGATCCGCTCATCGGTGTCACAGTCACCGGCACGTACGTCATCCGCTCGCGACTAGCGGAAGGCGGTATGGGCGCCGTGTATGTCGCTATCAACGATCTCGGCAACCGCAAGATCGTCAAGACGCTGCTTCCGCACGCGAGTATGGTCGCGCAGATCCGCGAGCGATTCGATCGCGAAGGCCGCGCAGCGGCGCGCCTCAATGGCCGGCCTCACATCGTCGCGATCGATGACGTGGGCACGCTTCCGAACGGTCAGCAGTTCCTGACGATGGAGTACCTCCACGGCCAGACGCTTGAGGCTCACATGCAGAAGCACGGACGCGTCTCACCGCACCACGCGTTCATGATCGTGGTGCAGATTGCGCGCGGGCTACACGAGCTGCACGCGGCTGGGATCATTCATCGTGACCTCAAACCAGGAAACGTCTTCCTTGTACGAGATCGCGCTGATCATCCGTATTACGTCGTGCTCATCGTAAGCGCTGCACGAACCCCGTGTTCACCGCGCGCGCGGTCGATGCCAGCGTAGGAGCGTGACCTCGACGATCCGTTCGGTCCGCAGCCGACTACTCGGGCGACGAGGGCGTCAACTCGGGAATGGTCA
>JAEYYV010000307.1 GCA_023428295.1 Pseudomonadota bacterium
ATCCATGCCCGCGATGAAAGCGATCGGCGTCAGGGAACTGCGCGCGGCGCTGCGGGGCGAGTTGACGTTGAACGAGGCAGTTGGTCGCGCAAAGGTTGCAACACGCCAGTATGCGAAGAGGCAGGCGACCTGGTTCCGCCACCAGCTCGATGCGGCATGGCGGCGGATAGGTCGATGATGTCGGCCATGGCCGCCGATCGGAGGCCGTCGGGTCGTGCGCGACTTGTCACGGAAAGTTGATTTGATCGTAAAATGGCGGATTCAATACGCGAATCGGCATCGAATCGTCTGCTAAAATGTGTATTTGAAGAAGATTTTATATAGAATGTTGGCTCGTTAGGTCTGTTATCCGGGTATTCGAAAAACGCGTTAATGCGAACTGAATATAATACATTGATTGCACGTGATAGTTGTTGCATTAAGGGTCCGTAAGTCTGTTGGTGGGATAAGATGCCAGGTTGCGGGGCATCGATGCGATTCCACAAGTCAGAATCTGCATTCTTCGTCTTGATTGTCGTGGTGCTTGCTGCAGGCGCCGCGAACCTGCTTGCGTACGTCGCTGTCCTGGGTTCCACCGCGTTCGGTGGTCGATCCGCGTCCGGAGATGTCCTCGATATCGTCCGCTACCTGTTTGCCAGCCTGGTGCTGCTTCTGACCGCGCTGTTCTTCGGGGTCTTCTTCATCTACCCGCAGATCCGGACGCAGGTCAGAGAAGAGGACAAGCTGCGGGCGATGACGCATTCGCTGAGCGCCCGCTCGGAAACCCTCGAGCAGGCGGCGCTGACCGACGCGCTGACCGGCATGCAGAACCGCCGTTATTTCGACGAGGCGTTGAGCGAGTACCTCCTGGAGTTCGGGAGGATCGGCAAGCCGGTCGGGCTGATGATCTTCGATCTCGATCATTTCAAGCAGGTCAACGACACCTACGGCCACGACGTCGGCGACGACGTGCTTCGGGCGGTCGCAGCCTGCCTCAGGGACATGACCCGTTATCACGATGTCGTGGCCAGGCTCGGCGGCGAGGAGTTCGCCGTGGTTGCCCCGAACATGAACGTCGACATGCTGACCCGGCTCGGCGAACGCATCCGGGTGGCGATCTCGGCCATACCCATAGCGCTCGCCAACGACCTCCAGCTTCGCGTGACGTCGAGCGTGGGTCTGGCGGTGTGGGATGGCAGGGAGGCTGCGGAGGATCTGTTCCGCCGCGCCGACCAGCAGCTCTACCAGGCCAAGCGGCTGGGCAGGAACCGGGTCAGCGCCTGACGCGCGATGGCGGAGGTGCCGCCGCCTTCAGCCCGGAAGCGGGTGGGCGGGGGTGAACCGGGCGACCAGCGTGTGCCGGCCGGCCGGATAAGTGAAACGAACCTGCGTGACCACGCGGTCGGCGAACCAGGTCATCCGTTCGATCTGGAGAACGGCCGATAGGGGCGTCAGCCCCAGCGCGCGGGCCATCTCGCCGTCCGCCGAGGCCGCGCCGATGCGATGCTCGGCGATGGTCCACGGCACCCGCCGGACCAGCCACGGACCCGGCGCGCTGTCGTCGAACGGTTCGTCGATCGCCTCGGGAACCGCGTCGAGAGCGATCAGGCGCTCTTCGTGGCAGAATGGAACGGTCCCGGCCAGATGCAGGCAGGAGAGCGCGACGACCGATCCCGGCGTTTCGCTCGCGAGCCTTTCGCCGTCTGCTGCCGTTCCCGTGCGAACCTCACGCGCCAGCAGACGATAGACATAGGGCGAGCCGAGTGCCTCCACCTCCGTGCGGACGTCATGGATCTCCAGGACCGCCGCCTGGGTCCGCGGCATGCGCACGAAGGTGCCGGACCGCCGCCGCCGTTCGACAAGCCCCGCCGCCGCGAGTTGCGTGAGCGCCTTGTTGACCGTCATGCGCGAGCAGCCGTAGCGCGCCGCAAGCTCCGCCTCGAAGGGAATGCGGTGGCCGGGTGGCCATGCCCCGGACACCACCTGTTGCGTCAGCTCCGACAGGATGCGTCGATGCAGGGATGGTCGGCCGGCTTGCGGCGCCGTGACAGCCGTCATGCCGAGGCGAGTTCCCGCATCGCCTTGCGGAAGCGCGCCGCCACCGCGTCGCGGCGCACATGCCTGCCACCGGCGACCAGCTTGCTGCCGCCCACCCAGACCGTGTCCGGACGGACGTGGCGGGTGAAGATCCATGCGTCGAGGACATCATCTCCCGCGCGCGCCGGGCAGTCGGCCTCGTCGAGGGAGAATGCGACGAGATCGGCCGGCGCACCCGCAGCGAGCGCCCCGCCGCCCGCGCCGAGTATGGCCGCACCTCCGCCGAGAGCCGCCTCGAACAAGGCGCGCCCGTTCGACTGGTTGGGCTTCGCCAGCACGTTCCGCTGATGCACACGCAGCCGTTGCGCATATTCGAGCTGCCGCAATTCGTCGGATACCCCGATGAGGACATTGGAATCCGTGCCGATTCCGAAGCGGCCGCCCGCGGCCAGAAACCCCGGGCCCGGAAAGATCCCGTCGCCGAGATTGGCCTCCGTCACCGGACAGAGCCCCGCCACGGCGCCGCTGCGTGCCATGTCGGCGGTCTCCTTGTCGGTCATGTGGGTCGCGTGAATCAGGCACCAGCGACCGTCGAGCGGGGCATTCGCCAGGAGCCATTC
>JAEYYV010000348.1 GCA_023428295.1 Pseudomonadota bacterium
GCGATACGGATCGCGCAGCGCCGCGACGGCAGCGCGCACGAGCTCGGGCGTTCGCACGCGCGGGCCGAGCGGCGTGCGGTAGGTCTTCGCGTCGGCGAAGCCCAGCTCGAGCATGCCGAGCAGCTTCTGCGCCTCGCGCTCGATCTCGATGCGGCTCGTGTCGGGCGGCAACCCGAGCACGAAGAACGGATTGTCCTCGAGCAGGAGCTGCATCGCTTACCTCGACGCTCCGAGCATTATCGGACTCCCGAGTCGAAGCCCTTCTTGCGCGCTTCGCTGTCCTCGGGGAGCAGCTGCCACAGCGCTTTCACGACGCGGCGCAGCTCCTCCGTGTCGCCGCGATCGCGCGCGGCCTTGCCCTCGTTGATGAGCGCGTGTGCGCGCGGCAGGTCCTTCATCGAGCCGACCTCGGAGGCCGCGTCGTCGAAGTAGTACTCCCACGCTTCGGTCGTGCGATGGAACGCCGCCGCCGAGAGGCGCTGCGCGAGGCGCATTTGCCGTTCGAGCTCGGGCGCGTCTTTGTCGCGGCGCGCTTTGTCGATCGCCGCGAGCACTTCGTTGAGCAACGCGCGCTCGGCGTCGGTGCCGTGCATGCCCACCGTCGACGACGCGCTGATCGCCGTCTGCCGCGCGGCCGCTTCGAGATCCGGCCACTTCCGCGCGAGGTCGGCTTCGGCCATCGTGCCGTCGACGTCGAGTAGCGCGCGACGTGCACGCTGCGCGGCGTCTGCATCGCCACCGTGCGCGGCGTCGATGTCGCGCTCCGCTTCGGACAGTCGCGACTCCACGCGATCGAGCTTCTCGATCACCTGACCCAGACCGTGGCGGAACGCGTCCGCGCGCGCTTCCATCAGTTGGCGACGAAGATCGCGCAGCGCAGCGTCGAGTGCTTCGGGCGCCGCGTCGGGGACGAGCAGATGCGCGACATGCTCGAACACCTGGCCGATCGACGGTACGAGCGCGCGCGCCGCGAGGCGGCCACCACGATCGAGCTCGATCGTCACTTCGATCGCCGAGCCCGTCGGTACGGTGTCTTTCACCGCGTCGCCACCGATGTCCAGCGTGCCGACGAGGCGGCACAGCTCCGCTTGCGACATCTCGCCTTGCACGATCGGAATGCGCAGCACGCTCTCGGAGCTGCCCTTCGCGACGGTCTCGATCGTGTGATGCGTGAACGTGCGGCGCGCGGGCAGGGGAGCGCCGCGCTCGAGGTAGACCTGCACGTGCCCGTTCGCGAGCGCCACGCCGAGCGTGCGCGAGAGCGGCGGATCGCCGATCGTGAGGCCTTGCACGATCGTCAGCGACTGCGGCGAGACGGGGATGATCCCCCCGTCGGCACCGCGCGCTTCGATCGTGAACGTACACGCGCGTCGCGGCAGGAGCGTCACCGTCGTGAGGAACGTGCCGTCGGGGCCAACCGTCGCCTCGACGCTCGACCACGCGCCGTCGCTGCGCACGAGCGTTAGCTTCGCGGGCGGGTTCTCGCCGACGAACTTGCCGACCACGTGTGGCGTGAGATCCGCGGACACCGCCGGGTACTGCAGCCACACTTGTCGCCCCGACGTGACGGGCACGCTCGCCGCGCGTCCGTCGAGTGCAGCGGTGGCCGCGTACAGCGACGCGCCTTGCGCCACGAGCGTCATCGGATCGTGGCCCTCCGCGACGGCAGCCTCGAGACGTGCGGCGACGCGCGCGCGCACCATCGGCATCACCGTCGGTCCACCGACGAGCACCAGCTTCGCGAGCCTACCCGGGCCGAGGCCATTTCCCTGCATGAGACGAAGGCACACGTCGACCGCGCGATCGACGAGCGGCGCGCAGAGCGACTCCACCGTCTGGCGCGTTAGCTCGAGATCGACGTCGACGTCCTGACCATCGATCGACAGCGGCTGCGCGAGCGTCACCTGCGCGCGATCGCCGCGCGAGAGCTCGATCTTCGCGTCCTCTGCGGCGAGGCGCAGCGCGCGCAGCGCCGCCGCGTGCTCGGGGTTATTGCGACGCGGCACCACCGACAGCTGCGACGCGAGGTGCTCGGTGATCGCCCAATCGAAGTCGCGTCCGCCGAGGAAGTTGTCACCATCGTGGCCGACGACGCGCAGCAGGCCGTCGCGCGTCTCGAGCAATGACGCGTCGAACGTGCCGCCGCCGAGATCGAACACGAGCCACGTTCCGCCGCCGTCGTCCTCGGCGCGCCAACCCGCGGCGAGCGCGCTCGCGATCGGCTCTTGCAAGAGCTCCACTCGCGCGAAGCCCGCGAGGCGCGCGGCCTCGGACGTCGCCGCGCTCTGCGGCAGCTCGAACAGCGCCGGCACGCTGATCACCGCGCGCTCGATCTGGGCGCCGAGCTGGTCGGCGATGTCCTGGCGCAATGCCTTCAAGATCTCCGCGGACAGCTCCTCGGGCTTCTTCGCGGTACCTGCCGCCGGGAAGTCGATCGCCTTGCCGGTGCCCATCAGGCGCTTGAACTCCGTCGCCGTGTTCGCCGCGTCCTGCTCGATGAACCGGCGCGCGCGCGTCCCGACCGTTATGCGGCCTTGCTTGTCGAGTCGCACGACCGATGGCGTGACGGTCCCGCCCTGCGCGTTGCGGATGACGCTGACCTTCTCGCCGTCGAAGACCGCCGCTGCGGAGTTGGTCGTGCCGAGATCGATACCGACGTACAACGGGGTTTCCGCCATCGGTCACGAAGGTAGCACCAAGGCCGACGAGCCATGGCACTTCGCGCACGTCCGCCGCGCACGAGACCGCGCGAAGAGTAACCGCCGACGCCGGAGCGTTCGCGCTGGCGCCAGAGCGCTAGCGTTGACGCAGGAGCGTTAGCGTTGGCGATAGACGATGAAGCCGCGCGTCGGGTCGTACGGCGACACCGCGACGGTCACGCGGTCACCAAGGACGACGCGAATGCGGTGGCGACGAACCTTACCGGCGAGCTTGGCCAGAACCTCGTGGCCGTTGTCGAGCTTGACGCGAAAGTTGCCGCCCTTCGCGATCAAGATGACCTCGCCGTCGAGATGTACTAGCTCTTCTTTGCTCACGGGGATTCCTTCTGGAGGGCCATTCGATAGCACTAAGTAGTGGCCAGGGAAAGCGCTCCGGAGCCAAGGCTGATCTACTGTAAGCCCGTGGATCGCCAGCCCCCTCGCGCGACGAGCGACGAGATCGATCTTTATATCCGTACCTACTACTCGCTGCTCCGGTCGAGCGGCGACGTCCGCGTGCGCGCGTTCGAGGAGGCCCACCTCTATTCGAGGTCGAGCCTCCACCTCGGCGCCGAGGAGCCCGACCCGGATCTCGCCGCGTTCGGCTATAGCGCCGGCCGCCTGCCGGACTGCATGCCCAAGATCCGGCGCATCGTCCTCGGGCAGTCGCACGCGCAGTTCGTCGCCGCCGGGTACCGTCTCGAGAACTGGCAGACGGTCCGCACGCGCGGTCGCCGCCGGCCGCTGCGCTGGGACGGTGGGTCCACGCTCGCGGCGTTCGTCGCCTCGGCGTCGGATATCGACGATCTCGTCCCGATCGTCACCGCCTATCAGATCGAGTGGAACAAGCTGCGCGAGCGGCTGCTGGCCGCGCGGATCTCCGACGTGACCGACGACATCGCGCTCGCCGCCGCGCTCGGCGACGCCGAGGCCGTGCTGCGCCTGCGCGGTGCGCTCGGTCCACGCTCGAGCGACATCCTCGGCGACATGATCGCCCACGACTGCGATCTGTTCGTCCGCCTCCTCGACGGTTCGTTCCGCGAGTACCAGCGCAGCGCGCAGCGGTGGTTCCAAGCGATCGCACCCGCGCTGCCGCCGGGACGCCCCGTCTACTTCATCTCGTCCAACAGCCACTCGCTCGCGAACCTCCTCGGCGGATACGCGCGCGCACACGGTACGGAGATCGTCGATTTCCTCCACCGCGTGAACCCCGAGGATCTCGCTCCTCGCTACGACGAGGCGCTCGCCAAGGGGGATCACGCGCTCGCGACGAACATCCTCTATTACTCGCTGCGCGCGTTCATTCACGAGCCGTCGAACGCCAACACGCGCATGGTGCAGGTGCAGGAGTGGGACGCCGCCGCGGGGATTCGCGCCATCGCGTCCCCCGGCAAGATCGACGTCGACGCGCAGGTCGTGGAGCTCTCCCAGCTCAAGCCCGAGAACCTCGATCCGCGCATGCACTTCCCCGGCTTCGAGAACATCGTCAAGAGCGACGCGGTTCTCGTGAACATCGATTACCCGCTCGGCATGGCGGCGTATCACCACCTGACGAGCGTGGCGCTCGGCGTGGAAGAGCTGCGCGGCATCTACATCATGGGCAAGGCCGCGACGCTCAACGGGCGCGTCGGTGACGTCATGATCAGCAAGGTGATCCACGACGAGCACTCGGCGAACACGTACTTGATCCGCAACGCGTTGACCGCCGCCGACGTGCAGCCGTTCATGAAGCACGGCACGGTGCTCGACAACCAGAAGGCGCTCACCGTTCGCTCGGCGTTCCTGCAGAACCGCGACTACATGGACGTGTTCTATCGCGAGGGCTACACGGTGATGGAGATGGAGGCAGGGCCGTACCTGTCCGCCGCGTACGAGACCGTCGAGCCGCGGCGCCATCCCAAGGACGAGCTCGTGTCGCTCGTCGATCACAGCCAGTTCGAGCTCGGCGTGATCCACTACGCGTCGGATACGCCGTACTCGCGACGCCAGAGCCTCCTCTCGAAGTCGCTCTCGTACTTCGGCATGGAGAGCACGTACGGCTGCGCGATCGCGATCCTGCGGCGCATCTTTGCGAGCGAGCTCGCGAGGCTGTCGAGCAAGTGAGCGAGGCCGTCGAGCACGCGGACGTCGTGGTCATCGGCGCCGGCGTCTCGGGCTTGGGCTTCGCGAACTGGTATCGCGAGCTGCACCCCGACAAGCGCGTGCTCGTCCTCGAGAGTGAAGCGGAGCCGGGCGGCTACTGCCGCACCATCGTGCAAGACGGCTTTGTCTGGGACTACTCGGGCCACTTCTTCCACTTCAAGCATCCGTACGTCGAGCAATGGCTGCGCGCGCGCATGCCGGGGCAGGACATCCGCACCGTCGTCAAGAAGAGCTTCATCCGCTACGCGGGGCTCGATATCGACTTTCCGTTCCAGAAGAACATCCATCAGCTCCCCAAGGACGAGTTTCTGGAGTGTCTCGTCGATCTGTACTTCCGCCCGACGCCCACCGACGGTGCGCCGCCGCAGTCGTTCGGCGAGATGCTGTATCAGCGCCTCGGCACCGCGATCACCGAGAAGTTCCTGCGCCCGTACAACGAGAAGCTCTACGCGACGAGCCTCGAGCGCCTCGACGTCGACGCGATGGGGCGGTTCTTCCCGCACGCGGACATCGGCGACATCATCGCGAACATGCGGCCGGGCCTGCCCAAGGACGGCGGCTACAACGCGACGTTCACGTATCCCGCGGGGGGCGCGGTGCAGTACGTGAACGCGCTGCTCGTCGAGCTGCCGCCCGGCACGGTGTGCTGCAACGAGCGCGTCACGTCGATCGATCTCGGCACGCGTGAGGTGATCACCGAGAAGCGGCGCATTCGCTTCGGCGCCGTGGTCAGCTCCGCGCCCCTTCCGGTGCTCGCGCGGATGACGGGCGTCGCGCACGACCCGACGGTGTTCACCTCGAACCGCGTGCTCGTGTTCAACCTCGGCTTCGATCGCAAAGGAAAGCGCGACATCCACTGGATGTACTTCCCGGATCGCGAGGTCTCGTTCTATCGCGTGGGTTGGTACGACAACATCCTCGACGGCGATCGCATGTCGCTCTACATCGAGATCGGCGCCGCCAATGACGCGACGTTCGATGTCGACGCGCTTCGCGAGCGCGTGCTGCGCGATCTCGCGCGCGAGGGCATCGTGGACGGTCATCAGCTCGTCTCGCATCACCACGTCGTGCTCGATCCCGCCTACGTGCACATCACCAAGGCATCGCTCGCCGAGACCGAGCGCGTGCGCGACGGGCTCGCGCTCGCCGGTGTCCACAGCGTGGGGCGCTACGGCGGCTGGACGTATTGCTCGATCGAGGACAACCTCCTCGAGACACAGGCGCTGGCCAAGCGACTGAGCTGATATGCAGGTGCGCGGCCGCAAGGCATAGTCCCCCCATGAGCGAGCTACCACCGACCGAGTGTTTCATCGACGGACGCTGGGTCGCCACGCAACAGCGGTTCGTCGTCACCGACCCGTTCGACAACGAGACCATCGCCGAAGTTGCGGATGCCGACGACAAGACCATCGATGACGGCCTCGCGGCACTGTCGCGAGTTGCCCCGGTGTGGCGAGCGACGCCCGGCCCCGAGCGCGGGAGGCTGCTCGGCAAGATGGCGGCCGCGATGCTCGCGGACGAGCAGCGCCTCGCGCGCATCTGCACGCGGGAGAATGGCAAAGCGCTTCCGGACTCGCTGGCCGAGGTTCGCTACGCGGCGAGCTTCTTGTCGTGGTTCGCGGGAGAGGCCGAGCGGATCTATGGCGAGACGATTCCGTCGAGTCGCGCCGAGACGCGGATCGTGATCACGCGCGAGCCAGTCGGCCCCTGCGCGCTGATCACGCCGTGGAACTTCCCGTACGCGATGCTCACGCGAAAGCTCGGCGCCGCGCTCGCTGCGGGGTGCCCCGTGATCGCCAAGCCCGCGAGTCAGACGCCGCTGTCCGCGCTCGCGCTCGCGAAGCTCGCCGAGGAAGCGGGCGTGCCGGCAGGCGTGGTCAACGTGGTGCCGTCGCACGAGGCCAAGCGCGTCGGCGATCGCTTCCTCGCGTCGCGCGTGATCAAGAAGATCAGCTTCACGGGCTCGACCAAGGTCGGCATCGGGCTCGCGCGTGGTGCCGCGGATGATCTCAAGCGCGTGTCGCTCGAGCTCGGCGGCAACGCACCGCTCGTGGTGCTCGGCGATGCGGATCTCGACGTCGCGGTCGCGCAGGCGGTGATCGCGAAGTTCCGCAACGCCGGTCAGTCGTGCGTCGCGGCGAACCGGTTCAACCT
>JAEYYV010000023.1 GCA_023428295.1 Pseudomonadota bacterium
AAGCTGACGTGCGTGTTGATCACGGTGGTCTGGTTCGCCAGCTCGACGCGCACGAAGCCCTTGCCGCCGTCCGTGGGAAACGCCTCCGCGCGCACGAGCCGCGCACCGCTGTCGCGCACGATCGTCACGAGGTACTCGGCCGGGTCGCGCAGTGACTCCGCCGTCGGTTTGCGAAACGATGGCACGCGCGGGTACTTCGTCGCGAACAGCTCGCCTTCCTCGACGTCGCGCAGCATCGCGAGCTGATCGCCCGACACCTCCTGCAAGCAGATCACCTCGGCCGGCGTGGCCGCGATGAAGTCCGCGATCGAGCCGACGCGCGATCGCTCGTCGTTCCAGTGGCTGATCGCAGGCTCGCTCCAGTTCACCGCGTGGATGCGATGGAGCACGTTCCAGCTCACGATGATCACGGCTGGAGAATCGCACGTCCGACGCGCGATTAATGCGCGTCGCGCGGATCGTCGGGCGGCATGGTCTCGACGATGCGCCAGTCCACCACGCTCGAGGGCTCGCGCAAGAAGTCCTCGGGATGGGGGTGGGCGAGGGCGTGGCGCAGCACCTCGTCCATGTGCTTCACGGGGATGACCGCGATCTCCGCGAGCACGCTCTCCGGCACGTCCTTCAGGTCCTTCTGGTTCTCCTCGGGATAGAGCACCGTGGCCACGCCCGCGCGATGCGCCGCGAGGATCTTCTCCTTGAGGCCACCGATCGGCAGCACGCGTCCGCGCAGCGTGACCTCGCCGGTCATCGCCACGTTCTGGCGGATCGGAATACGCAACAGCGCGCTCGCCATCGCCGTGGCCATGGTGATGCCCGCCGACGGACCGTCCTTGGGGATCGCGCCCTCGGGGAAGTGCACGTGGACGTCGGTCTTGTTCTGGAAGTCGTTCGACAGGCCGAACGTTCCCGCGCGCGACCGCAGGTAGCTCATCGCTGCCTGCGCGCTCTCCTGCATCACCTCGCCGAGCTTGCCGGTCAGCGTCAGCTTGCCCTTGCCCGGAACGATGGTGACCTCGGCCGTGAGCAGGTCGCCGCCGAACATCGTGACGGCGAGACCGTTCGCGAGCCCGATCTCGTCTTCCTTCTCGCGCCGAGCCTCGCGGTACTTCTCCACGCCGAGCCACTTCTGTAGCTGCTCGGGCGTGACCTCGAACGTCGTCTGCTGGCGATTGCTCGCGAGGTACTCCTTCGCGATCTTGCGGCACACCGTGGCGAGCTCGCGCTCGAGGTTACGGACGCCCGCTTCCTTGGTGTAGCGATGGATGATGTACGTGAGCGCCTCGTCGTTCCACTGGATCGCGAGGTCCTTCACGCCGTTCGCTTCGGCTTGCTTGGGAATCAGGTACTGCTTCGCGATCGCGACCTTCTCCCATTCGGTGTAGCCGGGGAGCTCGATGATCTCGAGGCGATCCTGGAGCGGCAGCGGAATCGCGTGCTGCTGGTTCGCCGTCGTGATGAACATGACGTCGGACAGGTCGTAGTCGAGATCGAGGTAGTGATCGTTGAACGTGTTGTTCTGCTCGGGATCGAGCACCTCGAGCAGCGCGCTCGCCGGGTCTCCGCGGAAGTCCATCGACATCTTGTCGATCTCGTCGAGGAGGAACACCGGGTTCTGCGAGCCGACCTTCTTCAGCGATTGGATCACCTTGCCGGGCAGCGCGCCGATGTACGTGCGCCGGTGGCCGCGGATCTCTGCTTCGTCGCGCACGCCGCCGAGCGACTGCCGCACGAACTTGCGCTGCGTCGCATGTGCGATCGAGCGAGCGAGCGACGTCTTGCCGACGCCGGGAGGGCCGACGAGACACAGGATCGGTCCGCGTTGGCGCGGCACGAGCGCTTGCACGGCGAGGTACTCGAGGATGCGCTCTTTGACCTTCTTGAGGCCGTAGTGCTCTGCATCGAGCACCGCCTCGGCGTTGTTGATGTCGTGGTTGTCCTCGGTCTTGTCCTCCCACGGGAGAGCGACGACCCAATCGAGGTAGTTGCGCACGACCGTCGCCTCGGCGGACATGGGCGACATCTGCTTCAGCTTCTTGAGCTCTTTGAGGCAGCGGTCCTTGGCCTCCTTGCTCATCTTCTTCTGTTTGATCTTCTGCTCGAGCTCGTTCAGCTCGTTCTTGAACTCGTCGCGCTCGCCACCCAGCTCCTTCTGGATCGCTTGCATCTGCTCGTTCAGGTAGAACTCCTTCTGCTGCTTCTCCATCTGCTTCTTCACGCGAGAGCGCAGCTTCTTCTCCACCTGCCGGATCTCGATCTCGCCTTGCATCAGCTCGCCGAGCCGTTCGAGGCGACGCGCCGACGAGAACGTCTCGAGCAGCTCCTGCTTGTCTTTGAGCTTGAGCGCGACGTGCGCGACGATCGTGTCGGCGAGCCGGCCGGGCTCTTCGATCGTGCGAACGCTGACGAGCATCTCGGGCGGGATGCGCGTGTTCAGCTTCACGTAGTCCTCGAACACGTCTTGCACCGAGCGCATGAGCGCGGCGATCTCGTTGGGATCGTCCTCGGGCTCGTCGATATCCTCGACGTCGCAGATGAAGAACGGATCCGTCTGCGCGAAGCTGTTGATGCGTGCGCGTGCGCGTCCCTCAACGAGGACCTTCACCGGTCCCTTCGGAAAGCGCAGCAGCTGGATGATGTGACCGACGGTGCCGATCGCGAAGATGTCGTCGTCGTTGGGATCGTCGGTCTTCGCGCGGCGCTGCGCTGCGAGCAGGAGCTGCTTGTCACCTGCCATCGCTTCTTCGAGTGCGGACAGCGATTTGTCACGCCCCACGAACAGCGGGACGACCATGTGCGGGAACACGATGATGTCGCGCAGAGGCAAAAGGGGCAGCCGGTAGCCACGCCCGCGCTCGTCGGATTTCATGGTCTGATACTCTAGGTCGCACAACAACTTGGGCAAGAAATCGGGGCCCCCCAACACGGGTGTGTGGTGTTTTTGCCACGTAGTCCGCGGCAAATTTGCCCTGCTCCCGACGGATCGATACTCGTCCGCTACCCCAAGGATCTGTCTTCGATCCCGATCCGGTCGTAAGGAGCCTTTCACTCGCGGGTCGTGGCATTCGCGCTGCTCTAACCGGGTGCAGCAACATGCAGCAGGGAGGGGAAGCGCTCGTCGAGGCGTTCCTGATCGTCGACCAACCGCGCCAGCGACTCGGTCACTGGAGTCACGCGCTCTCGCCGCTCGATGATCAGGCAGCCCCTCCACTCGCGAACGTCCGCGCCTTCTGGGATCCGACCACGGACCAGGCGCTGATCAACCTCGCGTACGATCCGCTCGCGCTCGGCAGCGATCGCCTGCACTACGTCGTCGAGATCGCGCTCCTCGCGGAGCTCGGCATGATCCAGCCGGCCGAGCTGTCGCTCGGTGATCGCCGTCGCTTCCTCGAGGAGCGACTCGCGCGCTGCACGCTGCGCGTCGATCACCAGCGCAACGTCGTCGGCGCGCTCGTCGAACTCGTGCGGCTCATCCGCGAGCTCAAGTCACCGTCGGGGCGCATGGTCGCTCTGCCGCGCGGAGACACGCAGGATCCCGTGATGCTCGTGAAGGCGAAGGGCACGCGTGACAATCTCCCGCAGCCGCACGCGAGCGGTCCGTTGCCGCCGCCGCTGCGCACTCGCATCGAAGCATCGCCGCCGCCGACGCGCGTGGTGCCCGAAGGATCGCCGCGCGTCACCGGCAACGTGGTTCGCAACTACCACCGCGCGCCGACGGTGCAGATGCCGCCGGAGGAGATCGAGCGCCGCGCGATCGAGTCGGCGACACCGCGCGGGATCGCCCCTGGCGAATCGCTGCGCATGCCCGTCTCTCCTCCGCCGATTCCGCGCGCGATGAACGAGAGGCCCACCGAGAGAACGCAGCTCGCGCAGCCGAGCATCATCTACGCACGCTACCTGCGCAGTGGCCGCTGGGTGCCGATCCGCGTCGGTGCGCTGTCGCTCAAAGGCGCGGCGCTGATGGCAGGCGCGCTGCCACGCATCAACGATCACGTCGATGTCGCGCTGTCGTTCGGCGGTCATAGCGCGCTCGTGCGCGGCAACGTGGGCAAGATCTCGTCGATGGAAGAGGCGAGTGCGAGCGGCGCATCGTCGTTCAACGTGAGCTTCCAGCTCGACGATGCATCGCGACGCCAGCTCACCGCGCTGCTCACCGCTGCACGCGCTGCGAAGATCACGATCAAGCCACCGCCTCCGCGCACCGCGCGTCGCTTCCCCGTCGACTGGCAGTTCTCGCTGCAGACGAACAAGGGCATCGTGAAGAGCGAGGCGCTCGATGTCTCGCGCGATGGCATGTTCATCCATCCGCAGCACGCGCTGATCCTCGGTACCACCGTGAACTTCTCGAGCGTGCTCGACGATGGCGGCGCTCCCATCTCCGGCCGCGCGAAGATCGTCCGTCACATCACCGAGGTCGAGGCGCGCACTGCCGGTCTCGCCGCGGGCTACGGCCTCTACATCAGCGAGATGGGTCACGACGATCGTGCGCGCTGGCTCGCGTTCCTCGATCGCATCGAGCGTCGCTCCGAGCGCCGCATCCTGATCGGCGCGGGACCTTCGCGGCTGCAAGAGATCCAGTCGGACCTCGCCGCCGTCGGCTACGCGGTGACGGGCGCGACGGATCCGGGCGCACTCGTGCAGCTCGCCGGTGGTGACGTGCGACCGGTGGACGCGGCGCTCCTCGACGCGGGATGGCTCACGCCGCAAACGTCCCCTGAATGGGTCGAGTCCTTGTTCTCGGCGCGCAACGTTCCGTGCGTGCAGCTCCACGGCGACGCGAAGCGCGCACGCGCCATCGTCGACCAGCTGCTGATCCTCGCGTGATCGAGATCGCGCGCTCCTACACGCGCTCGGATCATCAACACTCGTTCACAACGTGGCGATCCAGCACAGGCCAGCGTGGTGGTCGGACCGAAACGCGCTCGTAAGTGACCGATACTCGGTCCCTTCACGAACTCGCATGCTGGCCCCAGACTTGCGAAGATTTCGGCCGGAAGGACACCCCTGATGAAGCCTACCAAGTTGCTCTTCGTTCTCGCGTTCATGCTCCTCGTGCCGACCGTGGCGTCGGCGCAAGGTTACGGTCGTCGCGGTGGCGGCGGGTACTACAACAACGCTCCGCCCACGTATCAGCTGCCCGGCGGCTTCTGGAATCGCCAAGGCCGGCTGACCTTCGGCGGCAGCTTCGGCCTCGGCGCGATGAGCGATCGTTTCGGCGACATCGAGTGCGCCGACTGCGATTACAACCCGCTGTCGGCCATGCTCGAAGGCCACATCGGTGGCTTCATCGGTCCGCGCCTCGCGCTCCTCGGTGAAGTCGGCGTCAACGGTCAGACGGTGTCGTCGAATCGCTTCAGCGGTGACACCACCACGCTGGTCCAGAGCACGCTCATGATCGCGGCGCAGTTCTGGGTCACCCCGCAGCTCTGGATCAAGGGCGGCATCGGCTTCGCGAACCTTCGCCTCGAGCGCAGCTATTACGGTGATGGCATCGTCGACGCGACGTCGATCCCCGAGAACGGCCTGGCGATCATGGGTGCGGTCGGTTACGAGCTCCTCAGCGCGCGGAACTTCTCGATCGATCTCACCGGTCGTCTCGTGAACGGTGCGTACAAAGGCATCGACAACACGGTGACCGGCGCGACGATCGGCGTCGGCATCAACTGGTACTAGCCACCAACCCTCCTCGGTCCTCGCGTGTGGCGCCTTCGGGCGCCATTCGCATTTTCGGTGACCGCACCCAAACTACTGGAACAGGTCGGGGCAGGCATCGAACGCCGCGCCACTCTGCGGGTCTTTCGGGAGCTCGATCTCGGGCGTCGACGCGTCGATGGACAAGAGGAACGCGACGAGGTCGTCGAGCTTGCCCGCGCTGTTCAGCACGACACCGAAGTTCGCGTTGCCGGCCGTCGTGTGGAACTGCCAGCGCGGATCCGCGAACAGCTCGTTCAGCGTCGGTGCTTGGCCGTGATGCAGATATGGCGCGCCGAGGGCGAGCCCGTACAGCGACGGCACGTTGTATCCCGAGCGACCTTGCGCGCGCGGTGCAGCGCCCGGGCGAATCTCGAGCGCGTCGGTGCGCGCGGTGTCCGTGGGAACACCGAACGTGCCGACGTTGCGCAGCGAGCACGCACTCTGCGCGACGCCGACGGCGATATCCGCAGGGCCCGTGTCGTCGGCGAGGATCGCCGGCTGCGCGGAGACGAACGTGCGATCGATCGCCGGGTTCGGCGGTTGAGCGACGCTGTACATCCACGTCGACGGGAAGAACGTCGGGATCGCGAACTGCGTCGCGGCGAGCGAGGTCTGCGTCGCAGCGGCCGGCGTGAAGAACCGGCGCGACACCGTCCAGCCCGAACCGCCGTGGCACTTCGCGCAGCCACCATCGACGAACAGCTGGCGACCGCGCGCGACGGCGTCGGCGGGCGTTGCTTTGCGCGCTTTGACGGGCGCGATGGTCTTCACGAAGTTGTCGATGTCGTCCCAATCTTTGTGGCCGCACAGCGCCGCGTCTTGCAGCTCCTTGAGCGGCTTCTGCAGACCATTGATGCCGGCGAGCGAGACCTGCGTCTCCTTGTCGAGCTTGTTGCAGTCCGCTTGCGCCGGCGCTTCGGTGATCGCGCCGAGGCCGCCCGACACGTCGCGCGTGTTGCGCTCGAAGTCGTGATGCTCGTCGAAGATGCCGGTCCAGTTGAACACGCGTTGCTTCTGCGGACCGGGGCCGTGCGAGAAGCTGCCGTCCTGCGAGGTGGACTGGCGCGGTCCCGCGGCGAAGATCCACGTGACGTTGTCGGAGTAACCGTCGGGGTGACACGAGCTACACGCGGACCAGCCTTCGCCACCGGCGGCACCGTTCTGCTGCGCGGCCGACCAGCGACCACGCCCCGTGAAGTAGAAGCGTTTGCCGCGCTGGATGCTCGCTTCCGTGGCGTTCGCCGGCGCGGGCGATGCTTCGAACGTGCCGGCGAGCGATTGCGAGTCGAGCGCGACCACGCCGAGGCGGCGCGAGATCCAGCAGTTCACGTACGCCTTCATGTTGACCGAATCGACGACGAGGCCCGTCGGGTTCTGGCACTTGCCGATCGTGTCGTTGCCCGCGAGATCGATCTGCTTGTTCTGCGACGAGCCGATCGTCACCGGATCGCCGAACGTGATGCGCGTCATGACGTCACCGGTGAGACCGACCGCGTACGCGACGTTGGATTCGTCGACGAACGAGATGTCGGCGAGCTGACCGGGGATGAAGCGCGGCGACGCTGGCGACGGAGTGGGAATCGCGTCGTAGATCTTGCGTGCGAGGTTGGTGGTGCCGCCCGCGCCGGTGATCTCGGTGGCTGACTCGAGATCACCGACGTGGACGACCGGGAACACGTTGTTGTCGAAGCGCGTCGGACCTTCGGGCGATGCAGCGGTGCTCGCGACGAACACGCGGCCATTCGCGACGGCGACCGCGCTCAGCTGATTCGGCGACGCGAACACCGTCGCGTTCCCGGCGACGCCGCCTTGCGGGAAGCCACTGTCGATCGGCGCGAGATCGATCGACCGGTAGGTAGAGAGATCCGCGAGCGAGTAGAGGCGCACCTTGCCCGTGCGCCCGGTGTCCTTGGCTTCGCCGCCCGGCGTTGCAACGCCGAAGAACTGCGTGACGACGAGCGTCTCGTCCTCGTCGCTCGTGTCGAGGTTGTTCGTGATGGTGAGCGCGCGCGGGCGATCTACATCGATCGACTCGAGCACTTCCATCGTCTTCGTATCGATGACGCTGACGCGGCTCTCTGCCATCTCCGCGACGAACAGCTTCTTGCCGCTCGGCGACAGCGCGAGCGCGACGGGCTCGGCGCCGACTTCGACGGTCGCGTCGATCGACGGCGTCCCGCCATCGACGCCCACGATGCGAACAACGCTGCCATCGGCGCGATTGGCGACGAACGCGGTCGTGCCGTTCGACGCGAACACCACGCTCGACGGATTGCCGCCTGTCGCGATCTTCGACAGCCGCGAGTTATCGGACGTCTGGAACACGCTGAGCGACCCATCGTCGGGGTTGACCATCGCGACGCGCGCGCGATCGTCGGACAGCGCGATCGTGCTCGACTTCGATGCGTGCGCGAGCGGAACGATCTCGTCCTCTTCTTCTTCCGGCGGCGTCGCATCGTCACCACATCCGGCGGCCAGCGCGAGACCTGCCAGAACGAGTCTCTTCAAATCGATCATCGAACCTCCTGAGAACCAGAGGAGGGCACGCCGACCAAGTCGCAATCGTCGCGTAAGTGCTCGTCAGAACGGCACGCCTACACGACGTACAGGCGCGAATGCGTTGCGGCCGCGCAAGCCGAACCCGCGCTACGCGGTGGACTCGGCTTGCTTTCCGTCCTTGGAGTAGCTCACCAAGGCGGCGCCGTGCTTTTCGATCACGTCCTCGTTGATCATTACCTCGCTGACGGACTGACCGGGCGTGTCGTACATGATGTCGAGCAGCGCGCTCTCGAGGATCGCGCGAAGGCCGCGAGCGCCGGACTTCTGATCCGCCGCCATCTGCGCGACCTTGCTCAGCGCGCCTTTGCCGAACTTGAGCTTCACGCCGTCCATCTCGAACAGCTTCTGGTACTGCTTCACGAGCGCGTTCTTGGGCTGCGTGAGGATCTGCACGAGTGCTTCCTCGGACAGCTCGTGGAGCGGCGCGATGACCGGCAAGCGACCGATGAACTCGGGGATCATGCCGTACTTCAAGAGGTCCTCGGGCTCGACCTCTTGGATCAGCTCCCACTGACTGCGCTCGACCTTCTTGTTCATGCCGGCGCCGAAGCCGATCATCTTCTGGCCGACGCGGTTCTCGATGATGTCCTCGAGACCCGTGAACGCGCCGCCGCAGATGAACAGGATGTTCGTCGTGTCGACCTGCAGGAACTCTTGCTGCGGATGCTTGCGGCCACCCTTGGGCGGAACGCTCGCAGTGGTGCCCTCGATGATCTTCAGCAGCGCTTGCTGCACACCCTCGCCAGACACGTCACGCGTGATCGACGGGTTGTCGCTCTTGCGTGCGATCTTGTCGATCTCGTCGATGTAGACGATGCCGCGCTGCGCACGCTCGATGTCGTGATCCGCGTTCTGCAACAGCGAGACGATGATGTTCTCGACGTCCTCGCCGACGTAACCCGCCTCGGTGAGGTTGGTGGCATCGGCGATCGCGAACGGCACGTTGAGGATGCGCGCGAGCGTCTGCGCGAGCAGCGTCTTGCCGGAGCCCGTGGGGCCGAGCAGCAGGATGTTGGACTTCTGCAGCTCGACGTCTTCTTCGGGACCCTGGCCGGCCTGCTTGTGATCGATGCGCTTGTAGTGATTGTGCACCGCGACCGCGAGGATCTTCTTCGCGCGGTCTTGGCCGATCACGTACTCGTCGAGGACCTTCTTGATCTGCGCGGGCTTCGGAATCGTCGACGAGCCGTACGACTGGTCTTCCTTCTCGATCTCTTCCGCGATGATGTCGTTACACAGGCCGATACACTCGTCACAGATGTAGACCGTGGGGCCAGCGATCAGCTTTTTGACCTCTTTCTGCGCTTTACCGCAGAAGGAGCAGGTCAAAGACGCACCGTCTCGTTTCTCGATGGGCATCGGAACCCCAAGCGTACCGTGGGTGGGTGCGGCCGACCAGCCGCGGCGAACTACTTGTCCTTCTTGTCGTCCGGCTTCTTCTTCGCCGTGACGAGGACCTCGTCGATGAGGCCGTACTCTTTGGCGACCGCGGCGGACATGAAGTTGTCGCGGTCCGTGTCGTTCTTGATCTTGTCGACGGGCTGACCGGTGTGCTTGCTATACAGCTCGTTCAGCGTGTCGCGCGTCTTCAAGATCTCCTTGGTGTGGATCTCGATGTCCGTCGCCTGACCTTGGAAGCCGGCGAGCGGCTGGTGGATCATCACGCGCGAGTGGGGCAGGGCGTACCGCTTGCCCTTGGTGCCCGCGGCGAGGAGGAAGCTACCCATCGACGCTGCTTGGCCCATGCAGATCGTGGCCACGTCGCAGTGCAGGTACTGCATCGTGTCGTAGATCGCGAGACCCGCCGAGACGTGACCGCCGGGCGAGTTGATGTACAGCATGATGTCCTTCTCCGGCTCTTCGGAGTCGAGGAACAGGAGCTGCGCGATGACGACGTTGGCGACCTCGTCGTTGATCCCGGTCCCGAGGAAGATGATCCGATCCTTCAGGAGACGCGAGAAGATGTCCCATCCACGCTCACCACGGTGCGTCTGTTCGATGACCGTCGGGACCAAGTAGCTCATCGGCGGAATCTTCATTACGCCGACTGTACGAGCCCCTCCTGGCGCATGCAATGCGTCGGAGCGTCAGCTGCCCGCTCGGGCAGGACCGTGGTTACCGACGAGCTGCGGCGCCCTTGGAATATGAAATCAACTTCGCGTTGACCTCATTCGTGGTGCCGTGATGCGCGTAGTGAAACCGCGAGATTCCCGTGCCCGGCTCGATCTCGAACGTCTGCTCGTCGGGGCCCGTGTAGAACGAGAGCGCATATCCGGTCTCGACCGCGGTCACGCGCCAGCAGTAGACCATCTCGGCGCTCGGGCAGATCTTCTGGCCATCGATCACCGGCCACGAGAACCAGCCCTCGGCTCCGTCGAGGATCGGCTCGGGAGATGCGCCAAACAGGAAGCTGTTGCCGGAGCGGAGCACCGTTCTCTCGCTCGGGACCGGCGCCGCATCGCTGTCTTCAAACGACGCGAGATCCGTGGGCCAGCCCTTCACGCGATACGCGATGACGCCGTTGCCTTCCTTGACGTCGATCACTTCCGTCGACCACTCGAGCGTCTTGGTGGTCTCCTTGTCCGCGTCGACGTCGAACTTCTTGACCGTGACTTCGTACGTCCACTTCGCACCGCGTGCGAGCGGCAGCGGATCGGCAGCGATCATTTCTTGCCGCGTCATCGGTCCGCGCTTGCCGTTCCCGCTGCACGCAGCGCCGAAAGAAGCGACGGACAACAGAGTCGCGACGAGAGCTGTTCCCCGAGTCATCACCTTGGAGGTCATCCTACTCTTCGACTCTACGCTCGACGACGAGAGATGCACGAAATCTGCGACGGGATCCGGACTCGTGGTGATAGGGTCCGCGCGATGGCGATCGCCGACCGTTTGAGAAGTCTCTCGAAGCCAATGTCCGGTGCGCGGAACATCATCCGCGACGCGTGGAACGTGCTGTCCGGTGTGCCGGGTGGCAAAGCGCTGTTCTCGCGGCTCGTCGGGCGTGCGGCCCCTTACACCTCCACGATCGGAGCCACGGTAACGGTCCTCCGGCCGGGGTACGCCGAGGTCCAGATGACCGACAGAAAGACGGTCCGCAACCACCTCGACTGCGTGCACGCGATCGCGCTCGCCAACCTGGCCGAGCTCGCCGGCAACGTGGCCCTCGCGTACTCGCTCCCCGACGACGCCCGCTTCATCGTCAGCGGGATGCAGATCGAGTACGTGAAGAAGGCGCGCGGCACCATCACCGCCATCGGCGAGCCGCCGGTCCCCAAGTCCAGCGCCCGCGCCCAGTACGATGTCCCGGTCACGCTCCGGGACGGCAGCGGGGAGGAGGTCGCGAAAGTGATCCTCCACTCCCTCGTCGGTCCCAAGCCGGGGTCGGCCAACGACCGCGGGGACGTGAATTAGCAAGGAATTCGCCTCGTCGATCCGGGCCTTGTACAGAGGAGAAGGGTCCATGAAGCTCGTTGCCACGCTGCTCGCTGTCTCGTTGTTCTCGACGACGGCGCACGCACAGACCGAAGGTCCCCAGGACTTCATCGCCCAGGCGAAGGTCTTCTATCGAGTGGTCGCTTGCGGCGGCGCGGATGCCCTTCCGGCGAACGCCGATCCGGTCGTCGTCGAGAAGCACTGCGCCGAGATGACCAAGCGATACGAGTCGTTCCGCACCAAGTACATCGACAAGGCCCGCGAGTTCTTCGCCGCGCTGCAACCGGCGGGACTCCCCGCCACGGTCGTGTACCCGTTTGGCGGCGGTGACCTTGTCGGTGCGCTGGTCACCTACCCGAACGCCAGCGAGATCACGACGATCTCCCTGGAGCACGGCGGCGACCCGACGCGGCTCGAGACGCTGACCAAGAAGCAGCTCACCACCGGGCTCTCGGCGTTTCGCGCGTCGGTCGCGGGCCTGCTCTCGCTCAACGACTCGACGAGCGAGAACATGCGCAAGCTCGAGAAGGGCGGCATCCCCGGGCAGCTCTCGTTTCACATGACAGGGCTCGTGGCGATGGGGATGGAGCCGGTATCGCTCAAGTACTTCACGCTCGGCACCGACGGCGCGCTCCAGTACTTCACCAAGACCGACATCGACGCGGTCGCGAAGAAGCTCGCGAAGAAGAAGAAGGGCGGCTGGATCGACACCGACTTCTCCGAGGCGTTCACGAACATGGAGCTGACGTTCCGCAAGGCGGGCGATCCGAACGCGCCGCTCGTCGTGCACCGTCACTTCGCGGCGAACCTGGCGAACAACGCGTTCGACCAGAGCCCCCTTCACAAGCACCTCGAGGCGAAGGGCAAGGTCGTCGCCATGACCAAAGCCGCCAGCTTCCTCATCTGGCTCGGCGGGTTCTCCAAGATTCGCGACTACCTGCTCGCGAACATGGTGTGGATGGCGTCGGACGCGACCGGCATCGCCCCGCGGTTCGCGAAGAAGGCCGGCTTCGTGCAGACGACGTACGGCCAGTTCGTGGGGCCGTTCCTGCCCGAGGCCGAGGCCACCACCGCCGACGAGATGGTCAAAATGTGGGCCGCTCAGCCCCGCCGGAAGCTGCCGTTCAGGTATGGCTATCCGGACTCCGAGAAACACGTTCACTTGATGATCACGGAGCCCAAGAAATGAAGCACTCGCTCGCCATCGCTGTCTTGTTGGCCACATCGATCGCCTCCGCGGACGATCTGCCGGCGAGTCATGATGACGGGCGTGTGGATGACTCGGCGCTCCAAAACCTCGACGAGGGCGACGCTCCCCTCGGCGAGCCGGGCTCGCCAGCGGACAACGCGGTCAAGCCCAAGCCGACGGCGCGCGCACGACTCTCGACGCCGTCGCCGCGCACGCTCCGTCCGCGGGTCAAAGATGATGGCACCTCGCGCCTCGAGAAGACCGAGGACGAGCTGCTCGGTGGACGTCACTGGCGGATCAAGACGGCACAAGGCGCGGTGCACGTGTGGGTGCCGCCGAACTACGATCGCGCCACCGCCGGCACCGTGGTCTACGTGCATGGCTATTGGACGGACGCCGACGGTGCGTGGCGTGATCACGCGCTCGCGCGCCAGTTCAAAGCGAGCCGGCAGAACGCGCTGTTCATCGTGCCCGACGCGCCGTCGCGCAACGAGGATCGCGTGCACTGGCCGGCGCTCACGGACCTGCGCCGCGCCGTCACGCGCGCGAACATCAAGCTCCCCGACGGACCGATCGTGGTGATGGGGCACTCGGGCGCGTTTCGCACGGTGATGCAGTGGGTCGATCATCGCCACGTCGATCAGATCATCCTGCTCGACGCGATGTACGCGGGCGAGCACGCGTTCGACGAGTTCATTCATGCGGGCAAGCGCGCCAACGATCACAAGCTGATCGTCGTCGCGGCGGGAACGGCGACGGAGTCCAAGTCGTTCGCGAACAAGTACAAGTTCGCCGTCGCGCGCGAGAAGGTTCCGGACAACGTGAGCGGGTTCTCGAAGCGCGAGAAGAGCGCGAAGCTGCTCTACATCCGCTCGCAATACGATCACATGGGCATCGTGACCGGTAAGAAGGTCATCCCCGTGCTGCTTCGTCTGACCCCGCTCAAAGCGCTCTAGATCCCGTCGAGAACGGGGTAGGATGCCGGCGTGCAGCGGGCAGCGCTCACCGTCATCGGTGTCTCGTTCGTCGCGTGCGGCTTCGACGCCGACGTCACGATGATGACGTCGATCGACGGATCGCCCATCGACGACATGGTGGTGCCCGACGCGGGACCGTGCACCGAGATGTCCGCGACGTGCGCGACCGACACGCTCTTGCGCACGTGCGCGGGTGCGGGCGCGCAGATCGTGGAGACGACGTGCAACTGGGGGTGCACCGAGATGGGACCGCCGCGTTGCTTGCAGCTGCAACCCGCGGGCGGTGCAGTCCTCCCACAGGATCTCGCGCCGGCAGCGCTCGCGGCGGTGGACTTGACGGCCGCGACGACGATCGACGCGAACAGCGGCACGATCACCGACGTTCGAACGAGCGGCACCGGCGTGAAGATGGGCATCGAGCTCATCCAGCGCGGCGATGCGCGCGTGTTTCGCGTCGAGAGCTTGCGCGTCCGCGGTGGCGTGACGGTGAGCCTCGCCGGCGACCATCCGATCGCCATCGTCGCAAACGGACCGATCGTCATCGAGGGAACCATCGACGGACGCGGCGTGCCCGTGTGCGGCGGAATGATGGGACGCGCGGCGGGACCCGGCGGGTTCGACGGTGGCGACAAGAAAGCGAGCGCGGTCGGATCGGGAGGCGGCACCGGCACGAGCACGAATGGGCAGGGCGGTGGTGGCGGTGGGGCCGCGGCGGCTGGCGGAGCATCGGGCGCCAACGTCGTCGGCGGCGCAGCGTTTGGTGATGATGCGATCACGGTGCTCGTCGGTGGCGGCGGTGGCGGTGGTGGTGGTGGTGGCGGAATGGCCGCGGCTGGTGCCGGCGGTGGTGCGGCGATCCAGCTCGTGTCCAACACGTCGATCGCGATCACCGGCGGCATCAACGCGGGCGGCTGCGGAGGCAACGCGGGCGGAAATGGAGCCAACGATGCAGGCGGCGGCGGTGGGGCAGGCGGGACGATCCTCCTCGAAGCACCGACGGTGTCGATCGCGGGTGCGCTCGCCGTCAATGGTGGTGGCGGTGGAACGCGCGGTGGGAAAGGCGGAGACGCCACGCTCGATCGCATGCCCGCGGCAGGCGGCACACCGACCAGCGCGAACAACGGAGCGGGCGGTGCGGGTGCAGCGGGTGCCACGTTCGCCGGCAGCTCCGGCGTGGGTGGCACGTTCGGTGGCGGCGGTGGCGCGATCGGACGCATTCGCGTGATCACGCGCGCAGATGATCCGGTGGTCGCGCCGTCGGCAGTGATGAGCCCGGCATTCGACGATCCGAGCTCGCCCGCCACGCACGCTGCCGCGCCCGTGCAGTGATCTAGGCGAGGCGCGCTTTGACCGCGTCGGCGATCTGCGCCGCGACGCAGATCTCGTTGGTCGCGTGCGGGATCGTGTTGCACGTGATGATGCCACGCGCACCGGCCGCCACGAGCTCGTCGTTAACAGCGTCGGCGAACACGGCGTGGATCGCGATGCACGTCGGCGCCGCACTACCAGCGCTGCGGAGCTGACGCGCGGCCTCGATCATCGTCTTTCCCGTCGACACGATGTCGTCGACGAGCACGGGCGTGTGGCCGTCCCATGGCCGATCCGGTGACGAGATGCTCACGTCGCGATCACCGCGCCGAGTCTTCTCGAGGATCACGAACGGCGCGCCGCAATGCTCGGCGACGGCGGACACCCACTGCACGCTCTCGCTGTCGGGACCGACGAGCACGGGCTTGGTGATGTGCTCCGCGATGTACGCGCCGATCGCGGGAGCCGCGCGCGCGATCGTCGTGGGGATCGAGTAGACGTGGTCGAGCGAGTCGAGCCGATGCAGGTGCGGATCGACGGTGACGAGCCAGTCGACCACCGACGACAACAGCTTCGCGAAGTACGACGCGGTGATGCCTTCGCCGGGACGGAAGCGGCTGTCCTGGCGCATGTACGCGAGGTACGGCGCGACGAGGCCGACCTTCTTCGCGCCGAGGTCGCGGGCGGTGCCGGCGAGAAACGCGACGAGCAGGAACTTGTCGCCCGGATCGTGGAGGCTGCCGACGAGGACCACATCGTGACCGTCGATGTCACCGTCGATGCGGACGTACACCTCGCCATCGGGAAAGCGCCGCACTTCGGGGACGAGCAAGCGCACACCGAGGCTCGTCGCGAGACGCTCGGCGTGAGTCACGTTGCCAGGAACGGCGAGGACGACGGTCACGTGCTGGATGCTACCCCGAATCCATTCGCGAGCTTTGACAGGTCATCCGTTATATTGGAAACGGAGATTGACACCGTGTCCGCTATAGCGGATGTTGGGTTTCAGGATGGCACTGGATGCAAACGCCCTCGAGCTCGTGCGCCGCGCGCTCACCGGACTGCGGTTCGGCGAGATCGTGATCGCCGTCCACGACGGAGAGATCGTCCAGATCGCGCGCACGGAGAAGCTCCGTCCGCCTCGCCAACCTGAACGAACCAACGACGCCAAGCCTTAGCACCGCCCACTCGACGAACGAGAGGCACTCCAGCACCGCTGGCGACCGACGACCGGACACACCGGAGGCGGTGCCGAGGCTTTGTGTATGTCATCGCGACTTGCAGCCACCACGCTGCTGCTCCTCTTCACGCCTGCCGTTGCGGGTGCCGATCCGTGCGCGAACCTGCCGAATCCGATCTACGGGCTCGGCGGTAGCGCGACGAAGCCCACGATCGCGAAGTTGAGCCAAGCGCTGAACTCGCTGCCCGAGCCGTACAAGGCAACGATCGTGTATCAGTCCCCGGGCGCGTGTCTCGGCATCTACGCGCTCCTCAACAACACGACGATCACGGGCACCGGAAAGTTCTGGGACGCGACCGGCGTCGAGCAATCCTGCGAGTTGCCGTCGGGCGGGCAGGTCGTCGACTTCGCGAGCATGGCGAACTCGCACCACCTGTGTCCGCTCGCGCCCGCCACGCTTCCGTCGGACATCGGTGACTATCAAGGCACCGTCAACACGATCAACCTGATCGTTCCGCTCGCGTCGAGCCAGCGATCGATCAGCGCCGAGGCCGCGTACTTCGTGTTCGGATTCGGCGCGCAAGGCCAGGCAGCGCCGTGGACCGTGGAGAGCGAGATCGCGATTCGCGACTCGAACGCGGCGGTGCAGCAGCTGCTCGGCGAAGCGATCCGCGTCCCGGCGAGCAAGTTCACGTTCGGCACGAACAGCCTCGATCAGAACGGATCGATCGCGCGCGTCGCGAACTCGTCGCAACCCGAAGCCGCGATCGGCTTCGTCAGCGGTCAAGCCGCGGAGACCGCGCGCTCGACGGTGCGCACGCTCGCGTATCAGCACTACGGACAGACGTGCGGCTACCTGCCGGACTCGACCTCCACGGCGCTCGACAAGAAGAACGTGCGCGACGGCCGCTACTTCATCTGGACGCCACAGCACTGGTACGCGAAGAAGAATCCGAAGACGGGCGTCATCACGAGCCCGGCGGCGCGCACGTTCCTCGGATACTTGAACGGCGATATCGAGCTGCCCCCGGACTTCGATCTGCTCAAGCTGCAGATCGAAGCCGGGGCGGTTCCCAAGTGCGCGATGAAGGTCTGGCGCGAGGGGGATCTCGGAAAGCTGTCGAAGTACACGCCGCTGAAGTCGTGCGCCGGCTACTTCGAGAGCCTGACCGGCGGGACCACCGCGACCGCGTGCCCGAACGGTCCGAGCGACTGCTCGGCGAGCGCGCCTGCGTGCAACTACGGCTACTGCGAGGTGCAGTGATGAAGACGCTCGCCATCATCTCGTTCGTCCTGATCGCCGCGTGCAAAGGCGACGATCCGGTGCCCGAGGTTCCCGACGCCACACGCGCGGATGCACAGGTCGATGCGTCGTCGGAGTGCTTCGATCCGAGCGGCACGCCAGCGAACTGCTACCTGCTGACCGCCTGCGAGCCCGACGAGGACGAGCACTTCCTCAACGGCTGCACCGACGGACAGTGCGTGCCGTACGACAACCCGACTCGCTTGCCGCGCTTCAACGGCGGCAACCTTCCACCGCTGCCCTGACCGTGCGTCGCATCGTTGCCATCATCGCGAGCGTCTCCTTCGGGCCCGCGATCGCGAGTGCACAGCCCGAGGCTGCGCCGACCGTCGACGACCTCGACGTTCCCGCGACGCCGACGCCGGAGCCGACGCCGGAGCCGACGCCCGAGCTCGCACCTGTGCCCGAGCCCGTTGTCGTCGTCGAGCCACCTGCGCCTTCTCCCGTCACCGACGTGAGGGCGACGCCAGCGCCCACAAGCGTGCTCGCGTCGCTCGTCGAGGGCTCGGGACTCCAGATCAGCGGCTTCGTGCAGGCGCAGGGACTGCTCGATCAGCAATCGCAAGATCAGCTGATGCAAGGCGGAGCGCCGCTCAATCGCGATGGCTTCGCCGTGCGGCGCGCGCGCATCGAGGTGTCGCGAACGTGGACGTACGCGGGCTTCGCGTTCGAGCTCGATGCGAACACCGTCAACGGCACGTCCATCTCGCCGCGCCGCGCGGAGGCGCTGCTGCACTGGCCGGGGCCCGTCGCGCCGATCGCCGCGCTCGCCGGCGGCCTCACGGACATTCCATACGGCCTCGAGCTCGCGGAGCCATCGCGGCGCCGCGAGTTCATGGAGCGCTCGACGGCGTCGCTCGCCTTCTTCCCCGGCGAGGCCGATGTCGGTGTGCGCGCGTGGGGGCAGTACAAGGAGTTTCGCTACGCGGTCGCGGTGCTCTCGGGCGAGCCGCTCGTCGATATCGCGGGGCGCGTTCGCGCCGATCCGAACGCGGCGAAGGACATCGTCGGGCGCGTCGGAGTCGATGTCGCGCCGAGCGACCGCGTGCACATCGCGGGCGGCCTCTCGGTGCTCGCGGGCCAAGGCTTTCACGCGGGTCGCGACGCGACGAAGGACGCACTCGAGTGGCGCGATCTGAACGAGAACGGCGCCGTCGAGATCGGCGAGCTGTTCAGCGTTCCGGGGACCGCCGCGACTCCGTCGGAGAACTTTCGTCGCTGGGCGCTCGGCGCGGACCTTCGCGCGGGGCTGCGCACGCGGCTCGGGTGGACGCGCTTCTCTGCCGAGGTCACGGTCGCGTCGAACCTCGATCGCGGATTCTTCGTCGCCGATCCGGTCGTGTCCGGATCCGACATTCGCCATCTCGGCGCGTACGCGGCAGTCACGCAGGATCTCGGCACGCACGCGTTCCTCGGCGTTCGCTTCGACTACTACGATCCGAACCTCGACGCCTTCGACTCGCGCAGCGGCCTGCTGATCCCGCGCGACGAGACGGTCTCGACGTTGTCACCGCTCGTCGGTGTTCGGCTCCCACCGCGCGTACGCGCCGGCATCCAGTACGACCTCGTCCTCGACAAGCTCGCGCGTGACACGCGTGGCGTACCGACCGACCTCGCGAACAACCGCATCACCGCGCGCCTGCAGGTGGACCTGTGAAGGCGCTCCTGATCGTCGCGCTCGCGGGCTGCACCGGCACCGAGCTCCAGCTCGGGCTCGATCAACCGCTGCGCGTGCCGAGCGCGCGCTTCGTCGAGGGAGCGCTGCCGGGGTTGCCGCCGGACGACAAGGCCGCGCGGATCGATCCCGCGGTGACCACCGTGGAGACGCCGAACAACGTCGTGCGCATCGGACAGGTCGGCAAGGAGCTGTCGGGGCGCACGTCGACGGATGCGGTCGCGATCGCGATCGCGTTCGCCGATCTGGGCGATGGCTATTGGGTGTCGCCGCTCGGTCCGCCGGATCCCACGGCGGGGAACGAGCTGACGTGGAAGCTCGACACGACGATCGGATGGGACGTCCCGCTGGGCCTCGGTGCGATCGATGTCGTCGCGATCGACGAGGCCGGCACCGCGGGACGCCAGTACCGCACGTCGGTGTGCGTGCGGCCGGACCTGCTCGACAACTTCTCGAGCTGCGACTCCTCGCTGTCGCCGCCGGATACCGTGATCGCGCTGTCGTGGGACACGACCGTCGATCTCGATCTCGCGGTGCGTACGCCGAGCGGCAAGCTCGTCGATCCGCGATCACCGTCGACGATCGCGCATCCTCCGCCGATCACGCCGGCAGAGCTCGCGGCGGATGGCGTCGGCATTCTCGATCGCGACTCGAACGGCGGCTGCCGCATCGACGGGATCAACCGCGAGGCGCTCGTGTTCAAGACGAAGCCGCCCACGGGCACGTACGTGATCTACGCGAACCTCGCGGACGCGTGCGGGCAGGCGTCGGTGCGGTTCACCGCGACGGTCTATCGCTCCGACGGGCACCGTCTCGTCGAGGTCGCGCGCCAGGACGGTCGCCTGCGTGCGGACGACGCCGACGGTGGGCGCGGTCCAGGTTTGTTCTTGCTCCAACTCGCGCTGTGACGCGGAAAGGCTTGTCGTGATCGTCGAACATCTTCTTCGCGCTGCTCGCATCGGAAGCACGTGGGTCCTCTACATCCTGCTCGGTCTGTCGGTGATCTCGATCGCGATCATGGTCGAGCGCTGGCTGTACTTCCGGCGCCTTCGCGATCCGGGCAAGAACGTGCGTGCGCGGATCGCGAACGCGTTGCGTGAAGGAAACTTCAGCGAGGTCGAGCGCATCCTCGGCGCGAGCCGCACCGTCGAGGCGGGCGTGGTCTTGCGCGCGCTGGCGTGGCGGGCCCGCGGCGCGCGCGCTGTCGATAGCGCGGTGACGAGCGAGCTCGACGAGGCGCGGCCCGAGCTCGAGCGCGGCCTCAACTTCATGGGCACGCTCGGCAACAATGCGCCGTTCGTCGGTCTGTTCGGCACGGTGCTCGGCGTGATCGAAGCGTTCCATCAGCTCGGCGGTGGACCGAACAAGAACGCGATGGGCGGCGTGATGAACGGCATCGCCGAAGCGCTCGTCGCGACGGGCGTGGGCTTGTTCGTGGCGATTCCCGCCGTGATCGCGTTCAACATCCACCAGAAGCGCATCGCGCAGATCGAGGAGGCCACGCAGAGCCTCGGCAAGCTCGTGATCGCCGGACTCGAGCCGGCGTCGTCGCAGCCCGCGGCGGTCGAGGCTTCACCGGTGTCGAAGAATGGCGCGGGTGGTCTTCCGGTCGCGATCGCGACGGGGAGCGACTGATGGCGGGGACCTCGGCCAAGCGTGGACCGATCGTCGGCATCAACGTGACGCCGATGGTCGATATCGTCCTCGTGTTGCTCGTCATCATGATGGTGACCGCGACGTACATCGTCGCGCAGAGCTTCAACGTCGATCTGCCGAAGACGGCGACCTCCGACGAGCCGTCGCCGTCACCGGCGATCGTCACGCTCGCGAAGAACGAACAGACGTTGTTCAACGACGTGCCGGTCACCGAGGCGCAGCTGAAGGAGAAGCTCGCGGAGGCCGCGCTCGCGACGGATCCGAGCATCGTGATCAGCGCGGATCGCGAAGCACGTCATGGCAGCGTCATGCACGTGATCGATCTCGCGAAGCTCGCGGGCATCACGAAGTTCGCGCTCAACGTGGAGCGAGTCGAGTAGCTCGTGCGTCTGATGACGTGGGCCATCCTCGCCACGGCGAGCATTCACGGCGTGCTCGCCGTCTCGGTCTCGCAGTTGCCCGCGTCGGCAAAGCGCGAGGCGACGGTGATCACCGTGCGCGAAGTGAAGACGCCGAAGAAGGCGCCACCGCCACCACCACCGCCACCGCCTGCGGTCGCCGCCGCTGCGCCCGTCGCTGCGCCCGCGGAGAAGCCTGCGCCTCGCAAGCGCGCACCGGCGCCGACGCCAGCGC
>JAEYYV010000040.1 GCA_023428295.1 Pseudomonadota bacterium
GGCTCACGCCGTTCGCGACCGGCAAGCTCGGCCCCGTCTCCTTCGCGCTCAGCGAGCCGGGCTGCGGATCCGACGCCGCCGCGCTCACCACCACCGCGCGCCTCGACGACACGCATTGGATCCTCGACGGCGCGAAGATGTGGATCACGAGCGGCGCGCACGCCGGCTTTCACCTCGTGTTCGCACGCACCGACGGCGCCGCGCCCGATCCCGACGGCATCAGCGCATTCATCGTCCCGCGCGACACGCCGGGCCTGCTCGTCGGCAAAGAGGAAGACAAGATGGGCCAGCGCGCCTCCGGCACCGTCGCCCTCTCGTTCGACAACTGCCGCATCCCCGCCGATCACCTCCTCGGCCCACGCGGCGGAGGCTACGCGCTCGCCCTCGCCGCGCTCGGTGCGGGTCGCGTCGGCATCGCCGCGCTCTCGATCGGCGTCGCCGAAGCTGCGCTCGCCGCGGGCCTCGCGTACGCCAGAGAGCGTCGCGCCTTCGGCCACACGCTCGATCACTTCCAGAATACGCAGTTCCTCCTCGCCGACTCGCGCACCGATCTCGACGCGGCGTGGCTCCTCACGCTGCGCGCGGCTCGCCTCCTCGACGCGGGCGACAAGGCGTCCGCCGAGACCAGCATGGCAAAGCTGTTCGCGTCCGAGAGCTGCGGCCGCATCGTCGATCGCGTCGTGCAGCTCCACGGCGGGTACGGCTACTCGCGAGACTTCCCGATCGAGCGCATGTACCGCGACGCGCGCGTCACGCGCATCTACGAAGGCACGAGCGAGATCCAGCGCATCGTCATCGCGCGCGCGCTGCTCCGCGCGTAGCTCATCGCGCGCGGCGGTCGTGCGCGAGCTGCTCTTGCAGCAGGTGTACGTGCTCGTCCAGGTCGAGCGCGTTGCGCTTCTCGCCGCTCGTGTTGAAGTGGTCGACGGCGACGTCGAGCAGGTTGTCCTCGGTCAGGTGGACCTGCCCTTGCCCCTGTGCCTCCGGCGCGACCGGGGCCACCTTGCTTCGCAGCTCGGACAGCATCGTCGCGCGCGCACGCAACAGCTCCACGTTGCCGCCTGACTCGAGGAACGCGCCACCCGCGCGAGGCAACGTGACGTGCGCCTTCGCGTCGGGATCGAAGTAGCCGACGTTGGTGAGATCGACGTTGACGTTTTGATCGCGCAGCGACTGGAGTGCAGGCACCAGCGTCTTCCTGTCCGGCGTGTAGTGACCGCTGTCGTTGGTGATCTCTTTGAGCCGACCGTGGTCGACGTTCATCGTCCCCGCGGTCATGACGTCCCCACCCGCCATGAAGCTCGAGTGATGGAGAAATCCCACGTCACCCACCGACCGCCAGTCGTGCCCGATGCCCCGTCGCTGGCGCTCGACTCCCTCCGCCCACGTATGGACGTTGTGTCCCTCGCGGTCGGGATCACCGAGATAGAGCTCACCACCCGGGCTCATCGCGAAGATCTTTCGGTCCTCTTGGATATTCCTGTCGAGGCCGCGGACTCCCGTGGCGCTTCCCCCCGTGTCCTCGAGCTGACCACCGGCGCTTCCGATAAGCCCACCGGCTCGTCCGAGCTCTGCGCGATGTGCCGCACGCTCGTCGTCGTCGAAGTGGGCCGTCGTGACGTTCGCCGCGTAGCCCAGGCCACGGAGCACCTGATGCGGCGCGCGATGCTGGGCCCACTGTTCTTCGCCCGCGTAGTGATCGCCGACCGCTGCTGGCTGGATGTCGCGCTGGCCAACGCGCACGCGATCGTGACTCCAGCCTGGATCGATCCAGCCGTCGGTGGTCTTCAGGTGAATGCCTTCACCGGGCAGCGAGACCTGTGCGGCCGGAATCGTCGTGGCCGTGTTCGCTGCCCATCGCTGCCCCGGATCCATGCGCGGCTCGCTCGCCATCGTCGCGCGTAGCTCGCGTAGCTCGGCATCGCGAGCGTTGCGATCCGCTGCCACGTACTCTGTCTGCGCCATCTGCGCGCGCGCCTGCTGCAGCAGCTGCTCCACGGCCGGGCGACGCTTGGAGTCCTTCTTGCTCCCCTTGCCGAGGTAGCGCGTGCACTCGTGGATCAGCTGATGAAGCGCAGCGGGTGTCGCGTCCCCTTCTGCGTTCGCGAGCGATTTGTCGATCCGCCGCAGCTCGCGACTGCGCTTCGAGCGCGAGTGACGTGTGGCAGCGGCGAACGAGGACGCGCTGAGGTTCGTGGGCTCGGCGTCGTACATCCCGAGGAACGGCGTTCCCGCTCTCGCTCCCACGCCGAGCCCGTCCGTGGCGTCGTCGACAGCCTCCGCCTCAGCGTCGTGCTCGAGCGCCTCTTCCTCTCTCGTGATCGCCGCGAGCGGTGGCGTGTCGATGCGCTCGCGCAACGTGAAGGCCATGATGTGACCCTATCGAGTCGCGTACTGCGCTCGCATGACGAATTTGTCGGAACGCTCGCCGACCGACAGAAGCGTCATGTCGCGACGAGAGCAGCTGACGATGATGGAGCATGAACGCTCGTGTTTCGTTCGTCGTGTTCGCTGCGCTGTGCGGTGCATGCGGCGTCGTCAAGGAGATCACCGACGCCGCCATCGACACGCCAGCGAGCATCGCGGCGCCGACGCTCTCGAACGCGTCCGTCGGCGAGAACTGGCAGCGCGCCACGCAGGTGGGCACCCTCGCGGTCGACGACAGTCCGACGGCCACCTTCTCGCTCGTCTCGGATCTCGCCGACTGCGATGGCACCGACAACGCATCGTTCGACATCGTCGGGTCGTCTCTCGTCACCGCCGAGGTGCTCGATGCGGAGGCCAAGGCCACGCACACGATCTGTGTCTCGGCGACGGATGGAGTGGCGACATCGGTAGCGTCGATGGAGATCACCGTCCTCGATCGCGCCGAGCTCGCCACCGGCGCCGATCATACGTGCGCGATCCGCCGCGATCGAACGCTCTGGTGTTGGGGCGCCAACACTGTCGGGCAGCTCGGCATCGGCGACAGCACGGATGCGCAGCAGTCTCCGGTGCAAGTGGATGGTGTGTGGGCAAGCGTTGCAGCGGGTCACTCGCACACGTGCGCGATCCGCGACGATGGCTCGCTGTGGTGCTGGGGCGCCGACGACAGCGGACAGCTCGGCAACGCCGACGCGGGCGCAGCCACCACTCCCACGAAGATCGGCACGAAGACCACGTGGCAGCGCGTCTCCGCCGGCGAGACCCACACGTGCGCGACGCAGATCGACAATACGCTGTGGTGTTGGGGATCGGACGCGAGCGGTCAACTCGGGAACGCCGACGCGAGCAGCGGCTTGCAACAGGAGCCATCGCAGGTGCCGGGCACCACCTGGTTCGAGGTCTCGGCGGGCGGCGCGCACACGTGTGCTCTGCAAACCGACGGCGCGCTCGCGTGCTGGGGCAACGGTGCGAACGGGCGCATCGGTGATGGCGAGACCGTCGATCGCACGTCGCCCACGAACATCGCGTCGACCGGAGCGACCTGGAGCCGCGTGACGGCCGGTCGCGATCACACGTGCGCGACGCGTAGCGACGACACGCTCTGGTGCTGGGGCGCCAATGGCACCGGCCAGCTCGGCACCAGCGACGCGATGGAGCGCCACGTCCCGACGGAGGTGATCGCCCCCACCGGCACCGAGTGGCGTGACGCGCAGCTGGTCGCAGGAAACCGCAGCACCTGTGCGACCGCCGCCGGGGCGCTCCTCTGCTGGGGCACGCTCGCGAGCTCGACGATCACGTCTGCTCCGACGAGGATCGGCGCGGAGACGCGCTGGCGTCGTCTCGCGATCGGCGTGAACCACTGGTGTGCGTCGCGCGACGATCGAAGCATCGCGTGTTGGGGAAGCGACGCTAGCGCGACGGGCATGCTGCCGACCGGCAAGCTCGGCTACGGGCCGTACGACAACAACGCGTACGCGCTTCCTCCAAGCGATGGTGTGAGCGCGCCTGACTGGATCGACATCGCTGCATCGAACGGAGCACAAGGCGGCTTCACGACGCTGACCGGACACACGTGCGCGATCCGCGCGGACCATTCGCTGTGGTGCTGGGGCAACGACGCTGTCCATCAACTCGGCATCGATACGATCATGATGAACGTCGGATCGCCCATGCGCGTGGGCACCGAGAGCAACTGGTCCTCGGTCGCCGCCGGTTCCCGTCACTCGTGCGCGACGCGCGCCGACGGTACGCTCTGGTGTTGGGGCGACGACGGGACCGGACAGGTCGGCAACGGCGCGAGCACGAACGCGACGCAGGTGTCGCCGGTGCGCCTGAACAGCGACACCGATTGGACCATCGTGCGGAGCACGCGGCTCCACACCCTCGCGCTCAAGTCCAACGGCGCGATGTACTGCTGGGGCTTCGGAAGTCGCTGCGGGATCGAAGCGACGAGCAACGTTCTCTCCCCGACGCGCATCGGCACGGCAGCGTGGAAGACCATCACCGCAGGTACCGACACCTCGTGTGCGATCCGCAGCGACGATCAGCTCTACTGCTGGGGCAATGGCGAAGCGGGAACGGGACTCGTCTCTGCCACTCCGCTTCTGCAAGGCGACGCGACGTGGAGCTGGAAGGCAGTCGCTGCCAGTGAAGGCTACGCGTGTGCGATCCGCTCGAACGACGAGCTGTACTGCTGGGGACGCAACCTGTCCTCACGACTCGGCGTCGGCGAAGGCTCCAGCACGTACATCACGAACACCCCGCGAAAGGTCGGGACCGCCACGTGGCGCGCCATCTCCACCGGCCAATCGCACGCGTGCGGAATCCAATCCGATGGCTCTCTCTGGTGCTGGGGTGACAACGCCGAGGGCCGCCTCGGCATCGGCACGACCGGCGGTACGCGCTCGACACCACAACGCGTCGGCAGCCAGACCAACTGGGCTTCGATCAGCGCATCGTGGCCACACTCGTGCGCGACGCGCACCGACGGCACCGCGTGGTGCTGGGGCACCGATGGAAGCGGCGAGCTCGGCAACGGAACGACCGAAGGCGACTCGAGCTCGCCGAGCTTCGTGCCCGCGCGCGGCCCGACGGTGTGGGCGCTGTAGATCTCGTCGCGGTTGCTCGCATCCTCCCGAGAGTGCGACGATGAAGGGTGGCCTCGCTCCACCACGACAAGACGCTCGCCTGGCTCGATAGCGCATACGCACCGGCCCCTTCTCTCGCGATCTGGCTCGATCGCGTCACGACCGGCCTCGCGAACCTCGCGCCCGACGCGGTCGGCGCCGCGGGTCGAATCATCAACACGAGTCCGCGTGGCACGACCTCGCTCGTGTGCCCGTACGCGATCGCCGTCGATCGAGGTGCGGTGGAGCGCACTCTCGTCTCCCACGCTCGCAACTCGCAACATCGCGTCGATCTCGTCGAGGGCGGCAGCGGCCTGCGCGACATGCGCCGTCGTTCGCTGGAGCTCTCACTCCAGCGCTCCATGGAACGCGCCCGCGCCGACCGATACCTGCAGGAGATGGTCGCGAAGTTCGATCGCGTCGGCGTCGCGAACCTCCATCACCTGACCGGAAGCGATGGCGCGGGTCGCGTTGTCTCCGTCGGACTCATGACATCGCTACCGAAGCGGCTCGGAATCCCGAAGATGCTGTGGTCGGTACTCTCGGCTCATCTCGAGTCCGCGTTCCGCGTGCAAACCGCAACCGATGATCGCCTACGCGCCGAAGCCGAACGTGATGGCGACGCAGGCGGGCGTATCCTCGACGCGCGACGCGCGCGCGAGATCTGGTCGGGCATTGTCACCGGCGCATGGTCCGTGGTCTCACGCCGAGAGCGCAGCGGCGCCTTGCGCATCGTCGCCATCCCGACCAGCCCCCCCGACGCTCGAGGTCTCACGCAACGCGAGGCGCACGTCGCGGCGCTCTCGCTCGAGGGTCACAGCGACAAGGCGATCGGGTTCTCGCTGGGCATCGCGCGCTCGACGGTGAGCGGCTACCTTTACGACGCTGTCTGGAAGCTCGGCTTCCGGTCGCGTGTCGAGCTGATGACCGCGCTGCGCTGCTCACCGAGCGGCGATCGTCGGCACGTCGAGATCGTGCCGCGCGGCTCACTCCACGCGCGCGCGCTACCAGGCGGCGCGGTGCGGCTCGACGTGAGCAGCTCCAGCTCGAGCGCGCTCATCGCGACGCTGACGCCCGCGCAGCAACGCGTCGTGCGTCTCGCGCTCCAGGATCGCTCCGATCGCGAGATCGCCCGAGAGCTCGGCCGGTCGCAGCACACGGTCTCGAACCTGCTGCGCGCCGCGTACCGCCAGCTCGACGTTGGCAATCGCATCGAGCTCGCGGCGATCCTCGGCCGCTAGCCGATCCGCTACGCGACGAATCACGGACAGTCCGCGGCGCACGAGGCCGCTGTCTCGTCGGCGCTGCACACGAGATCACCGCACGTCGACGCGCACGCGTTGCAATCCTGTGGACACGACAGGCACGTCTCCGCGCCACCCGCGCACACGCCATCTCCGCAGCCCGTCGTCGTGCAGCTCGTCCCGGGTGGACACAGAGGCGCGCACACTCGCCAGCAGTCGGGATCGCCGCCACCGCACGCCAGCGTCGTGAACCGGTCACCGTCGGAGTCCACGCCGACCACGCACGCTTCCTCTCGCGTCCGCGACGACCAGCGAAGCTGCGCGAGATCGTCGCGGTCGAGTTGATTGTCCATGCCAAAGCGCAGCACGCCCGCACCATCGATCGCTGACACGACGACGTGCCCCGCGCGCGGCGCGATCGCGGTGGCAGCGACGAGCTTCCATGCGAGACCGTCCCACTCCCATGCATCGCTGAAGGTAGCGGCGCCATTGCTTCCACCGAACAACACGACGCGCTGCCTCGCGTAGTCCCACGCGCTTCCCGTGGCGAACCGCGGCGACGGCCCGATATCGGTACGCTTCGTCCACGCTCCGTTCCACACCCACGTGTCCCCTAGCACCGGTCGATCGAACCCCGCGTAGCCACCGAACACGATCGTCTCCTCGCGGATCGGATCGTAGGTCGACGCGTGCCCATCGCGTGCAGCTGGACCTGCCCCGACGGCCTGGGACCACGTCGTACCATCCCAGGACCACGTGTCCCCATACCAGTTAGCTCCGGTGCCACCGAACATCACGACGACGCCCCGCTTCACGTCGTAGACCATCGAGTGGCCATATCGCTTCGGCGGTGAGCTCGACGGCGTGCGCTGGATCCAGGTGTTGTTCGCGAACACCCACGTGTCATTCAGGTTCTCGTCACCGTCTGTTCCTCCGAACAACACGAACTCCCTGCGCGCCGCGTCGTACGCCATCGCGGAGTACGCGCGCCGAGACGGCGACACCCCCACGTGTTGTGCCCACGTGCCGCGCCAGATCTCGGTGGAGTCCGAGAGCAACTGTCCGGCAGAGCCGCCGAAGACCAGCACGCGCCGTCCCGCGACATCCGACGCGGCGGCGACGCGACCACGACGCATGCCGCCCTGCACGCTGGTGAACAACTTCGTCCACCCCGCGCCGCTCCACGCGAACATCCCGTCGTACGCGATCAGAAGCACGCGCTTGTCGTGAACGTGCGTGACCAACCGCCCTCGTCCCGTGTCATTGGACTCCGTCGCGACGTGACTCCACGTCGTCCCGTCCCAGGCGAACGTCGTCGGGATGTTCGACGCCCCCGCACGACCACCGTAGACGAGCATCGTTTGCGACACCGGATCGAAAGCCATCGCGGGCTCACGTCGCGGCCCCGGACCAGGATCGACGCCGCTCGATCGCTGCGTCCAGGTATCGCCGTCGAGCTCCCACGTATCTGCCAGCTCGTCGTTCAACATCGACGCGCCGCCGTACTAGTGCGGACAAGACGCGCCGGGTACTTCCGTCTCTACCGGTCGAATGTGGCGCGTCCCGAGCTTCCTCGACCTACCCCGCGCGGTCAGTCCAAAAACAGAAAACCCGCTGCTTCCAGCGGGTTCTCTTCGAGGTGCCACCCAGATTTGAACTGGGGAATGGTGGTTTTGCAGACCACTGCCTTACCACTTGGCTATGGCACCGGGGGTTCTGCTTCTAGCATAGTCGCCCCTGGATGGCTACGCAGTTGGCGCGTGTCGCGATCGTCAGCCTGGCGCTCGGCGGCTGCGAGCTGATCGCGAACATCCCGGGGTACAGCCCCCTCGGGGACGGCGGCGCCGGCAGCGATAGCGCGGGCGACGGCGGTGGCGGCGACGACGCGATGCGAGAGTGCGAGCTGTCGACGGAGTGCCCGGCCCCCGAGGTCTGCGTGATGGGGCGCTGTCAGCTCTGCGATCGGGACGCGCACTGCGGGCCCGCGAACGAAAATGTCTGCCTGCCCGACGGCACGTGCGCGGCGGTGGATCGCATCGCGTACGCGGCGCCGAACGGGACCGGCACCGCGTGCTCGTTGGCCGCGCCGTGTGACATTCAGCAAGCGTTCACCAACGCGGCCGGATCGCCGGCGATCGATATCGTGAAGCTCGCACCCGGCACGTACCCACGCGGCGCGCAGATCGCGGTGGGCACGGACACCGTGATCCTGGCGGGCGAAGGCGCGACGGTGACGGCGACCGCGGCGGTGGCGCTGTTTCGCGTGACGACCGGCGCGATGACGATCATCGGCGCGGAGCTCGTCGGCATGCAGCAGTTCAACGCGCTGTGCTTCGGGATGGCCGGCCAGCTCGGGACGCTGAAGATGCATCGGGTGCTGACGCGTGGGGGCGCGTATGGGATCGGTGGGTTCTCGTGCAACATCGGCGTGTCGAGGACGACCGTGCTGCAGAACTCGGGCATCGGTGTGTACGTCAACGGTGGGACGGCGCGGCTGACGAACGCGGTCGTGATGGGGAACGGGTTGGCGGGTGGCGCCGAGGGTGGCGTGCAGCTGTTGCAGGTGACGGACGCGCGCGTCGAGATGTCGACGATCGTCGGCAACACGTCGATGAACGATCTGTACGCGGGTGGGCTCACGTGTACCGGATCGACGAACGTCGTGACCACGTCGATCAGCTGGGGCAACGCGGGCACGGCGAACGGGCCGCTCGATCAGGCGTGCAGCGTGAGCTACAGCGTCGTGGAGCCCGCGTATGCGGGAGGCGCGAACAACGTGCGGATGGATCCGCTGTTTCAGGCGCCCGGCGATTTTCATCTGATGGCTGCGTCGCCTGCGCGCGGCTGTGGCGATCCGGCGCTGACGACGGGCGTGGACTTCGATAACGAGCCGCGGCCCCAAGGTGACGCCGCGTTCGACTGCGGCGCCGACGAGATTCCGTAGGTTGCGCGCGATCTATAAGTGCCGCTCGGCCGCGTCCGCGCGCAAAAGTTGCCCGGCGATCCCGTGCGCGCGATGTCTGAAGAATGCTCGAAGCAGCCATGAACGATCTGACGCGTCACTTGATGCCGCGGCTGGATCCCGCGCACCTCGTCGAGATCGGGTGGTTCATTCTCGACGACGATGACCAAGCGTTCATCTCGTCGTGGGAGTCCGACGGCGTCGTCGAGTCGCCGTACGAGCTGACGCCGTCGGAAGTGATCTCGATCGTCGTCGGCTGCTAGAGCGCTCGCGTCTCGCGGCGAGACGCTACAGGCGCGCGAGGAGCGAGACGCCGAAGCCGAAGTCCCAGCCCGTGTTGGCGGTGTTGTCGTCCCACCCGAGCGGGAAGAACATCGAGACGCCCGGGCGGAACTTGCCCGACTGGAAGCGAGCGCCGAGCGCGAGGACCGAGTTCGTGTCGTCGCCGTCGGAGTCGGTCACGAGCGTATCGATCTCGAGCTGCAGCGCGACCTGGCCGAGATCGATGCCGCCACCGACGTTGAAGTAGTACGCGGGCGAGAGCGAATCGGTCGCGTCGTCATCGAGCGCGATGTCGATGCCGACATCGGCGCGCCAGAACAGTTTGCCCTGACGGCCCATGGGCGAGAAGCCGAGGCGGAGCCACGTGGACTCGGGGACGCGGGTGACGAGGTCCGTGTAGCGCGGGGCGGAGGCGGCCGGCGAGAGATTTCCGAGGAGGTCGTCCTCGGCCGAGTGCGTGGGCAGCGCGATGCCGATGTGAGCGACGACCGCGAGGTGGCGCAGCTGCTTCGCGAAGACGCCGCCGACCTCGAGGTTGCCGATCGAGAACTCGTTGTCGTCGATGGTGCCGAGGAACGGCACGGTGAGCTCGCCGGTGAGGTACTGCAGCGGCACGTTGATATAGCCGCCGAAGCCCGAGCCCTTGTCGATGTAGTGACCGTGCGCCGTGATGCCGACGCTCGTGAACGATTGGTTGTTCGGCGTGTCCCAGATCGGGATGCCCACCTCGAGCCCGAACGTGGAGACAGGCGTGAGCGAGCTCATCGTGAGCGGGTCGCCGACGTCCATGACCTCATCGTCTGCGGACGCGATACCGGCGTTGCCGGCGACCAGGAGCGCGAGGAACAGGTGAGTCTTCATGGCGAGGCGATGGTGTCACAGGGTGATCGCATGGATCTCGTTCATCGCCTTTTTTCCCCGACGAGCCGGCGTCGCGATACCTTCGCATCGTGAGGGCATTCGCGATCGCGACGATCATCGTGACGGGTGCGTGCGCGAAGGCGGGCACCGACGCGCGACCGACCGATGGCTCCGTGGACGACGGCATGGTCGACGACGGCGCCATGGATCCCGACGCGCCCGACGCTGCGCCCGGTGCGCGGACGTGGAAGGACGACAGCGTCGCGGACTTCGCGATGGGCACCGTGTCCAATGCGGTCGTCGAGGCGCCGGGATCGATCGCGGCGGCGACGTACTACACCGGCGGCCTGTTGTGGCGCGCGTCGAACACGATGACGTTCGATAGCGGCGCGAACGCGACGTGGGCCACCGTGTCGGCGTTCACGCAGACAGGCAAGGTGGCGGTCACGCGCTCCACGTCACTCGCGTTCG
This sequence comes from Pseudomonadota bacterium, assembly GCA_023428295.1. Classification (GTDB taxonomy): domain Bacteria; phylum Myxococcota_A; class Polyangia; order Haliangiales; family Haliangiaceae; genus JABFXX01. The sequence goes on from JAEYYV010000040.1 coordinate 10,872, forward strand.
GCGCGGATACGCCGCCGTCGGTGGGCCTCACGGATCCCGACACGTTCTCGATGTGGTTCGAGGGCGAGGTGCTCCTCGACGCGGGCACGTACACGTTCGAGATGCTCGCCGACGATCACGGCTTCGTGGAGCTCGCGCCCTCGCCTACCGCGCCGTTTCAACGGGTCGCCTCGTGCGATTGGCCCACGGCGGGCAGCGGCACGTTCGTCGCGAGCGCCGCGGGTTGGTATCCGATCCGCTTCGCGGCGTCGGAAGGAACCGGCGATGCGCTGATTCAGTTGCGCGCGCAAGGTCCCGGCATCGCCACGCTGCAGCCGATTCCGCGCCATCGCCTGCGCGCGACGGTGAACGGCATCAGCGGCCTCGTGCTCTCGGGGTTCGACGACGGCCACCTGCTCGGCGACGTCGAGCACACGATCGATCAAGTCACGCCCGCGAACACGAACTGGAACACCGGCAATCCGGGCGACCTCGGCATGACCGCGGCCGATGACTTCAGTGTCCGGTGGTCCGGACAGTTTCGCATCGACGTCGCGGGGACCTTCACGTTCCGCTACGTCACCGACGACGGACAGCGCCTGTGGATCGATGGAACGCGCGTCCTCGACGCGTGGGACGACACCACGCACGATCTGACCACGGGCCCGCTCACGCTCGCCGCGGGATGGCACGACATCGTCCTCGATCAGACCGAGCGCACCGGCAGCGCGGCCGCGGTGCTCGTGGTGGCGAGCGGCCCCGAGCTCGCGAACCAATCGTTCCCGCTCGATCGGCTGCGTCCCGTCGAAGCGCGCAGCGAGCGCTACGAGACGGGCGTCGATCGCACCGATCGCGCGATTCCCTCGAGCGGCACCGCGCCGGACTCCGTGGTGTCGCTGACCGCGCCGGCCGGTGCGACGGTGACGGGCGTGGATGTCTCGTACAACTTCACGCACACGTACTGGGGCGACCTCGTCATCACGCTGATCGCGCCGAACGGAGCGCAGACCGTGCTCCGCAATCGCGTCGGCGGCAGCACGTCGGGCACCGAGCTCCAGCGCTTGTACACGACAGCGCTCAACGGCGCGCCCGTCGCGGGCAACTGGATCCTCCGCGTGAACGACGCGGCCGCGCAGGACGCCGGCACGCTCCTCGACTTCCAGGTCACACCGCACTACGCGGGCGGCGAGCTGCCGATCGCGACGACGTCGGCGTACGAGTCTGTCGTGAAGGATCTCGGCGACGTCGTCGACATCACGCGCGTCGCGTGGGTCGAGAAGCTCTCGCCTGGCTCGGACATCGCGGTGCGGATGCGAACGTGCGACACGCAGGCAGCGTGCGCGACCGAAGCGTGGAGCGCGCCACTAACGGATCCGAGCGGCGGCACGCCGGCGGTGCAGCCACGGCGCTTCGCGCAGTACCGCGTCGAGATCACGACGAACGGTCTGCAAGGCGCGCAGCTCGACGAGCTGACCGTCAGCTACACGAGCAATTAGAGGCAGTCCTTGCTGCCGATCGAGCCGCCCTGCAGGCACTTGGTCATGTCGACCTTCTCGCCGCGCTTCTTCTTGCGGATGGCTTCTTCGATCTCCGCCTTGCGCTTCGCGAGCGCCGCCTGCTCCGCCTGCATCGCTTGAAGCTTCTTGCGGCCCGCGATGATCGCGGCCTCGCTCTCGGCCTTCAGCACGTCGTCGATCGCCTTGTTCAGGCGCGCGGTGTTGGTCATCGACTCCTCGTTGAGGACGAGGAGCGCGCCTTCGAGATCGCGGATGCTCCGCTTGTTCTCCTCGGCCGCGAGGCGCGCTTGCTCCGCCACGCGCTCGGCCTCTTCGGCGACGCGCATCTGATCGATCGCGAACCACACGAGGCCCGACGCGAGGATCACCGCGCCCACGGTGACCGCGAGCATCCACTTCGGCTTGGTGCGCCGCGCGAGCTCGCGTGCGATCTCCATCTCCTGCGCGAGCCGCGCTTCGTCGAGCATCGCCTGATGACGCGCGCGCTCGGCCGCCTCTGCCGCTTCGAGCGTCAGCCGTGCTTCGCGCTCCGCAGCGATCCGCGCTTCTTCGATCGCCAGCGCCGCCGCGCGCTCCTCGGCGATGCGCAGCGCTTCGGCGTCGCGCGCCGCTCGCTCCGCCGCGGCCTTCGCGCGGACACGCGCTTCCTCGTCGGCGATTCGCGCCGCACGCTCTGCTGCCATGCGTTGCTCCTCGATCGAACGGAGCTCCGCGAGTGATGTCATGACCGAGCCTTCGAGCCGCATGGTCGGTCAGACACGCGCGATCGGGGCAGATTGCAACGCTGGTCCGAAAACGACGAAGGGCGCCGATGTGGCGCCCCTTCGATCATCCAGACGGTGCGGACTAGTTGCAGCCCTTGGCCAGCGGGTTCGCTTGGCACTCCGCCGAAATCTTCACGCCCTTGAGGCGCTCGGCGCGGGCAGCCTTGGCCTTTGCCTCGGCGATGCGCTGCTGCATCTCGGCCTGCTCGCGCTGCAACGCGGCGAGCTTTGCCTTGGCGTTGGCGCGATCCGCTTCGTTCTGCGCCGCATCGACCGCGGTGATGGCGCCATTGATCGAGACGATCATGTCGGACGCCTGCTTCTCGAGGCGATCGACCTGCTCCTTGGCTTCCTGCGCATCCTTCTGCGCCTGCGCCGCGATGGCTTCGGCCTTGGCCTTGGCCGCCTCTGCTTCTTCCGAGGCGCGCATACGCTGGACCGCGAAGAACACGAGTCCGATCGCTGCGAGGATCGCGATGCCGGTCACCGCGAGCATCCAGGTGGGGCGCTTCTTGGCCACCTCGGCGCGACGCAGCTCCATCTCTTGCTGGAGGCGCTGCTGCTCGAGAGCGGCTTGCTGGCGCTGACGCTCGGCTGCCTCGGCCGACTCGACGCGCATGCGAGCTTCACGCTCCGCTGCTTCGCGCGCCTGCTCGATCTGCAACTGCGCCTCGCGCTCCGCGCGAATCTTTGCTTCTTCCGCTTCGCGAGCGGCACGCTCGGCCGCCTCCTTCTTCGCGATGCGAGCCTGCTCGGCAGTACGGACCGCCGCTTCCTCTTCTTGGACGCGGTTCTCCTCGATCTGACGGAGCTCGCGTAGGGAGAACAAAACAGAATTTTCGCGCTTCTCGCCTTGGGCCATTGAAACGTCCTTAGGCCCGGAGAACCCCTCCGGGACTCTCGATCAGTATCACGCAGGATCCTCCACGGCAACGCGATGTTGTGCGCACGAGAGCCATGCGATACACCCCGCGAGCCGATGGGCTACGTCGATCTCCACAGCCATGTCTTGTTCGGCTTGGACGACGGTGCTCCCGACGCAGCGACATCGCTCGCGATGCTCGATGGGTTAGCCGCGCTCGGGATTACCGAGCAATGTGTGACCCCGCATCAGAAGGCCGCGCAGTACCTCCCCGCGTGGGATCGGATCGAGCAAACCCTCGCGCAGTTGGAGAGCACGCGGAAGCCGCATCACCCCACCCTCCGCCTCGGCGCCGAGAACATGTGGGATGATGTGTTCTACGCTCGACTCACCGAGGACAAGGTCCCTCACTATCGAGGGACCGCGGCGTTCTTGGTCGAGCTGCCGCCGTCCCTCATGCCCGTCGGCATCGGCGACGTGCTGTTCAAGCTGCGCATGGCGGGCAAGGTCCCCGTGCTCGCACACCCCGAGCGCTATCACGCGCTGTGGGACGACGACAACCTCGCGCGATCGCTGCGCCAGGTCTGCGCGTTCGCGATCGATCTCGGTGCGATCGCCGGCTTTCACGGACGCCGCGAGACCAAAGCGGCGCGTCATCTCCTCGAGTCGGGCCTCGCGACGGCGGTCGCCACCGACGCGCACCAGGTCGGCGATCTGCAACAAGCCGCCGCAGGCCTCGCGTGGATCGACAAGAAACTCGGACACGCAGCCACGGTGCGTCTGTTCGCCGACGCACCACGCGCGATCTTGGGTGGCGACTTGCCGGACTGATCGATGAAGCTCGCGATCAACCTCGCACTGTCGTTCGGCATGCTCGCGCTCTGCCTCTGGCTCGTGTGGCCGGGCGCCACCGAGCGGCACGAGCTCGTGCTCGCGTTCGAGCGACTCGAGTGGGCGAGCTTCGCGCCGTACTTGTTCGGATTCCTCGGCCTCCAGATCGTGGTGCACCTCTGTCGCTCGCTGCGCTGGAATCACTTGCTCGCGCCGCTCGGCGTGAAGATTCCGCCCGGCCCGCTGCTCGCGATCAGCTCCGTGGGCTTCATGGCGATCCTCGCCCTCCCCGCGCGCCTCGGCGAGTTCGTGCGCCCCGGCCTTCTGCGCCGTCGCTACAACATCTCGGCGTCGAGCGCGCTCGGCACCGTGGCCGTCGAGCGAATCGTCGACGGACTCATGATCTCGTTGTTCGTGTTCGTCGCGTTCTTCTCGCTGCGCGGTCCGGCAGCGCCCGCGTGGATGATGCCCACCGCGTACACGGTGCTCGGCGTGTTCACCGCCGCGCTCGCGTTCCTCGTGTTCGCGATGTGGCGCCCCGAGCGCACCGTCGACTTCTGCTTGACCGTGTCGCTCTTGCCGCGCATCGCGCCGAAGATCGCGAACGTCATCCGCGTCAAGCTCCTCGACATGATCCGCGGGTTCTCGGTCCTGAAGGACAAGAAGAACCTCGTCGCGTTCATCGCGTGGAGCCTCGTGTACTGGGGATGCAACGGCCTCGGCGTGTGGCTGCTCACGCGCGCCTTCGGCCTCGACATCAGCGTGATGGGCGGCATGGCGACGATGGCGCTCGTCGCCGTCGGCATCTCGCTTCCCAACGCGCCCGGCCTCGTCGGACAGTTTCAGTGGTTCACGCTGCTGGGGCTCTCGCTCTACCTCGGGCCCGACGTGTTGAAGGACGGCAGCGCGCTGCATCCCCTCGCGCTCGCCGCCGCGATCACGCAGCACCTCCTCCAGGTCATCTGGTACGTGGGGATGGGCTTTCTCGGCATCGCCACGCCATGGGTCTCGTTCGCGGATGTCCGCAAGGCACGGACCTCGAGCGACGCGCCAGAAACTGGCCCGCACAGCGCGCAGGCGTGACCATGCGCCCATGCGGACTGTCGCCGCGCTGATCGCTCTGGCTCTGTCCACGAATGTCGCCGACGCGCGCTCGGAGAAGACGCTCGCGTATCAACGCGACGAGGTGTGGCCGACCGCCGTGCGGTTCCTCGTCGTCGACGAGCGCGTGAAGGTGATCGAGAAGGACGCCGACGCGGGCTACGTGATGTTCGAGCTCAAGGACGACGGCAAGCTGTTCCGCGGCTCGCTCGAGGTCATGACCGTCGAGCGCGACAAGCGCAAGAGCGTGCGGTTCGTGCTGCAGATCGAGGATCGTCCAGACTGGCTCGAGATCGCGATGCTGACGCGCCTCGAGCGAAAGCTGCGCGCCGAGCTCGGCGCCCCTGCGCCGCCGCCGGCGAAAGATCCGCCGAAGGCTCCGCCCAAGGAAGCGCCCGACGGTCCGGCAAAGCCCGAGGACGGCGGCCCACCGATCTCGCCGACGCCCTGACGCCGACGCCGGTCGCCGACTATGATGGGGTGATGAAGCGCGTTGTCCTCGTCGCTGTCGTGACCGCGGCATGCGGGCGCGTCGGCTTCGACGCCAACGCGCGTGACGCCGTTCCCACCGATGGCAGCGTCGAGACCGACGCCAGCGACGCACCGCTCGCCACCGCGTGCTCGAGCTTGACGGTGCTTCCCGTACCGACCACGGGTCGCGTGACGGGCTCGCTGACGCGTGGCACCTCGACGACCGAAGGCACGTGTGGCGGCGAGCTGACCGACGAGGTCGTTTATCGGCTCGACGTCACGCAACCGGGGAGCCGGATCCAGATCGCCGGCGACGAGGGCCCCGGCGACGAGGTCGTGATGTACATCCGCACCGACTGCGATGCTCCGGCGAGCGAGCTCGAGTGTGACGTGCGAGATGGCGTGGGTGACGGGCCACTCATCACGCGCGACGCGCCGGTCGGAAGCTACTTCGTCTTCATCGACGGGCAGTCCAGCGTCGACACGGGCATGTTCATCGCGACGCTCAACGTGATGTTGCCGCTCGGCGCGACGTGCGATCCGACGAATGCGCGCGATCGATGCGCACCGAGCCTCGGCTGCATGAACGGCACGTGTCAGCCCGAGAGCTGCGACAGCGCGGAGGTGCTCGGCGGTAACAGTCCGTTCGTGCTCGTCGCGAAGGCGTTCCAGGAGCGCAACCTGCACGGTGGCAGCTGCGGCGATGGTGGCGATGGTGGATCGCGCGCGAACGAGAAGATCTATCGGCTCGATCTCGCGAGCGCGATCGCCAACCTGAACGTCACGACCGCAGGCCCCGACACCGACTTCGACACGCTCGTCTACGTACGCGCTGGATGCACCGGACCCGAGCTCGCGTGCAACGACGACGACTCGACGCTCGATGCCGTCGTCGACACCGGACCACTCGCCGCCGGCACGTACTTCATCTTCATCGACGGCTTCGGTCCGTACAGCGGGACCGCGACGGTGACGATCACGATCACGCCCTGAGAACACGGACTACGGATCGTGCGTCGCCGACTCCGTACGTGACGGCGGAGTCGGCGGCGCCCCTATGATCTCGCGCTCGATGGCGTCCGCCGAATCGATTCCGGACCACGACCCGTCCGTGCGCTGAGGTCCTTGCTAGGCTCGGCGCATGTCGATCGTCGACCTGCGCTCCGACACCGTGACTCGCCCCACCAAGGCGATGCGCCAGGCCATGGCCGATGCCGAGGTCGGCGATGACGTCTACGGCGAAGATCCCACGGTGAAGCACCTCGAGCAGCGCGTCGCGGAGCTGCTCGGCACCGAGGCGGCGCTGTTCGTGCCTACCGGCACCATGGCCAACCAGATCGCGCTCAAGGCGCACACGCGGCCCGGCGACGAAGTCATCGCGGGTAAAGACGCGCACCTCTGGCGGCACGAGTCAGGCGCCCTCGCCGCTCTCGCCGGCGCGCAGACGCAGCTCACGCCCGAGCATCGCTTCACGGCCGCCGAGGTCCGCGCGATGTTCAAGTCTGCCGACGATCCGTACGTCGCGCCGACGCGCGTCGTCGCTGTCGAGAACACGCACAACATGGGCGGTGGCCTGTGTTGGGATCACGCCGCGCTCGGCGAAGTCACGAGCGCTGCCCACGCACTCGGGATGATCACGCACCTCGACGGCGCGCGCCTGTGGAACGCCGCCGTCGCCGGCAACACGACCGAGCGCGCGCTCGCCACGGGCTTCGACTCGGTGAGCGTCTGTCTGTCCAAGGGCCTCGGTGCCCCCGCCGGCTCCGTCGTCGCGGGAACGCGGGACTTCATTCGCCGCTGTCATCGCCTGCGCAAGATGCACGGCGGCGGCATGCGCCAAGCCGGCATCCTCGCCGCCGGTGGTCTCTACGCGGTCGACCATCACCGCGCGCGCCTCGCGGACGATCACGCGAACGCGCGCGCGCTCGGCGAGCTGCTCGTCGATGCGAAGAACCTGCGCGTCGATCTCGCGTCCATTCACACGAACATCGTGATGATCGATCTCGCCGCCGGCACCGCCGACGCGGTGATCGCGGTCGCCCGCGAGGACGGCGTGCTGCTCGGCGCAGCGGGCCCGCATCGCATTCGCGCGGTCACTCACCTCGATGTGGATCGCGATCACGTCACGCGGGCGGCGAAGGTCATCGCTGACATCGCGGCGTCACTCGGATGAGATTCGAGCCAACCCGAACGACGCTCGCACGATCCAACCCTCGCCGCGCGATGTTGCTCCTTCGCCTCGCCATCGTCGCTACCGCGGCGTGCTCCGCATCGCCACCGATGCCCGAGCTCGTCACCGCCCAGCAACGCGAGGACGCAGGCGACGTGGAGGGCGCGCTCGCCGCGTATCGCGCGGCGCAAGGCAAGTGCGGGGCGCTCAAGCCGGCGCGTCGCGCGAAGGCCGCGTGTGCCGAGGCGCTCCTCGGCGAAGGTGAAGTCCTCGAGCACGCGCAGCGCCTCGACGACGCGATCGCCACGTATCTCGCGGTGCCGAGCAAGGCTCCGGACGACACCGCGACGTCGTCGATCGCGACGTATCGCGCGGGCGAGCTCCTGCTGCGCACGGGCAAGGAAGCGGAGGCGTGGACCGCGCTGTGGAAGTGCGTCACCGAGTGGCCCGACGAGGCGAGCGCGGGCGACGCGCTGCGCGCTCTCGTCGAGGACGGCCGGCGGCGGGATGCGAAGGCCCTCGCCGACCAGCTCGGCACGGTGCTCACGCAGCTCGCCGCGACGCAGGTCGCCGACAACCTCTTGTGGAGCCTCGCCGACCTCGCGGAGCACGAGCTCGAGAGTCCATCGGCCGCGCGCTCCTTCTACGATCGCATCCCCGTGGACACGCCCCAGAGCGGCATGCGCGACGACGCGCGGTGGCACGGAGCGCGTCTGTCCAAGGTGCTCGGCGATCCGCAGGGTGCCGTGACGCGGCTCCGCGGGCTCTTGGCCACGCGCGAGGTCGCGTTCGGCGCGGGCAGCTACTTCAGCGTGTGGCTCGACGATGCCCAGCTAGAGCTCGGCAAGGTGCTGCGCGACGATCTCGGAGATATCAAGGGTGCCATCGCGGCGTTCGAGAAGCTGCCGAAGGACTACCCGGCGAGCATCTTGCGCGACGACGCGCTGTGGGAGCTCGCCGTCACGCACGCACGCGCCAAGGACGGCAAAGCGTGCGAGACCATCGCGAAGCTCGCGAAGCAAGCGCCCGACTCGAAGTGGCTCGCCAAGAAGCAGGAGCTCGGGTGTGACTGAGCCCGCGACCGAGCCCGCGATCGTGTTCTCGAACGTCCGCAAGGCGTATGGCGCTCGTGCGGTGCTGCGCGAGGTGTCGCTCGAGATCGCGAAGGGAGCGCGCATCGGTCTCATCGGTCCGGCGGCCACGGGCAAGAGCGTGCTGTGCAAGCTCGCGTGCGGCCTCGAGGCGCCCGACGCCGGCGAGATCCGCGTGCTCGGCGAGAGCATCGTCGGCAAGCGCGAGGTGGAGCTCGGGCCGCTGCGTCGGCGTATGGGCATGCTGTTCCAGAACTACGCGCTGTTCGACTACCTGACCGTGCAGGCAAACGTCGCGTTCCCGCTCGAACAGCGCGGTGGCTTCACGCGCGAGGCGATCGACGCGCGCGTGATGGAGCGGTTGCGAGCCGTCGGACTCGCCGGGAGCGAGTGGTAGCTGACCGGCGAGCTGTCGGGCGGCATGAAGAAGCGCGTGGGCATCGCGCGCGCGACGGTGGCAGATGCGGAGATCGTGATCTACGACGAGCCGACCGCGGGGCTCGATCCCGTGACCACGCAGAAGATCTATGACCTTCTCGCGGCCGACCAGGCACGCACGGGCGCCACGGTGCTCGCGGTATCGTCCGACGTCGTGGCGCTCGCGCAGTTCGTCGACGAGATCGTATTCCTCTACGAAGGCGCCCTCTTGTATCGCGGTCCCGCGCGCTCGATCAGCGACGCGGACAATCCGCTCGTGCGCCAGTTCGTGCGCGGCGATCTCGAGGGGCCACTCGCGTCGTGAAGTTCGTCTCGCGCGGCATCGAGAACGTGGGCGAAGGCGCGATGAAGATCGCGCAGGAGGTCGGCGGCATCGTGCTGCTCACGGGCCAGGTCCTCGCCGCGTTCGTGCCGCCGCGGATCGATCGGCGCGAGCTGGTGAAGAACCTCTACAAGATGGGCAACAAGAGCGTGCCCATCGTCGCGCTCACCGCGTTCTTCGCGGGCGCGCTCATGGTGCTGCAGGCCGGACCGTTCGTGAAGAAGTTCGGCGCGACCGCACTGGCGGGCTACGGCGCCGGGTACGCGGTGTTGCGCGAGATCGGGCCGATCCTCATCGCGCTGATGTTCTCGGGACGCGTCGGCGCCAACAACACCGCCGAGCTCGCGACGATGACGGTCACCGAGCAGCTCGACGGCTTGCGCGCGCTCGCGATCGATCCGGTGCGCTTCCTGGTCGTGCCGCGCGTCGTCGCGATGATCGTCATGCTCGTCGCGCTGACCGCGATCGGCGACCTCGTGTCGCTTCTCGGCGCGAGCGTCGTCGGGCGAGCGATGCTCGATATCGATTGGTCGACCATGTACAACTCGTTCGCCGACCACTTGAAGCCGCATGACTTCTTGCTCGGCATCTACAAGTCGATCGCGTTTGGCGCCGCGATCTCGATGTCGTCCTGCTACTTCGGCGTCACCGTGCGCGGCGGTGCCGTCGGCGTTGGCAAAGCCGTCAACGCCGCGGTCGTCGCATCGGCCGTGTCGATCATGCTGCTCGACTTCTTCCTCACCTACCTCATCGGATGATGACCCGCTTGATTCGCTCGGTTGGCAACACGGTGCTCGGCGCGAGTCGAGCGGCCGTCGAGCTATGGCTGGTCTACATCGCCACCATCGCCGGCATCCTGCGCGGCAGGCGCGGCCGTCCGCGCGGCGAGGTCGTGCGGCAGATGCACGCGATCGGCAACAAGAGCGTGCTGTTCATCGTCGTCACGCTCGGCTTCATCGGCATGGTGATGGCCTACGAGGCGTGCAACCAGCTCTCGCGCATCACCGGCGACTACTCGCAGGTCGGGCCGCAGTTCATCCGCCTCGTCGTCAGTGACTTCGGCCCCACGCTGACGGCGCTCATGCTGGCGACGCGCGTGGGCGCTGGCATCGCGGCGGAGATCGGGTCGATGAAGGTCACCGAGCAGATCGACGCGCTCCGCATGAGCGGCGTGTTGCCGATCGACTACCTGATCGTCCCGCGGTTCATCGCCTCGGTGGTGATGACGCTGATGCTGTCGGTGCTCGGCGGGCTCGTCATGTACGCGGCCGGCGGGCTCACCGCGCAGAGCTCGTTCGGCGTGAACCCGAACCTGTTCTTCGATCTCGCGCTCGTGCAGCCGCGTCACCTCGCGCTCATGACGATCAAAGCGCTCGCGTATGGCGCCGCGATTCCCATCGTCGCCGGCTTCTGCGGGCTGCGTGCGCGCGGCAGCTCCGAGGGCGTGGGCTGGGCCACCACCGCCGCGGTGATCGGCGGATCGTTCGCCGTCATCATCCTCGACTTCGTGATCAGCGCCGCCGCGCTGTTCCTGTTCGGAGGCGAGCTGTGACCGCGTTCGTCGAGTGGAAGGACGTACGGAAAGCGTTCGGCGGCAAGGCCGTGCTGCGCGGCATGAGCCTCGCGGTGAACAAGGGCGAGGTCATGTACATCATCGGTACGTCGGGCGTGGGCAAGAGCGTCACGATCAAGCAGCTAATCGGTCTCTTGCCCATCGACACCGGCGAGATCTGGTTTGACGGCGAGCGCGTCGACAAGCTGCCCGAGCGCCGCCTCGCGCCGATCCGCAAGCGCATCGGCATGGTGTTCCAGAGCTCGACGCTGTTCGACTCCATGACGCTCGCCGAGAACGTCGCGCTGCCGCTCCAGAAGCATCAGAACCTGTCGTGGCGCGAGGCGATCGAAGCAGCGCGCCCTCGCCTCGCGCAGGTCTACATGGGCGACTACGCGGATCGCTATCCCGCCGAGCTTTCGGACGGAATGCGCAAGCGCGCCGCGATCGCACGCACGCTCGCACTCGGTCCCGAGGTGGTCCTGTTCGACGAGCCAACGACGGGCCTCGACCCTGTCAGCGCGCGCCGCGTAGATCGTTTGATCCGCGAGCTCGCCGACAAGCTCGGCGTCACCGCGATCGTCGTCTCGCACGATCCGCCGTCGATCTTCGGTGTCGCGGACCGTGTCGCGTTCCTCTACCAGGGCATCGTCCACGTCGTCGCGACGCCGGTCGAGCTGCGCGCCTCGACCGATCCGATCGTGCAGCAGTTCATCACCGGCCAGTCGAGCGGACCGATGGAGACGCCCGGGTTCTAGTTCTACGACGACGGAATCGGCGAGAACGAGCTCGGGTCGCCCTGCGCGGGGTTCACCGCCGAGTGGACGCGGATGAACCCGACGCCGCCCCCGCCACCGCCACCGGCGCGTCCGGAGGTGTCCGCCGCCTCGGCATCACTTCCCCGTGCGCCGCCATCGCCGCCATCCGTGCCCTGGCCTTCCTTCGAGCCACCGTCGGCTTCGTTGTCGCCATAGTTGCCATCTTTGCCGGGGCCGCCCGCGTTGTTGTCGCAGCCACCACCGCCGCCACCACCGTTCGCGGCCACCTTGGCCGCTCCCGTGACGGACACCGTGCTGCCCTCGAGGACGATCATCCCGCCGCTGCCGCCACCGCCGCCGCCGCTGCGCTTCGCTCCACCACCGCCACCCGCGCCGCCGGCGTTGATACGGCCGCTGATCGCGAGTGTGTTCCGCGCGATGAGTGCGATCGCACCGCCGCCGCTGCCGCCAGGTCCTGCCACCGCGCCCATCGACGTGCTGAGACCGCCAGCGCCGCCCGGGCATCCGCCGCGCAGGTTGAGCGGACGGGACGTCACGGGAAGGCCCGCTGCTCCGCCGGGCACCGGGCCCATCTGGATCACGTCTCCGCAGTTCCGGGTCGCGCCACCGCCGCCGCCTCGTCCACCGATCTGCGCGAAGCTTCCACCGCCGCCGCCGGACGCGCCTTCCGCGACGCACGCGACACCGACCTTTGCCCCGGTGTTGTCGTTGCTACCGCACGCCGCCGAGTTCGCACCGGCCGGAACGTCGTCGATGGACGCCGGCATCGCGTGTCCAGCGATGTCGAGGTCACCTTCGATCGTGATCGCGCCATGCGCGATGAAGGCGACGGGGAACGAGCCCACGAGGCGCAGGTCTGCGTCGGGTCCGATGTGCATCCCCGTGACCCACACGACGCGAACGTCCATGACGATCTCGCTCTCGATGTCGATCGCAGTCCCGCCGTTCGTCAACGTGCCGTCATCCGTGTCGAGCACCGACGTTCCGTCGAGGAGCTCGAGCGGGCGTCCGGGCTTGCCGGGACACGGCGAAGGAAAATACTCGGGCGTGTACGGCCACGGGCACGCGGGGGACCCATCGATCGTCCCGCCTCCGTCGCTCCCGCTACCGCTTCCGCTGTCGCCGGGTGCACTGCCGCTCGTAACGTTGAAGCCACACGCGCCCATCACCGCCAGGCTGCACAGCCCGATGTAGGTGCGTCGCTGCATCCGGATCAGCATACAGGAATCACGAGTGGGACCAGTACCGACGAAAGTTGCAGAAAACGTCAGTTGATCGGCTTCGCGATAACGCGCCACGGTCGTCGCTTGAGGATCTTGCCGAGCTCCTTGGCATCCTCGGGGAACTCGGGGTCATGCATGATGCGACCGATCGTTCCCTCGTGACGCGCGAAGCGCGACGCGATGTCCTGCGCGGTCGCGAGCAGCGGATCGATCTTGTCGATGGCCACGCGCAGCTTGGCGAGCACGTCCGTTACGCGCTCGGCCGGATCGTGTGCAGCGACATGATCGCGGATGCGCACGACGTTCCGCTCGAGGCGCACTGCGAGCGGCGCCAGCGTGTCGATCACGTCGCGCAGCTTGCGCACGAGCGCACGCGCGTTCGCGAGCGTTGCTTCGAGCGCGGCGACGCCCTTCGCTCCGCCGAGCGACTCCTCGTACGTCTGTTTCGCGATCGCAGCCAGCTCTGCTACTTCGTCGACGAGCGGACCGACGCCCGAGATCAGCGGGACGAGCTGATCGACCTGCGCGGCGATCGCAGCGATCTCGCCGAGCATCTCCGTGCGTGCGATGCGAAGCGCGTCGAGCTCCGGACCGACCTCGTCGACGAACTTCTCGATCGTCAACATGTTGGCCCACGTGCGGCGCAGCACCGTGTCGAGCATCGGAGGATCCGCGCCGCGCAGCGTGGCTCCTTCACGGATCGGCGTGCTCGTATCACCGCCGGGCGCGATCTCGAGGAAGCGCTCCGAGAGCAGGCCGCGCGACGACACGAACACCGCCGCGTCGTGCGGCACCTTCCACGCCTCGCCGTCGTCGATCGCGACGACCGCCACGGTGCCGACCTCGCCGCCGAGTGGATTGTCGCCGCCGGCCGGCACGCCCTCGATCGACTCGATGCGACCGATCGCCTTTCCGCCGACGATGATCGGCGCTTTCTCGCGCAAGCCGGTCGCGTGGCTGAAGTACACGCGGATCCGCGTTGGCGAGCCGAGCTCGATCTTGTCCAACAAGAAGACAATGAACGCGATCGCAGCCGCGATCACGAGCATCGCGATCGCACCGACTCGTCGAGCGAGCCGCTCGTTTTGCGCGAGGAGGGACACTCACTCCTTCCAGAAGAACTTCCACGGATTCCGCTTGAGGTCGCGGATCAGCTCGCGCAGATCGCTGTACAGCTCGTCGCGCGAGAGCAGCGAGCCCGCGGTGCCTTTGCCCGCGCGCAGATCCACGACGAGACCGTTCGTGTTGTCGAGGAGCGTGCCGGCCTTCCCTGCGGCGCCACCGGCGTTCTCGATCGCCTTATCGATGTTCGCGAGGCGCGGCTCGGTGAGGAGGCCCGTCACGCGCGTCGCGTCGGTCATCAGCGCGGCCGCGCTCGGCGTGAGCGTCACGAGCGAGCTCTTTGCTGCATCGAGCGTCGCGTCAGCGCTCGCGATGAGCCCTGCCACCGGCTTGCCGTCGCCCAGGCCCACGTTGATCTTCTGCAGCGTCTGCTTGCCCTCGGCGGCGAGCTGCGCGGCGCTCACGAACAGCTGCGCGATCGACGAGCGGTTGTCGACCAGCAGCCGGTTGACCTCCGCCACCGCGCTCGCGCCGTTGGACAAGAGGTTCTTGATCGCGTCGCGATCGTCCCGCAGCACGCTCGAGACACCATCGAGCACTTCGTACAGACGCGCCACCACGAGATCCGTGCGCGGCGGATTCTTCACGCGCGCGTCGTGAATGACGGCGCCCACCGCGATGCCGGGCCTATCCCAGTCCTTGCCCGGGACGATCTCGAGGTACTGCTCGCCGAGCACGCCCGCGGTGTTGATGAAGAACTCGGCGTCGGCGCGAATCGAGTCCTTCACGCGATCCTCGACCCACGCGGTCACGCGGACCTGAACGCGATCGTTGACCTTGGGATCCTGCTTGCCGCCGAAGAACTCGATCTGCGTGATCTTGCCGACCTTGATGCCGGACACCTTCACCGGCGCGCCCTTCTGCAGATTGCCGACGTACTCGTAATCGAGATGGATCTCGAATCCCGAGCGCAGCGAGAAGTTGCCGAGGACGAAGATGAACCCGACGAGAATTGCGCTGGAGACAAGGATCAGTAAGCCGACCTTGAACTCGAGCCCACGCTCTTTGGCCATGCGCGAAGCGTAGCCCGAAAACAGAAGCGGCCCCGTCGAGGAAGCGACGGAGCCGTCAGCGAGAATGGTTGCCTAGCGAGGAGCTATTGCCAACCACCGCCACCTTGCGGCGGGTAGCCACCACCACCGCCTTGCGGGGGATAGCCGCCGCCGCCTTGCGGAGGATAGCCACCGCCGCCTTGCGGAGGATAGCCACCACCTTGCGGCGGGTAGCCGCCACCTTGCGGAGGATAGCCACCACCTTGCGGAGGATAGCCACCACCTTGCGGCGGAGGCGCCGAGCCGTCCTTCTTGAACATGCGCATCGCTTCTTCGTATGCGTTCGGCGCCGCCATCATCAGCACGCCGAAGTACGCGACGATCGGCAACAGGCCGTGCGCGAGGAACAGGACCGCGCTGATGCCCGCCTTCATGTGAACGAGAGCCGCGAGCGCGATGATCACCTGCTGCAGCGGGAGCCACGCGATGAGGATCGCGGCGAACAGCGGTCCGAGTGCATCCACCGCCTGGAGCGCCGGCGGCAGCTTCTTCGGCGGCACCACGAACACGATGCAGAACACGCCGAGGAGCAGGACGAAGAACCAGAGCAGGTTGTGGATGATGAGGAGCGCCGGGAAGAAGTCGAACTTGAACGCGACGCTCAGGAAGTCGATGAGGCTCGGCACCAAGCAGCCTGCACCGACCGCGATGATGATGCGCGCGGTTTGATCCTGCGGCGCCATGATGCGCGAGAGCAGACCGAAGACGAGCGTCGAGTAGCCGAGGATGTAGAGGCCACCGATTCCGCCCATGCCTCCGGCGGCTGCGCCGAAGCCCATGTTCGAGATGAAGATGCCGGCGTACGCGACGCCGAACGGGATCCATTGCAGGACGACCGGAGGCACCTTCGCGCGCATATCCGCGGGAGCGGCGGTGAGGAGCAGGTACAAGCCGCCCGCGATGATCGGCCAGATCATCACGCCGAACTTGTCGGGGAAGCTCCACGAGAAGATCGTGGGCGAGATGCTGTACGGGATCACGACCGACGCGACGAGCGCGATGCCGGCCATGAGCAGGATCTTCTTCTGCAGCGCCGGATCGCGAAGCGCCGAAACCTGGAAGCCGAAGATGGTGCCCGGCGCCGACGCCGGCAACTTGCGCGCGATGTCGTCGAGCGGGCCCGGCAGATCTTGCTGCGGAGCGCCGAAGCCCTGCTGCGCTTGCGGATATCCACCACCCGCGGGCGCACCGTAGGGATTTGCACCCGGCTGCTGCGGAGCACCGTACGGATTGTTCGCTTGCGGAGCAGGCTGCTGCGGAGCGCCGTACGGGTTTGCACCCGGCTGCTGCGGAGCACCGTAGGGATTGTTTGCTTGCGGAGCGGGCTGCTGCGGAGCGCCGTACGGGTTTGCTTGCGGCTGCTGCGGAGCACCGTACGGATTGTTCGCTTGCGGAGCGGGCTGCTGCGGAGCGCCGTACGGGTTTGGTTGCGGCTGCTGCGGAGCGCCGTACGGATTGTTCGCTTGCGGAGCGGGTTGCTGCGGAGCGCCGTACGGGTTTGCACCCGGCGGCTGCTGCGGAGCGCCGTACGGATTTGCACCGGGCGGCTGCTGTGGAGCGCCGTACGGATTTGCACCCGGCGGCTGCTGCGGAGCGCCGTAGGGATTGCCTTGCGGCTGCGGGCCCGGAGCTCCGGGACGCGGCGCACCTGGCGCGGGACCACCCACGGGACCCGAACCCGGCCCTGCCGGACGAGCTTGCGGCACGACGGGCGCCGCATAACCAAACATTGTCTTCGCGGGCGCGCCACCCGGCGCACCTTGCTGTGCAGGCGGCATCGGTCGACCGCACGTGCCACACGCCGGCGCGTTCATCAGGACGGCCGCTCCGCAATACGGGCACGGCCTAGTTGGTGTCGCCATTCGGGATCCCCTGTCCTTTCGAGCTGAAACGGTATCGCAGTGCTGCTTACGTGTGCAACGCAGCGCGGTGATTTTACACGGGCGATCGCGGAACCTTCCCTCACGCGCGCGCGAGTCCGTCCGCGCTTCCGTGATACACAAACATCGTGGCGCGTCGACTGCCTGGACACGACGCGGTTCGGGGGAAGGCTGTCGATGTCCGGATCGCGGACACCACCGTACGCGCGTACACGGACGAGAGCATCGCAGCAGCGGCGCTCGCGAGTGGAACACGCGTGCTATCGCGGTCGCTGAAGTATCACCGGCCGCGCACGTTCTTCTGCCTCGAGGGTCACTGCAGCGGATGTCTCGTGCGGCTCGGCGGCGTGCCGAACCTGCGCGCGTGTCTCGCGCCGTGCGAAGCGGGCGCCGAGGTCTCGGGACAGAACGCATTTCCGTCGGCGGAGATCGATCTGCTCGGCGCCGTGGACTTCTTGTTCTCGCGCGGCATGGATCATCACACGCTGATGACGGGCTCGTCGGTGCTGAACAAGCTCGCGAACAAAGTCGTGCGCCAGCTCTCGGGCCTCGGCAAGCTTCCGGATCGCGCGGCGAGCGAGCTCCCCGACGTGCACCGCTTCGATGTGGACGCGTGCGTGATCGGTGGTGGCCCGGCGGGGCTCGCCGCGTCGACAGCGATCGCGCGCGCGGGACGCTCCACGGTGCTCGTCGACGATCAGCTGCGCCCCGGTGGAAGCCTGCGCGCGGATCCGCGTGCAGGACGTAGCGATGCGGAAGCGCGGTGGGCAGAAGCGGTCGATGCGGGCGTTCGCGTGCTCGCGCGATCGACGGCGATCGGCTTCTTCCCCGAGGACGATGGCGGCGTGCTCGCGGTCAGCGCGCCCGATCGCATGTATCGGATCTACGCCAGGCAATGGGTGTGGGCGACGGGCGGCTACGTCGTGAACTTGCCGTTCCCGGATAACGATCGTCCCGGCGTGATCGCGGCTCGCGCCGTCGGGCGCTTGCTGGTCGATCACGGCATCCTCGCGGGCGACAAGATCTGCATCGTCGAAGCTCCCGAGGTCATCGACGACGTCAGCGCGCTCGCGAGCGCCCTCACACGCGCGGGCGCGGAGGTCACGCGCGTCGCGCTCGCCGATGTTGGCGGCACGCGTGGACGCGGATGGGCGACGAGCGTCGACACCAAGCGCGGCCGCGTCGAATGCGACATCGTCGCCGTGGCCGCGTTGCCCGCGCCCGCATCGGAAGGTGCGCGCCAGCAGAAGTGCAGCGTTGTCCTCGATGCGGCGGCCGGCGGATTCCGCGTCGTCGTCGACGAGAGCGGCAAGACGAGCGTGCCGAACGTGTGGGCGTGTGGCGATGTCACGGGCTACGTCGGCACCGCGCGCGCGGCAGAACAAGGTGCGCGCGTCGGCGCGTCCGTCGTGGAGGCACTCGCGTAATGGCGGGCAAGGTCGTCTTGTGTCGCTGCGAGGACATGACGCTCGCGGATCTCGAGCACTCGGTGTCGCGCGGCTATCGCGACATCGAGGAGGTGAAGCGCTACACCGGCTTTGGCACCGGGCCGTGTCAGGGCAAGGAGTGCCTCGCGGTCGTCGCGCTGCAGCTCGCGCGGATCACCAAGCAACCGCCCGCAGCGATTCCACCGTTCACGTCGCGGCCTCCCCTCGCACCGACGCCGATCCGGCTGCTCGCGAACGATCCGGCCGCGTATCGGTTCGCCGCTGAAGGCGGCGCCGAGACCGCGGACGATCACTAGTGCAAGCCGCGAACGAAGACGAGGAAGACGAGTCACGCGCCGACGTGTCGGGTGAGATTCGCTTGCCGGCCACGCTCGAAGGCACGACCGGTCCGGTCCCCGAGAAGGCGGAGATCGCGATCGTCGGC
The DNA here is from genome assembly GCA_023428295.1 of Pseudomonadota bacterium. Lineage (GTDB taxonomy): Bacteria > Myxococcota_A > Polyangia > Haliangiales > Haliangiaceae > JABFXX01. The sequence continues at coordinate 29,898 of JAEYYV010000040.1, forward strand.
GGCGGCGTGATGGGCCTGTCGATCGCGTATCACCTCGCGAAGAACGGCATCACCGACGTCGTCGTCCTCGAGCGTGGCTACCTCGCCGAAGGCGCGAGCGGTCGCAACGGCGGCGGCGTGCGCCAGCAGTGGTCGACGGAGATCAACATCCGCTTGATGCAGGACAGCGTCGAGCTGTGCCGTCGCTTCGCCGTGGATCTCGGCGTGAACGTGTGGTTCCGCCAAGGCGGTTACCTGTTCCTCGCGCGCACTGCCAAGGAGGTCGCGCGCCTCGAGAAGAACATCGCCCTGCAAAATCGGTTCGGCGTTCCGACGAGGATGCTCGAGCCCGCGCAAGCGCTCGACATCGTCCCCGAGCTCGATCTGACCGGCATCGTCGGAGCGTCCTACAACTCGTCGGACGGCATCCTGTTCCCGTGGCCGTTCTTGTGGGGCTATGCACGCCAGGCCGCCGCGTACGGTGTTCGCATCTTCACGCAGACGCCGGTGGGTGGACTCGAAACCAACGCGGGCGGCGGGTACACGGTGCACACGCCGCGTGGTGCGGTCCGCGCACGGCGCGTGATCAACGCGTGCGGCGCGTGGTCGCCCATGCTCGCCGAGATGATCGGCGTGAAGGTGCCGACGTGGCCCATTCGCCACGAGATTTGCTCGAGCGAGCCGCTCAAGCCGTTTCTGCGGCCGATGGTCTCCGAGCTGACGAGCGGGCTGTACTGCTCGCAGTCGATGCGCGGCGAGATCGTGGGTGGTGTGTCCCTGCCCGGCCACGGCTCGACGTACGCGATGGGGTCCACGCTGGAGTTCCTCGCGACGTACTCGCGACGCCTCGCGCGCCTGATGCCGATCCTCGGGGACATCAAGATCCTGCGGCAGTGGGCCGGCCCGTACGATCAATCGCCCGACGGAAACCCGATCGTCGGCGCGGCGCCCGAGCATCCGGACTTCTTTCTCGCGTGTGGCTTTGTCGGCCACGGTTTCATGATGGCGCCGATCGTCGGCAAGCTCTACGCGGAGTACCTCGCGGGCGGAGCGCCTCACGAGATCTTCGAGCGCTACCAGCTCCGCCGTTTCACGGACGGTAGCGGTGCCAGTCACCCCAAGGAAGACTTCAACATCGGGTAACCTCGGTCGCGGTGGGAGCCGGACCTCTGCGACTTGTGTGCTTCGAGCTTCGCGGCCAGGAGCTCGCGATCCCGATCGATGACGTGCGCGAGACCGTGCCGGTGCAGCCCGTCACGCGCGTGTTCCTGACGCCCGCGTGTCTCGCAGGCGTGTTCAGCTTGCGCGGCGAGATCGTGCCCGCGATCGATCTCGGTGTGCTGTTCGGACTGCCGCGCACCGAGGTCGGAACCGACTCGAAGATCGTCGTCATCGAGCACGCGTCCGGGACCGCGGGCGTGATCGTCGACGCGCTCAAGGATCTGCGCACGATCGACGCGCTCGATCCTCCGCCCTCCAATCTCTCGCCCTCCGTTGCATCGCTGATGTTGGGAGTCGCGGCGACGCCGACGGGGACCGTGCGTGTTCTCGACGCGCACGCCGTGCTGACCGCCGAGCCGCTGCGTGGGCTCGCCGAAAAGACAGAAGGACGTACGCCATGAGCCGGAAGCTGCGCATTCCGATGTTCCTGAAGTTCCTGCTGGCGTGCCTCGTGCTCGCAGGAATGCTGATCTTTGGCGGGACGATGGTGGTCAAGGATCAAGCCGTGCTGCGCTCGCGCGGCAACTGGCTGGTCAAGCACCTGCGGCGCTACGAGTTCTATCAAGAGAAGGTGGGCAAATCGATGACGGGCATCGTCGAGCTACTCGTCGGCGATCCAGTGTTGCGCGCAGCGGTCGCGAGCGCGGGCAGAGGCGCCGCGCTTCCACCGACGCCACCCGCCACCGCGCCTGCGACGACCGAACCGGACGCGCCCCCGCTCGCCGCGCTCGGCAAGGCGATGTTCGAGCGACTCTCGTCGAAGAACTCGATCCAGCCCGACCTGTTCGCGATCTTCAACACGAACGGGAAGCTGCTCTACACGTCTCCGAACACGAACCTCGACGCGAACAACACGTCGACCGTGGCGGGCATCGAGAAGGCGCGCAGCGGCTCGTCGTTCATGCATCGCATCTCGCTGATCGAAGGCACCGTGTATCAGGTGACCGCGCTGCCGATCCGCGCGCCCGGCGAGGAGCAAGTCGTCGGCGGAATGCTGGTCGGCGTGAAGCTGCAGCGAATGTTCAACGAGTATGCGGAGCAGACCGACGAGAATCCCGACGGACGCTTCCGCCCGACGCTGCTCGACGGATCCACGGTGTACGCCACGGCGCTCGCCGGAAATCCCGCCGACATCGGCCGCGCGATGCAGCCCGACAAGCTCGTCAAGATGACGGTGGGCCTCGACACCTCGCTGGTCGTCCGGCTCAAGGAGCAAGATTACGATCAGTACAGCGAGGATCTCGACGGCTATCGCAACGCGGATGCGGCCTCGCTCGGCAAGCTGTACATCCTGCGCAGTCGCACGACCGTCGTCGATCCTGCGAAGAAGCTGCCGGTCTTCGAGATCCTCGTCGGCATCGGGCTATCGGTCCTGATCGCGACTGGCCTCGCCTTCTGGGTGACGCGGCCGATCAAGCAGATGGTTCGCCAGTCGCGCGACCTGCTCGCGGGCGACACCGACCTCACGCAGCGCATCGTCGTGAACTCGCGAGACGAAACCGCGGACCTCGCCGAGAACATCAACCAGGTGTTCGCGCGCGTGCACGCACTCGCCGTCGGCGTGCAAGGCGCCGCGTTCCAAGTCGGTGCGTCGAGCGCCGAGATCAGCGCCGCGTCGCGCGAGATGCTCGGCGGGCTCAAGGATCAGACGCTCAAGATCGAGAGCTCCACCACCGCGGTCACCGAGCTGTCCGCGTCGATCCAGCAAGTCGCCGGCAACGCCGCGCAAGCGACCGAGGTCGCCGAGCAGTCGAGCACCGCGGTCAACGACGCTGTCTCGCGCATGGATCAGATCCGCGCGTCGGTGGAAGACGCTGCCATCAAGATGAAGGACCTCGCCGAGAGCAGTAAGCGCATCGGCAACATCGTCGAGGTGATTCGCCAGATCAGCGAGCAGACCTCGATGCTCGCGCTCAACGCGTCCATCGAGGCAGCGCACGCCGGCGAGCAAGGCCGCGGCTTTGCCGTCGTCGCTGACGAGGTCAGCTCGCTCGCGCGTCGTGTCGGTCAGTCGGCCAAGGATATCGAAGCGCTGATCCAGACCGTCAAAGAGCAAACGCAAGCCGCGATCGTGTCCATGGAGCACGGCACGCGCGAGGTCGGCAACGGCAGCGCGCTCGTCACGTCCACGCTGACGGGCCTCGGCCAGCTGATCAGCGTCGTCAAAGAGACGGCGAACGCGGTCACCGAGCAGGCGATGGTCTCCGACGAGATCGCGCGCAACATGGACGCGGTCCGGCACATCGCGACCGACGTGCTGTCCGGCTCCGAGGAGTCGGTCGTGCAGGCCGAGCGCCTCCACGAGCTGGCGTTCGAGCTCGAGGAGTCCATCGGCGGCTTCAACCTCGACGGCAACCGCGTCGAAGCCAAGCGTCGCCCGGCGGCCAAGAAGAGCAAGCGCCAGCTCCCACCGGCCGCCCAGAAGCGGCTCGCGAAGCGGCAGCCGCCACCCGACGACGACGGTGACGATAGCGAGGCGAGCGGCTAACACGTGTCGCTCGCGCCGGACATCGTCGCGGGCGTCTCGCGACGTCTCGCCGAACACGCAGGACTCGAGCTGCCCGCGTGGGTCGTCGAAGCGCGCACGCAAACGCGGATCAGCGAGACCGGCCTCGATCCCGCGCGGTACCTCGAGCTGATCGCGTCCGCGCGCGGCGCCTCCGAGCTCGCCGCGCTCGTCGAGGCCGTGCGCGTCGGCGAGTCCTCGCTGTTTCGCCATCTCCCGCAGATCGCCGCGCTCGTCGACTTCGTCGTCCCCTCCCTGCGCGCCAAGACCAAGCGCACCGTGCGGGTCTGGTCTGCCGGCTGCGCGACGGGCGAAGAACCCTACACGCTCGCCGCGGTCCTCTCGCGCGCGCTGCCCAACGTGCAGCTCGGCGTGATCGCCACCGACGTCTCGGCCGATGCGCTCGCGCGCGCTCGCCGCGCCACGTATCTCGCCGAGGAGCTCCGCGACGTGCCCGAGGAGTGGCGCGACGTCTTCGTCGTCGAGGGCGACTCGCTGCACGTTCACCCCGACATCGCCAACCTCGTCTCCTTCGAGCAAGCGAACCTGCTCGACGCGATTCCGCCCAAAGCGTGCGCCCTCGTCTGGTGCCGCAGCGTCCTCATCTACTTCTCCGCGGGCGCACGTCGCCGCGTCGTCGATCGCCTCATCTCCTCCCTCGTCCCCGGCGGCTACCTCTTCGTCGGCTACTCCGAGACGCTGCGCGATATCCCGCAGCTCGAGACCATCCGCCACGGCGACTGCGTCTTCTACGCGAAGCCCGAGAAGGAGACGACGAACCCGGGCGTCGACGTCTACCGCACGCCGCCGTACGGCACGCAGCTCCCGCGCACGCCGTCGATGGCCATCCCGATCGAGACCGGCGAGGACCGCGAGCCCACCACCGTCGGAGTTCCGCCGCCACCGTCGCGCCCGAGCTCGCCTTTGCGCAAGTCGTCTCCGAACGTCGCGCTTCCCTCGCCGAGCAAGTCGTCGCCGAACATCGCGCTTCCCTCGTCGAGCAAGTCGCCGAGCTTGCCGACGTGGAACGACAAGTCGCGACCGAATGGCAAGTCATCGCCGAGCATCCCCGCGCACAAGTCGTCACCGAACATCCCCATCGCGCCGCGCGCCACGCCGCTGCCGTCGACGATCGTTCGCCTACCGCTCGCGGGGCAGCCCAACGCGCAACAGCTCGCCCAGCTCATCGGCGATCGGCTCTCCGCGCCGAACATCGAGCGCCTCGTCATCGATCTCGACGCGGCCGAGATGCTGTCCGACGATCTCGCGCCGGTGCTGCGCCGCGCGCGCGCTGCCGCCACCGCCGAGGATGTCGCGCTGGATCTGATCGCGACCAAGCCCGGCACCAAGCGCTGGCTCTCGCGCCATGGCCTCGTGGAGGACGTGTGATGCGCCGCTCTCCCCTCCTCTCTGTCGATCGTGGACGCGTCGCACGTTCGAGGACCTCGTGAGCGAGCACGCCATCCTGTGGGACCGCTTCGTCGCGGCGGGCGTGCACGACAGTAGCGTCCTCGCCGCGGCCGTCGATCGCAGCTCGCGCTCGCTCAGCGCCGAGGACGCGGGGCTCGGTCACCTCGCCTTTCGCATCGGGCTCTCGAGCCTGCTGATCGGGGCCGAGGACGTCGGCAAGCTCGCGCTCGCGACCGAGGCGCACCTCGATCGCGCCGCCGACGGCGCGCTCGACGACGAAGCGTGGATCGCGCTGCGCGACGCGGTGCTCACGCTGCGCGATGCGTTCTTGCAGCTGGCCACTGCGGACAAGAGTGGCGCGCGCGTCGAGAACCTGCCGCTCGCGGAGCGCGTCGAGGCGCTGAACAGTGTCGGGCCGGTCGTGTCGACAAGCCCCAAGCGCTTCGTGCCGCCGCCGGCGGCGCTCGAGAGCACGCCCGAGGCGGGCGCGAGCGTGTTCGTGTGGACGCCTGCGGTGGACGAGGACATGGTCGAGCTGTTCTTCGACGAGGCGGGCGAGCGCGTCGAGGCGCTGGCAGGAAAGCTCGTCGAGATCGAGCGGCGGCCGGACGACGTGGACCTCTTGCGCGACGTGTTTCGCGACATGCACACGGTGAAGGGAAGCTCGGCGATGGTCGGGCTCTCGCCCGTGAATCAGCTCGCGCACGCGGCGGAGGATCTCGTCGGGCAGATCCGCGATTCGGGCCGCGCAGCGGACGGGCCGGTGGTGGATGCGCTGCTCGCGGCGCTCGATGCGCTGCGCGACATGCTCGGGCAAGCGAGAGCACGCATGCCGGTGACGGTGGATCCCGCGCCGGTGGTCGCGCGGCTTCGCAATCCCGGTGCACCGGTGGTCGCGACGCCCAGAGCGGCGGCGACGGCGACGAGCGCGGCGCCGGCGACAGCGGCGCAGGATGCCGCGCGAGCGACGATTCGCGTCGATTTCGACAAGCTCGATCGGCTGCTGAACCTCGTCGGCGAGCTCGTGCTCGGACGCGACGAGCTGCGGCACGCGGTGGACTCGCTGTTCGCGATCTCGAGCGAGCTGGCGGCGGATCGCGGCGTGGTGAAGCGCGTCGCGACGGCGCGCGGATCGTCGGGGCCCGCGCTGCAGAAGGGGCTCGCGAGCTTGACCGAGGAGCTATCTCGCGTGGAGCGCGTGCTCGCGGATCTCTCGATGGAGCTCGATCGCGGAACGGATCGGCTCGACGCGATCTCCGACGAGCTGCGCGAGGAGGTCATGCGGCTGCGCATGGTTCCGGTCGCGGGCGTGTTCCGCAAGCACGTGCGCACGGTGCGCGATCTTTCGGCGAGCCTCGGCAAGCGAGCGCGGCTCGAGCTCGTGGGCGATGACACCGAGCTCGACAAGCTGCTCGTGGAGGCGGTCGACGAGCCGCTGATGCACCTCGTGCGCAACGCGGTGGATCACGGGCTCGAGTCCCCCGATCAGCGCGTCGAGCTCGGAAAGCCCGCCGAGGGTGTCGTGCGGCTGGCAGCGTCGCATCGAGGCAATCAGGTCGAGATCCGGATCTCGGATGATGGCAAGGGTCTGGATCCGGCGAAGCTGCGCGCGAAGGCCGTCGAGAAGGGCGTCATCACGCAGGACGAAGCAGACGCCATGGACGACGCGGACGCGCGCATGCTGATCTTTCGCGCGGGATTCTCGACGGCCGCGCAGGTCAGCGAGGTCTCGGGGCGCGGCGTCGGCATGGACGTGGTGCGCACGACGATCGTGCAGAAGCTCAAAGGGACGATCGACGTCGAGTCCACACCGGGCCAAGGGAGTGCGTTCGTGCTGAAACTTCCACTCACGCTCGCGATCATCCAAGTTGTCGTCGCGCGAGCCGGCGGCGAGACGTTCGCGATTCCGCTCGACGTGGTGAAGCGCGTCATCGCGATCAAGCCAGCGGACATCGAGCTGATCGGCGATCGCGAGGTGTGCGTCGTGCGCGACAAGCACGTGCCGGTCATCCGGCTCGAGCAAGTCCTCGAGCTCGACGATGGAACAGAGGCCACGGACTTGCAGCTCGTGCTCGTGGAGAGCGGCGGCGCCTCGTACGCGCTCGTGTGCGACCAGCTGCTCGGCAAGCGCGAGATCGTCATCAAGTCGCTCGGGCGCCTGCTCGGCAACTGCGAGTGCGTCGCGGGCGCCACGCTGCTCGCCGATCGCGTCGCGCTCATCCTCGACGTTCCCGCGATCGTGGCGCGCGCGCTGGCGCAACCCGGCGGCGTGCGGCGTGTGAAGCGACAAGTGGGCGGAGCGACCGGCGCGCACCTCTTGCTCGTCGAGGACGGCGACATCGTGCGCGAGTCGCTGCGCCGCTTGCTGGTCGACGCGGGCTACGTGGTCACCACCGCGGTCGATGGCCAGCACGGCCTCGAGCTCGCGAAGCAACGCCGCTACGACCTCGTCTCCACCGACGTGGTCATGCCCCGCATGGACGGCTACGAGCTCACGCGCGCGCTGCGTGCGATGCCCGAGTACGCCGAGACGCCGATCGTGATGGTCACCAGCATGGGCGAGCGCATCGATCGCGTGCGCGGCTTCGATGCTGGCGTCGACGAGTACATCACCAAGCCGCACGATCGCACGCAGCTGCTCAAAGCCGTGCGCAAGCTCCTGGGGCACGCGCAGGGGCCGGATCCCGCGGAGACGGAGACGCCGTCGTGAACATCGTGATCGTCAGCGACGAGCCGGTCCTCGCGCAGCTCGCGAAGCGCCCGCTCGAGCCGCTGGGCCACGTGGTCACGCACGTGGCGTCGGTCGCCGAGCTCGAGGCGCGTCTCGACGAGCTCGCGCCGGGCGCCGCCCTGCTCCCCCGCCGCTTGCCGGATCGCTCGCTCGCCGACACCGTGGCGCTCTTGCGCGAAGCGCCGACACCGGCGGCGGCTGTCGTCGTGGGCCTCGCGTCGTCGGATCGCAACATCGCGCGCGACGTCGACGCGGACGGCTTCTTGATGGTGCCGTTCTCCGACGCCGAGGTGCTCGAGGTGTTCGGCGCCACCACACGGTCGAAGCGCGTGATCGTCGTCGCCGATGACTCGCCGATGATCCACCGCCACACCGTGCCGATCCTCGAGGACGACGGCTACGAGGTGTACTCCGCGTACGACGGCGAGGAAGCGCTCGTGCTCGTGAAGCAGCACCAGCCCGACCTCGTGATCACCGATGTCGAGATGCCCAAGCTCGACGGCTATGGCGTGTGCCGAGCGGTCAAGACGGATCCCGCGACCGCGCATCTCCCGGTGCTCATCTGCAGCTCGCTCGGCGAGGCCACCGATCTCGAGCGCGGCTTCGATGCGGGCGCCGATGATTACCTCGTGAAGCCCGTCATCCCCGAGGAGCTATCGACGCGCGTTCGCGCACTCGTGCTCGGCTCGCTGCCCGCATCGCGCGAGAAGGTGCTCGTCGTCGACGACTCACCCGCGCAGCGCCACTACGTCGCCGATTGTCTCGCGCGCCAGGGCTTCGTGGTGACCACGGCGGAGAACGGCAAGGTCGCCCTCGACAAGGCGCGCGCCATCCTGCCCGCGCTCGTCGTCAGCGACTACGAGATGCCCGTGATGACCGGCTTCGAGCTCGTGCACTCGCTGCGCCGCGATCCCGAGCTGCGCCAGATCCCCGTCATCATGCTGACCGCGCGCGACTCCAAGCGCGACATGGCGCAGATGCGGGCGGCCGGCGCCTCCGCGTACCTCGTGAAGCCGTTCTCGCAGGACAAGTGCGTCGCGCTCGTCGAGCGCACGCTCGCGGAGCGCCGCCTCATCGCGTACAAAGAGGCCTCCGCGTTGTTCATCTCCGAGGGTGCGCGCCACGCCGCCGAGGAGCGTGCACTGCGCGGCGAGACCCTCGCGTTCCGCGCCGACGAGCGCGTGTGCAGCGTGATGTTCTCCGACCTCGTCGGCTTCACGCCGATGTCCGCGACGATGAGCGCCTCCGAGGTCATCACGCTCCTCAACGACTACTTCGACGTGATGTGTCCGATCGTGAAAGCCAACGGAGGCGACATCGACAAGTTCATCGGCGATGCGATCATGGCGATCTATGAAGAAGTGCGAGGACAGCCTCCGCCGGCCGTTCGCGCCACGCGTGCCGCGTTACAGATGCAGGCTGCGATGCCCGCGTTCAACCAAGGCCGCAACACGACGCTGGCGATGCGCATCGGCATCAACACCGGTCCGCTCGTCCGCGGCGACCTCGGATCGCGCGTGTTCCGGCGCGACTACACGGTGATCGGCGACACCGTGAACCAAGCCAATCGCTACGAGCAGAAGTGCCCGCACGGCGGCGTGCTCGTCTCCGCGTCGACACACGCGCAGCTCCCCGATGGCACCCAGGTCACGCCGGTCGAGGGCTTGCAGCTCAAGGGCGTCACGCTGCCGGTCACCGGCTACGTCGTGCACGCACTCCCCCACACCGACGAAGGAGACGCATCGTGAGGCGCATCCGCGTGCTGATCGTCGACGACTCGCTGTTCATGCGCGCGGCGATCGCCAAGACGCTCGCCACACCCGCGTTCGAGATCGTCGGCCAGGCCAAGGACGGCAAGGACGCGCTCGCGCAGGCAACCAAGCTGAAGCCCGATGTGATCACGATGGACTTCAACATGCCGGGCATGAACGGCGCCGAGGCGGTTCGCGAGCTGATGCGCACGCGACCGACGCCGGTCGTCATGTTCAGCGCGCACACCAAGCAAGGGGCGAAGGAGACGTTCGACGCGCTCGCCGCGGGCGCCGTCGACTTCGTGACCAAGCCCGCAGGTGAAGTCTCGGTCGACCTCTCGAAGATCGCGAACGAGCTCATCAGCAAGCTCTCCGCCGCGTCGCAGTCCAAGCCGCGCGTCGCCACCACGCCCCTTCCCTCGCGTCCGTCGGGGCCGATCGCGACCGTGTCGGGATCCACCCTTCCCTCCTTTGCAGCGCGCGGAGGAACGGTTCCCGGCATGGGCGTGGGCACGACGCGCGTGTGCATCATCGGCATCTCCACGGGTGGCCCCGCAGCACTCTCCGAGGTCATCCCCGCGCTGCCCGAGAACCTGCGCATCGCGATCGTCGTCGTGCAGCACATGCCGGCCGGCTTCACCGCCGCGCTCGCCGAGCGCCTCGACGCCTCGAGCAGGGTCAGCGTCGACGAGGCCAAGGCAGGCGATCGCCCGATGCCCGGCTGTGTGCTGATCGCTCCGGGCGACAAGCACCTCGAGTTCGATAGCAGCGGCGCCGTCGTCCTCACCGACGGGCCCATGGTCAACGGCTGCCGCCCCGCGGCCGACGTGACGATGCAGTCCGCCGCGCGCGTGTTTGGCCGGCGAACGCTCGCGATCGTGATGACCGGCATGGGCAAGGACGGCGCCGCTGGTGCGCTCGCGATCAAGCGCGCCGAGGGCAAGACCCTCGCGCAAGACCAACAGACCTCGGTCATCTACGGCATGCCCAAGGCGGCGATCGATGCCGGAGCGATCGACGAGGTCGCAGCACTCGGTGACATCGCAGCATGGCTTCGCTACGCCTGATCGTCCTGGTCGCGCTCGTCGGCTGCTACGACGTTCCGCAGCCCGCGTGCGGCTTCCAATGCGCGCCCGCCAGTGAAGGCGAGGCGTGCCCGAGCGGATACGTCTGCACGCTCGGTCGCTGCGTGCGCGACGGCTATCTCGAGACGTGTCCACCGATCGACCAGCCGCCGGTCACCGACTCGATTCCGCCCTCGATCATGGCGCGCTCGCCTGCTGCCGGCGAGACCGACGTCGCGCTCGACGCGATCATCCTCGTCACGTTCGACGAGGAGGTCGCGGATGTCGACGCCTCCACGTTTGGCCTCTCGCTCGAGGGCACGTTCGTGAACGGCGTCGTCTCGGTGGCGTCGCCGGGCCGCGCGTTTCGCTTCGTGCCGCAGCGCAATCTCCAAGCGAACAAGACCTACGAGGTCGTCCTCGGTGACGCGATCCGCGACGTGGCCAATAACCACCTCGGCGAGATGCGCTGGTCGTTCTCGACGATCGAGGATCACACCGGCCCGATGATCCTCACGTCGATGCCGATGAACGGCGCGCTCGACGTGGAGCCGAACGCCGCCATCACCGTCGCGTTCGACGAGCCCATCACGAGCAACACGCTCGCGAGCGCGCGCCTCGAGCGCAACGGCGTCGCCGAGCCGATCACCCTCTCGCTACCCACCGCCACCGTGCTCGCCATCGCGCACGAACCGCTCCTCGGCGAGACGCTCTACTCGATCGTGCTCACGGATCAGATCACGGATCTCGCGGGCAATCCGCTCGCGCCGACGACGCTCACCTTCACCACGCGCGACACCACGCCGCCGACGATCGTCGCGTGCGATCCGCTCCCCGACGCCACCGATGTCGCCACGACGAGCGCCATCTCGATCACCTTCAGCGAACCGCTCGGCGTCCAGGCCATCTCACTCTTCGAGGCAGCGACGCCGATCGACACGACGTTCGCCGACGTCTTCAATCCCGACGACACGTACACGATCACGCTCACGCCCACCGCTTCCCTCTCGCCCGCGACGCTGTACACGGTCCGCGTCGGCACGGTGCGGGACGACTGGAACAACGCGGCGACGTTTCCGAACTACACGTTCACCACGGCGCCATGACGCGCGTTTTTGGCGCATGATTCCTGCGGAGCGTCCCGCATGACCGCCCTGCTCAACATCGACCTCGACCTCACGGGTACGCAGCCGTTCGACACGCTTCATCGCGAGCTCGATCAGGGCTTGTTCATCCTGTACGAGGAGGTCGACGAGGGCGGCACGCACCACGCGTCGTACGAGACCAACCTCGCGTCGTTCGACGGACCAGACGAGGTCCTCGCGGAGTTCGTGCGGATCCTCGACGGTCTCGGCGCCGTGGCCGCGGGCCAGTGGCGCTCTCTCGACGAGCGCGTGTTCGACCTCGGGGTACGCGCGGAGGTTCCGTCGAGCCACGTCGAGATCAGCCCCGAGATGCTGCACGCGATCGCGCGTCACCGCGCGCGGCTCGTGATCACCACGTATCCGCCCGATCCGCCCGTCACGCCCAGCAAGAAGCTCTGATAGGGTGACGCGGATGTCGATCCTCGCTGCTCATACGATCGGGTTCATCGGCGCAGGCAACATGGCCGAGGCGCTGATCCGGGGCCTCGTACGAGGCAATCACATCGCCGCCGGGAGCGTGTACGCGTCCGCGCCGCGCAACGAGCGCCTCGACGAACTGAAGGCCGCGTACGGGATCGTCGTTACCAAAGACAATCGCGAAGTCGCGCGCAGCTCCAACGTCGTCGTGCTCTCGGTCAAGCCGCAGATCATGGACAAGGTGCTGGCGGAGATCAGCGATCAGCTGCAGCCCGGCACGCTCGTGGTGTCGATCGCGGCGGGCGTGGACACCGAGTCGATCGAGACGACGGTCCCCGAGGGCGTTCGCGTCGTGCGGGCCATGCCGAACACGCCCGCGCTCGTCGGTGCGGGAGCCACCGCCGTGGCTGCGGGCAAGCATGCGAGCGACGTCGATCTCGCCACGGCCAAGGCGCTGTTCGAGGCGGTCGGCATCGCCGTCGCTCTCGAGGAGTACCACCTCGACGCGGTCACGGGTCTGTCGGGCTCGGGCCCCGCGTACATCTTCCTGATCCTCGAGGCGCTCGCCGATGCGGGCGTGAAGGTCGGCCTCTCGCGTCGCAACGCGCAGCGGCTCGCCGCGCAGACCGTGATGGGCTCCGCGAAGCTGCTGCTCGAGACCGACGAGCATCCGGGCCGCCTGAAGGACATGGTCACGTCGCCGGGCGGCACCGCGATCGCGGGGCTGCACACGCTCGAAGAGGGCGGCCTACGAACCACGCTGATCAACGCTGTCGAGACCGCCACCAAGCGCGCGAGAGAGCTCGGCCGCGGCGGCAAATGATCGCGGCAGATGCGACGGGCGTCACGGTGGACGTCCTCGTCCAACCGCGCGCATCGCGTGCGAAGATCGGCCCCGTGCACGACGGACGGATCAAGGTCAGCGTCACCTCGCCACCCGTCGACGGTGAAGCGAACGCGGCGGTGATCGAGCTGTTCGCGAAGCAGCTGAGAGTTGCGAGGAGCGCCGTGGAGGTCGTCGCCGGCGCCACATCGCGACGAAAGCGCGTGCACATCGCGGGCGTGACCAAAGAAGCGATCGAGGCGCTGCTCGCATGATGCGCCATGCGGTCCTCGCGGCAGTGCTCGGGGCATGCAACGCGAGCACGGGTGTCCTGACGCTCGAACTCACCACGGCACCGGGCTCGGATCTGCTGTCGCGCATCGATCGGCTGCGCCTGACGCTCTCCCATCCGGCCGCCACGTTCGAAGCGACACGCACGGCGTCCGGGCTCGATCTCGCGTTCGAGATCGAAGCCGTCGAGAGCGATGGTGTGCTCTCGATGGAAGCGTTCGACGGAAGTGGCGAGCTCCTCGCGGTGGGCCAATCACCGCCGTTTCCGCTCGCAGGCACCGACGGGGCGGTCGTCATCTACATGGCCCCGCCCTACTCGATCCTCCAAGGCCCCGTGGATCTGTCGCCGGCTCGATGGCGCGTCGCCGGCGCACCGCTCGTGTTCGGCGCCGTGCTGACCGGCGGTGATGTCGACGGAGAGATCAGCGCGTCGATGACGATCTACAACGTCTACAACCACACCTTCGCCAAGGGCGCCGACATGCCGATGCCGCGCTCCAACGTCACGCTCGCCGCCAACGATAGCGGCGGCATCTACATCCTCGGCGGCACGGACGAGCAGTCCGGGCCGACGTCCACGCTGTATCGCTTTCAATCGAACATCGCCCCGGCGGGCGTGTACTCGGATCTCGGCGCGCATCCCGGCCTCGAGTCGCAAGGCCAGCGCGCGATCGCGCTCGGCCCGGATCGCTTCTTCGTCACGGGCGCCCAGCCCGCGCTGATCAGCGACTCGACGATCACGCCGATCGACGGGCTCGGCGACGTGCCTCCCGTCGCGACCGCTGCGACCACCCGCGATGGCGAGCCGCTCGCAGCGTACGTGGATGCATCGCTCGGCGTCGGCTACTACACCGCCAGCGGTGAGAGCGATGCCTTCTCGGCGGGTGAAGGCAGCCACATCGTGGCCGGCCCCACCCCCGGCACCGCCACGACGCTCGGCGGATCGCGCAATGCGTACATCGTGGACCTCGAAGCGCGCACCGCCACGCTGCATCCCGACGTGCTGTCGGTCGCGCGGCGCCTTCCCACCGTCACGCGAACAGCGCGGCACATCCTCGTCGCGAATGGCTTCGCCGAGGACTCGACGCTCATCCCGAGCGCCGACATCCTCGACGCGAAGACGCTCGCGCTCCTCGCGACCGTGCCGCTCTACCCGCGCGCGTTCGCGGTCGCGGTCCCGATGACGAACGGCCAGATCTTGATCGCGGGTGGCGAATCGCCGAACGAGCCGCCCACCGGGCTCGTCGAACTGTTCACGCCGCCGACAGATCCAGCGCTGCCGTGACGATCACGGTGCCATTG
>JAEYYV010000052.1 GCA_023428295.1 Pseudomonadota bacterium
GTCATGAAGAACGAATCGAACGAGCCCGTCATCGCGTCGACCACGGTGTCCGTCATGATGGCGGTGAAGGTCGCGCCCGCGCGATCGATCGGGACCGGGTCGCGGCGGAACACCGAGCCCATACCGGTGAGCCCGCCCGCAGAGACGAGCGTGAGGTCCGCACCCGTCGGAGGATCGAGCGTGATCGAGACTTGCTCCTGCAGCGGATGCGTCAGGTAGATGCCCGCGTCGATCGAGAGCGCGGTGAACGGCGTGGGTAGTTCGAGCGTCACGGCGCGCGATACGGATGCGCCGTCGGGGATCGGAATTCCCGAGTTGCTCGTGGTGGCCGCCCACCGCACGCTCGCTCCCGACACGGGACGCAAGTGATCGCGCGGAATCGCGCCGGCACCTGCAGGCCCTGCGGCGTACGCGATCGACGCGCGCGCGGCGGTGCCGGTCTTCAAGAAATCGAAGGCGATGTCGTGCCACCCCGCCGTCAGGTGGATGTTGTCCGTGACGGTGCTCCGCGGCGTGGGGAACCACTGGTTGGCGACGGACGCGCCG
Source organism: Pseudomonadota bacterium (assembly GCA_023428295.1). Lineage (GTDB taxonomy): Bacteria > Myxococcota_A > Polyangia > Haliangiales > Haliangiaceae > JABFXX01. Next base: position 547 of record JAEYYV010000052.1, read on the forward strand.
TCGATCCACAAACGATGTCCTTGCGACGTCGAGATGGTGAACTGATAGTCGCCCTCGACATCGACGAGAAGCTGCGCGTTCCAGCGCAGCGAGTACGTGCTGTTTCCGACGGGAAGCCCGAACGGATCGCCGGGCAACATCGCCTCGTACGGCAACGCCTCCACACCTGTACCCGCGAACCGCAAGAGGAACGCCTCCTCGAAACCGTCGAGGATCGCGCCGTCGATGCCGTCGACGCGCGCGCGCAACTTGTCCGCAGGCACCGCACGGAAGTTTCCAGGCCCGGGTGGGTCGTAACGCAGCTCCCACTCGAACAGCTGATCCGAGTCCGAGAATGCTCCGCGGAACGGATACCAACCGACCTCGGTCACCTCGAACGGACTCGACGCCGTGTTGTTCGACTCGCTCACCACGAGGCGCGTGAACTGCGTCGAGCCGATCGGCGCGATGTCGAGAAACCCGTAATCGTTCGCGGCGAGCGAGAACATGTACGTGCCCGTCGTGTCGAGATAGATCTCGCCCTCCACGAGCACGGTCGAGTTGTCCGCGCCGATGTTCAGCGTGTACGGCGCGGCATGGCCAAAATCCAGATTGGCCCCTCGTGCGACGCTGCGACCGAGCACCGGGAGTTGCGCGAGGTCTTCAAACGTCACGCTCTCGATCGCGCCGTCGTCGAGCTGATCGCCGTCGATCCCCGCGAGGCGAACACCGCCGACGAAATATGGAATCGGCCCTACGAATCCGCCGGGCTCGATGATCGCGCCGCCGAGCACACCGCCCGCGAAGTCCTCTGCCGTGTCATCACGCAGCGTTCGCGCTTCGGTCGGATACCCGCAAACACTTGTGAGCAGATCGCATTCCTGCCCGTCGGGACACTCCTCTTGTCTCGAGCACGGAATCCCCAGCGGAGGATTGGGGGAATAACAACCGCTCGCGATCGAGCCCATCAAAAGGCCGGACCAGAGCATGCGATGAACAGTTCGCACAGAGATCCATCCTACTCGCTGAAAGCTACTCGATGTAACCGAATCAACTTGACTGATCGCACCCCTGAGACGACGTTCGCGTTCGCCATGTCCGTCGAGCGGCTCGGCCGATTCGAGTTGGTCTCTCACCTCGCGTCAGGTGGCATGGCGAAGGTGTTTCTCGCGCGCGTCGCGGGCCTCGCAGGCTTCGAGCGCCACGTCGTTCTGAAGACGCTGCGCAAAGAAGACATCCCCGACGAGTCGTATGTGGGCATGTTTCTCGACGAGGCGCGCCTCGCTGCCTCCTTGCACCACCAACACGTCGCGCAGGTCTACGACGTGGGCTGCACGTCCGACGGCACGTACTTCCTCGCGATGGAGTACATCCACGGCAAGACCGTGCGCTCCGTCCTCGAGACCGTCGAGGATCGTCGGCTGTGGATGCCGCTCGACTTCGGTCTCTCCGTCGTCACCGCCGCCGCAGCAGGACTTCATCACGCACACGAGCGCTGTCGCTCCGACGGCACGCCGCTCCACATCGTGCATCGCGACGTCTCGCCGTCCAACGTGCTCGTCTCGTACGACGGCTCGATCAAGCTGATCGATTTCGGCATCGCCAAGGCCACCGCGCGCGTCACGCAGACACGCACGGGCTTCATCAAAGGCAAAGCCGGCTACATGGCGCCCGAGCAAGCGCGCGGCTACGCCGTCGATCGGCGCAGCGATGTCTTCTCGCTCGGCGTCCTCGCGTACGAGCTCACCACGCAGCACCGCGCGTTCGATGCACCCTCGGAGTTCGAGCGGGTCGAGAAGATCGTCCACGGTGACATCATCCCGCCCTCGCACTGGGTGCCCGACTATCCCGCGGAGCTCGAGTCGATCATCCTGACCGCACTCGCCCTCGATCCCGACGATCGCTACCAGTCCGCCGACGAGATGCGCGCGTCGATCGAGTCGCTCGCGAAGAGCGAGAACCTCATCCTCGGCGGCGCCTCGGTCGCGCGTCTCCTCGCGATGCTCTACGGCCAGCCGCTCGAGCCGTGGATCGTGCCGCCGCGCAAGGTCGCCAAAGGCAGCGGCTCGCACGACTCGCTCGTCTTTCTGCCGGATCTGATCCCCGAGTCCGTCGACGAATCGGCGGATATCACCAAGCCGCTCGATCGCGAGCTCACCGAAGCCGAGGCCATCGTCGACGAGCTCGCGGAGCGCCACGCCGCCGCGCAGCGCCATGTCGCCGCGCGCGAAGCCGCCGCCGCCGAGGTCGACGCGAAGAGCACGCTCTCGCTGCGCAGCCAGCTCCCGCGCGCCGGCACGATCAAGCATGCCGTCGTGCGCGCGCCGGACTCGGAGCCATCCGCTCCGCAGATCGTGATCTCCGAGCCATCGTCCGCTCCGCGCGATGTCCTCTCCGCACGCGCACCCGAGTCGCGCAGCGCCACCGAACCCTCGTCCGCGCCGCACACCGCCACCGAGCCCTCGCAGTCATCGCACTCGCCGCGCTCCACAGAGCCTTCGTCGTCACCGCGGTCGGTGTCGCCATCGCAGCCGCCGCCGATTCCATCGACGACGCGCTCGATGCCCGCGATGAAGCCGCCGCCACTTCCGCCGGGTGCTCGTACCCGCTCGATGCCCGCGGCGGTGTCGGCCGATGCTCCGGCGCTGTCGCCTTCGCCTCGGTCGCGGTCGATGCCGGCCGCACTGTCGCCGGACGAGCCGCCGCCGTTCATCGCGCAGCCGATCGCACCCGTCGCGCCCGCGCCGCTCGCCCCGCTCACGCTCGACGAGTCCGCGTCGGTTCCGCTGCTCATCGCCGTCGACACGCCATCGTCGCCGATCTCGAACTACGAGACGCCACCACCGCCGGCGATGCCCTCGGTGACGATCCAGCCGCGCAACCGCAAAGCGCAGCCATCGTTCGCGCCGACCTCGAAGCTCGCGACGCCGAAGGGCGCCGCGACCGCCGCGAAGCTCCGCCGGCAGCTCGTCACGATCGTCGCCTGCGGCGCGGTGCTCGGACTCACGATCGGCGTGACGATCAGCGTGCTCGACACCGACGGCGCGCCGGCCGCACCACCTGCCGCGCCCGTCGCCGCGAAGCTCGTCGAGCCAGCGAAGCGCGTCGCGGTGACGCCCGTCGTGACGAGACCCGCCGCGGCGATCACGACGCCCGCACCCGCGAACGAGATGGCCACGGTTCCCGTCGAGCCCGTCGGTATCACGGCGCCAACGCAGTCTCCGATCGCCGAGGTCGCGCCCGCGACGAACGAAGTGACGATCAGCGTCGTCACGGATCCGCCCGGCGCCACCGTCGTCCTCGACGGCGTTCGCCTCGGCACCACGCCGTATACCGGCGCCGTCCCCGCCACGAAGCGCTCTGGCTGGCTCAAGGTCCGCAAGCGGAATCACGTCGCCGTGAAGACCAAGGTCGATCGCTCGACCGACATTCGCTGGACCGTGAAGCTCGACACGTCGCGGCGCTAGCCGCGATCACCGCGACTCGCGATCACGAGCGACTCGCGATCACGAGCGACTCGGGATAGCGCAACACCTGACACGACGTCTCGCCCCAGCTCGCTCGCCCCTCGGAGCCCGCGCTGCCGTGCGCGAAGTACAACGCCGTCAACAGCGTGCCGTCGTCGAGCTGCACCGTCGACGGATAGCCGACATCGTTCCCGATCCCATCGCCCGCGAGCAAGACCTCGCGCTCCTCCCACGTCACGCCCGCGTCGCGACTCACCTTCGTCGCGCATCCGAGCGGCCGCACGCGCCGCCCGTACGTCAGCAGCACCTGCCCACTCTCGCGCAACACGCACAGATCCGCCGGATGCTCTCCGCTGCGCGTCGCGGCAACCGGCTCGCTCCACGTTCGCCCGCCATCGTTGCTCCGCACGATCGACACGCTGCCGTCGAGTCTCCGCGCCGCACCCACGATCTCGAAGCCCATCTCGCAGATCGAGGTCTCGTTCGCCATCTCGAGCATCGTCGTCTCGTCGCCCCACGTC
>JAEYYV010000215.1 GCA_023428295.1 Pseudomonadota bacterium
GTGCAGGGCCTTCGAGCGCCGTCGCGAGCTCGTCGGTCGTCGCATATCGATCCGATGGATCGATCGCGAGTCCGCGACTGACGATCGCGGCGAGCCAGTCCGGCACATCGCTGATCGGAGGTGCTCCACGCTCGATCGACGCGTGCAGGTCTTCGATCGTGTCGCCCTGAAACGGTCGCTCACCGGTGAGTGCCTCGTGGAGCGTGACGCACATCCCGAACTGATCTGCTCGCGTATCGACGTGCTCCGCACGTAGCTGCTCCGGCGCCATGTAGGCGGGAGATCCGATGAAGCCAGACTTCGTTCCGGCGGCCACCGGTACCTGGGTGGGATGTCCCTCGGTGCGCGACACTCCGAAGTCGGTGATTCGGGCACGACCGTCATCGCCAACCAGGATATTGCCGGGCTTCACGTCGCGATGAACGATGCGAGCCGCGTGTGCGGCCGCGAGTCCCCGCGCGACATCGCGGATCACCGCGACCACCTCGGGCCATGGGCGCTTGGTCGCGAGCCACTCGACGAGCGAACGTCCGCGCACGAACTCCATGGCGAGAAACGTGCGGCCCTCGCGCGTTCCGACGTCGAATACGGCCACGACGTTTGGATGGGCGAGCTTCGCCATCATCCGTGCCTCGCGAGCGAGGCGCTCCTGGTCCGCCTCACCGAAGTACTGCTCGTGTCCCCGGCGAAAACCAGCAGCGCACGCCGGCGCGGCGCCGTTCCCCTCATGCTCGAGCGATGCGTCTCGACTTGATCACGCACGACGGACACGGTGCCACATCGTCGGGGCCACGTCCTTGTCATGGTGCACCGGGTGCTCGACGGTCGCAGCCGTTGTGCAGGATCGGCACGACAACGCGCCTCGGCGGTGCGTGCGCGTGTGCTCCGCCCCGGCGTGGATCGTGCTGTGGGCCACCCGCATGAACGAGATCGCAAATCGGGGTGTTCGATGGGTTACGCGCATGACGACTCTCGCGGTGTTCGCTGCGAGCGCATGTGGCGAGGTGGCAGAGACGACCACTGACGCGCCGTCGAGCACCGGGGATGCCGCGACCGGCGAGTTCACGCTGACGATCGCGAAGAGCGGAGAAGGCGACGGCACGATCTCCTCCGTGCCGAGCTTCGAGTGCGATAGCGCGTGCAGGCTGACAGCTCCGGCGAACACGCTTGTAACGCTGACCGCCACGCCCGGAACCGAGTCCGTACTCGGGCGGTGGAGCTTGCTGATGGGCGAGTGGAACGTCGAGGAGTGCACCACGACGCCCACGTGCAGGATCGAGCTCGACCGCCACACGACGATCGACGCTCGCTTCGAGAAGGCGCCCGTCTCCATCACGGTGGGCGCGATAGGTAACGGGACAGGCACGATCCGGTCGTCGCCCTGGGGGATCGATTGTGGCGGCGACTGCACGGAGGAGTTCCCGATCGGGACATCGGTGGTGTTCAGCGCGAACCCGGGGACGGGTTCGACATTTCTCGGGTGGATGGGGGGAGGTTGCAGCGGGACAGATCCATGCATGCTCGTCGTCGAAGAGACGGCGACGATCAAGGCGATGTTCGCGTTGAACAACACGCTCGTGGTGTCGAAGCTCGGCGATGGGATGGGCACGGTCACATCGCCGTCGGGAATCAACTGCGGCGCTGTTTGCATCGAGACCGTCGTGCCCAACGGCATGGTGATGCTCACCGCATCGCCGGCGGCGGGTTCGCAGTTCGCGGGTTGGGGCGGCGCATGCACTGGCATCGGCAACGGCCCGACATGCATGGTCACGATCAGCGCGGCGACGAGCGTAAGCGCGACCTTCAACGCGATCCGGCATCCACTCACGATCACCAAGCTCGGAGATGGCGTGGGCACCGTGAAGTCGAATCCACCGGGAATCGCGTGCGGCTCGGATTGCTCCGAATCATTTCTTCAGGGCACGACCGTCGAGCTCACCGCCGAGCCCGCGACGGGCACCGTGTTCTCGGGCTGGACAGGTGCGTGCACCGGGACCGGACCATGTTCCGTTCTGATGACTGCGGCGAGCTCCGTCACCGCAACGTTCGCACTCACGCAGCACGATCTGACGACCACAAAGACCGGCAACGGATCGGGCGTCATTAGCGGTGCTGGCATCTTCTGCGGAGCCGACTGCAAGCACACGCATCCGTACGGCACCGTCGTACAGCTCGCTGCCACACCCGATGCGGGGTCGACGTTCGGCGGGTGGTCTGGCGGCGGATGCTCGGGGACCGGTATGTGCACCGTGACGATGACGGCAGCCACCACCGTGACCGCGTCGTTCACGCTGACCCAACATCAACTGACGGTGTCGAGAACGGGGACGGGGACGGGAACGGTGACGTCGATTCCCGCGGGGATCTCGTGTGGGACGACGTGCACGAAGCTCTACGACTGGAACACGACCGTGACGCTCACGGCGGCGCCGTCCGCGACCTCGGCGTTTATGGGGTGGTCGGGCGCATGCGGTGGAGCTCAGCTGACATGCACGGTCGTGATGACCCTGGCGCGCTCGGTGACGGCGACGTTCCAGCCGCGCGGCGTGCTCTATACGATTGGCCAGAGCGACGATGTCCTGCGCCGCCTCGATCCTGTCACGCTGCAGTACACCGATGTCGGACCGCTCGGCGTGGACTTCGAGTACGGCGACTGCGCGTGGAGTGCTAGCAACGGCACGCTCTACATGGTGCCCGCGGTCGCGCAGCACCTGTATCGAGTGAACACGACGACGGGCGCGGCCACGCTCGTCGGCGTCCACGGAATCGCCCAGCTACGCGCGCTCGCGGTGTATCCGCCGACGGGCCAGCTGTACGCCATCGGCAGTGGTCAACAGTTGTACAGGATCGATCCAGCCACGGCCGTCGCGACGCTCGTCGTTACGACGGGCATCGTGCTTGACGGCCTCGTATGGGACTCGAGGCGAAGTCGCATGGTGGGCCTCACAGCAAACGTCGGTGGTGGGTCGTTCTACGTGATGAACCTCTCGACCGGCGCCGCAGTCAACCTCGGCAGCGCAGGCTCGATCAACAACAATGGACTCGCCTACGACTCCGTGATCGATCGCCACTGGGCCGTCGACACGTCAGGAAAACTGCTGGAGTTCGATCCCAACGCGGGCATGGCTCGCACCGAGCGTGGGACGAATGGCGGGGCACAAACCTGCATCACGTTCCGGCCGTGATGCGACGCTCGAAGCGTTCTGCGCCTCGCTCGAGGCGAAGTAGCGACGTCCTCGTCGCTGAGCATCGCTTGCTCGACGGTGCAGACGGTTGTGCACGATCGGCACGACAAGCGCCCTCCAAGGTCTCTGCGCGGCACTCCAAGCGGGTCTGGATCGGTCTGGATCGTGCTGTACCGCCGGTCATGCGATGTCGTGACTGGACCGCGCTGAAGATGCAGCTGATGACGTTTCATCCGCACGCCCGCGACGTACCGGGGGGCATGCGCTTCGTGCTCGCGTTCGGGCCGATCCGCGCAGGCATCTACGTCTCTCCGATCGACGATGCGACCATCGCGGTGATCGGGGAGCTCGGTTCGATCGGCTCGTTGGATCCGTTCGACATGCTGGAATGGAACGGCGTGCTCGGGACCGAAGCGATCGCGATCGTAAACGATATGATCGTGGTTCGAGCGGTGGTCGAGACGTCGAGTGCGATCGACGAGATCGAGCGTCGCATTCAGATGGCCGCGCGTGTCACGGCGCTGGTGAAGCGCGGGACACGGCGTCTGCATCAACCGTCACTGTTCGCGCACTTCGCGCAATAACAAAGGAGCACTGCATGGGATTCATGGACTGGCTGCAAGATGAAGACAACGATGGCTCTCGTCTCGACGATGGAGCGCGCGCGGCTGCCAATATCGCTGGAGCCGGACTGACCGGCGTAGGTGCATTCGTCGGTGGTCTTGGTGGATTCGTCGCGGCGGGTGGCGGAGCAACAACGGCGACCGGTGTCGGTGCCCCCGTTGGCATTCCAGCGGCCGGTGTTGGCCTCCTCACGATGGGAGCGGGCGCTACGATGGTAGCGGCGGGACAGTTCCTCGGATCGAGTTCGGGGCAGGCGATGGCCGAAGAAGTCGGCGACTTCCACGCCGATAGTTGGGGGACCCGCGGAGCGCCGCCGAATGCGGATCAGCCGATCACCGATCCGCACTATGCCGCCGGCCGCACGGACGGCTTCGGACAGAGGGCGAACCGCGGCATGCACCGGGTGACACGAGAGTTGGCCGAGTTTCTCGAAGAGCATCCGGTTCCTCGCCCGACAATGGGCAACCCCACGCCTCCAATGCCGGGCATCTCCGACTGACCGTTAACCGAGTGCTTCCTTGGCGCGTGGCCACCACAAGATCGCCGCGAGGCCGAACGTCAGCGGCAGCGCCATCATCGCGGCGGTCGCGATGAAGTAGTCGAGGAACAGGCCGATGAGCGACGGCGACCACAGATCGCCGAACAAGTGGATCGCGAAGATCGCCACGGCCATCGCGCTCGCGCGCATCCACGCGGGAGCAGAGCGCAAGAGGATCGCGTTGATCGGCGCGGTGGACAGGAACAGGCCCACCTCGCCGATACCCGCGAACAAGAAGAAGAAGAACGGGGTCGGGGAGAGGAACGCGGCGGCGGTCGCGGGGAACGCGATCGCCACGCCGATCGCGCACACGCGCAGCTGTGCGTTGGCCTGCACGCGATTGGCGTGATGCGTGTGGTCCGCTCCCTCGGGCACCGGCGGCAAACCGCGCAGCGCTCGATCACACATCCATCCACCGAGGATCGTACCGATCGCACCCGCGACGACGGTGACGCTACCGAAGATGAAGTTCGCCTTGGCGAGCGATGCCTTCTGCGCGGCGTCGGTGGTGAGAACGGCGACGTCGGCGAAGTGCGCGAGGAAGCGCTCGGACAGGAACTTGGGTCCCCAGAACGCGAACGCACCGATCGCGGCGGTGTGCGCGCAGTAGCCCCACACGGCGCGCGCGTAGATCGGAATCTTCATCAGCGTGCGAATCGACGACGCGATCGATTCCTTCGCTTGGTTCACCTTGTGGCGCACCGGCTCTGCGATCCACAGCACGGTCAGCGCGAGCAGGATGCCGGGCGCACCGCCGACGAAGAACGCGACATGCCAGCTGTACTGCTTCTGGAGCATGCCGCCCAGCAAGTAGCCGAGCGCGCTACCCACCGGCGTCGCGAGGTAGAAGATCGCGAGCATCTTGCCCTTCTTGTCCGGAGGCGAGACGTCGTCGATGATCGTCGGTGCGAGCGTGGCGTAGCTCGCTTCGCCGATGCCGACGAACGCGCGCGCGACGAGCAAGAGGTAGAGGTTGCCCGCGAGGCCCGACACGAACGTCGCGACGCTCCACGTGAACACGCCGAACGCGATGAGGCGCTTCCGGCTCATGCGATCGCCGAGGACGCCGAACAGCGGCGACGTGACGAAGTAACCGAGCAGGAACACCGTGGCGAGCAGGCCGCCCTCGAGGTTCGACAGATGGAGGTCCTTCTGGATCTCCGGCAGCACCGCCGCGACGATGAAGCGATCGAGGTAGTTGAGGAAGTTGAGCCCCGTGAGCAGGGCGACGATCGCGACCCTGTTCTTGATCATCGATTCGTCTTGCCGCCGAACGTCAACTGCACGCTCGCGAGCAGCGGGATGAACACGGACTTCTCGTCGGTGGAGCTCGGGCTGGCGAGGATCCGCAGACCGCTCTCCGCGAGAAGCGACACCGCCGAGCTCTCGCTGCGAACCACGTCGTACCGCAGGCCTCCGCCGAACAAGTATCCGCCGCTGCTGCTGCCACTGGTGCTGCCGTCGTCGGCGACCGCCGCGGAGGCCGAGTAGCCAGCGATGACGAACGGCGTCAGCTTGGCTTTCAGCACGCTCCAGCGAAACACCACGTCGAGCGTCGTCCGGCTCGCTGCTTTGCCGACGCGCACGCCGAGATCGAACGTGAAGATCCGATAGCCGAGCTCGCCCATGTACTGCGCACCCTCGCCGCGCATGTCCACGCCGAGCACGCCACCCGCGTAGTAGCCAAACAGCGGACGATCCGCGACTGGCACCGGCGCCGACGTTCCGGGGGAGAGGTTCACTTCCAGTGACGTCGCTTGTCCCGTCGTGACGGAGAACTCTTGGTCGTACGTCTGGTAGCCGTACATCGTGACCTTCAGGTCGTGACGGCCCGGCTCGACGTGGAACTCGCCACCCATGCGGCCGACGACTTGATCGTCGATCGCGACCAGCGCACCGGCGGGCGCGCCGGTGACGCGCAGCACGCCGCTCGTCGACGACTGCGGCGTGGTGTGGATCGGCTGCACGTGATCCGGCGGGCGGACACCACCGCCGCTCGTCGGCCGCACCTTCACGTTCAGCGTGACCTCGATCGTCTGCGGCTCGGCGTACTCGAGCACCACATCGCGCTCTTCGCGCTGACCTTCGAGCTCGACGCGTACGCGGTGCCCACCGCCGCGGATCGGCTTGGTGTACGGCGTGACGCCCACGGGCTGTCCATCGATCAGAACGCGCGCCCCTGGCGGATACGTATTGACGGTCAGCTTCGCGGGGCGGAGCTTCAGCTCGAGGATGAGCTTCTCGACCTCGCGCCGCTCCTTGACCAGCGACTGCGGCGCTTCGTCGAGGTAGCGCGCGAACCACTGCGCGGACTCGCGGAGCTGGCCGAGGCGCTCGTACGCGGTCGCGATGTTGTAGAGCGCGAAGTGGTGCGGCACGAGCTCGTACGCGCGCAGGTAGTGCTCGATCGCGGACTGGTAGTCCTTGTCCTTGTCGGCCTGCTGACCCTGCGTGAACTCTCGGCGCGCCTCTTCACGATTGTCCGCGCGCGCAGTCCCGCTCGCGAGAACCACCACGACGACCAGAAAGAGAAGACGCATCGCTACCGATCAATACGGGTTCGGCTTGCGATCCGGACCGGTCCCGACCGGGTCTTTTTTCACAGGCGGTGGATCTTTTTTGATCGGTGGGGGAGGGGTGTAGCCATCGCTGCCGTCGACCACCGTGCCGGGGTTGCGCTCGGTCTTCGCGGGCGCTTCGGGCTTGGTTGACGGTGTCGCCGAGAGCTTCTTCGGCTCGGGCGAAGGCTTCTTGACCGGATCCTTCTTCACCGGCGGCTGCGTGTCCGCGACGACCGGCTTGTCGGGGATGAGCGCGAAGCTCTGCTTGTCCGTCATGCCTTCGCCCACCGTGACGGTGCGCGTCTGCGTGAGGTGACCCGCGAGCTCCACCTTCAGCTCGTGCTGACCGGGCGTGACGACGATCGCCTGCCCATCGCGATACGTGTGCTTCGGATCGTTATCGAGCGTCACCACCGCATCGGCGGGTGTCACTGCGAGCTCGATCCGCGTCGGCGTCGGCGTGACCGTCGCGGTGTCGACGACGGGGTTCTCGGGAGCTGCGAGCGTCGCGGGCGAGCTCTGCAGCTTCACGAGGATGACCGTCGCGACGGCCACACCCGCGAGCGCCGCGGCGACGCCGATGATGACATTGCGCTTGGAGCCCGCCGCCGGTGTCGCGACGGGGACCGCCACGCCCTGCGGTCCGCTCGCCACGGTACCCGCGAGCTCGACAGGTGTGCCCGACTGCGTCGCCGGTAGCGCGAGCAAGAACGCGTCCGCGTGCGGGTGGCGAGCCTGCGGCTCTTTCTCGAGTGCGCGATGGATCGCGGCGACGAGCTTGGGCGGCACGGCCTCGCGCATCTCGGAGAGGAGCGGCGCATCGGTGGTCAAGAGCTTCGCGACGAGGACGGCGTACGTGTGGCCCTCGAACGGCGGCCTGCCCGCGATCATCTCGTAGAAGATCACGCCACACGCGTAGATGTCCGCGAGGTGATCGATCTCGTTGCCCATCGCCTGCTCGGGCGCCATGTACAGCGGCGTGCCCATCACGACGCCCGTGGTGGTCAGCTTCGTCGCCGCGATGGCCTCGGGATCCATGATCTTCGAGATGCCGAAGTCGAGCAGCTTCACGAAGTCCTGCTGCTCGCCCTGCGTGGTCAGGAAGATGTTGTCGGGCTTGAGGTCGCGGTGAACGATGCCTTTGTTGTGCGCGGCGCCGACGGCGCGCAGCACCTGCCGCATGATCTTGATCGCGCGATTGAGTGGCAGCGGCCCGTGGTCCTCGATCAACCGCGAGAGCGGCTGGCCGACCAAGAGCTCCATCACGACGTACGCGCGGCCATCGGGCGCCGTACCGATGTCCATCACGTCGATGATATGCGGGTCGCCGATGCGTCCCGCCGCGAGCGCCTCGCGCGTGAACCGCGCGATCGCCTCGCGGTCCCCGTTGTACTTCTCGAGCATCAGCTTGACGGCGACGCGCTTGCCGAGCTGCGTGTGCTCGGCCTCGAACACCTCGCCCATGCCGCCGCGACCGATCAGTCGGATGATGCGGAACTTGTTGTCGAACGTCTGTCCGATCAACGAGCTGCTAGCACTCGGCTCCGACTGCACGTCGGAACGAATACTAAACGATCAGCCTCAGTTATGCCCCCGTTACTTGCTGCCAGCGACGGGGCAGGGAAACCCCTGAAACGATTGGCCGGACCAGGGCTCGGTGGCTCTACAGGCCGGCCGCGATGCGCTCGAGCGCGTCGTAGCTCTCGCCCATGCCGATCTCCATTCCGGAGTGCAGCATGCCGTCTCGCTCTTCCGTCGTGTGGAACAGCGACACGTTCACGACCTTGGTGCGCCCATCCCCGAGGTCCTCGAGCGTCAGCGTCTCGACGATCACGTGACCGGGCATGCCGTCCCACTCGAAGGTCTGGACGATGCGCTCCTTCGGAGTGACCTCGCGGAACTTTCCTTCGAAGCCATGGCCGTCGTCGGTCTCGATCCGCCACCGTCCGCCGCGCGTGGGCTCGTGCGTGACGAGCTTGACCGGCTTGCCGCGTCCCCACCACTGCGACAGCAGCTTCGGATCCGTGAGCGCGGCCCACACGCGATCGCGTGCGGCATTGAAGATGCGCTCCGCGCGAATCTCGCGGTCGGCGGGCGTGGTGATGAGGAGCTTCTTGGCTGCGGTCATGATCGTTCCTTCCTTTCAGGCTTCGTGCGTTCGAGAAATTCGCCGAGCGCGTCGAGTCGCGAATCGAGCATCTCGGAGTACTTCGCGATCCAGCGGCTCTCCTCGTCGAGCGGGCGAGGGGCGAGCGAGCACGTGCGCACGCGGCCGACCTTTTCCGAGCGAAGGAACCCGGCGTCCTCGAGGATCTGCACGTGCTTCTTCATGCCCGTGAGGGTCATCGAGAAGGCATCGGCGAGCTCCGTGATCGACGCATCACCACGCCCCAGGCGCTGGAGAATTCCCCGCCGTGTGGGATCCGACAGCGCCCCGAAGGTCGCGTCGAGCCGTGATGAATACTGAACCATGCGGTTCACTGTTGATCCGATAGAGCCCGCTGGCAAGCCCTATTCGCCAAATGCAGCGTCCCTACTTCGGAGCGCTCGCGACGTCGACCACGGCGGCCGCGTAGGCCGTCGCCGCGGCCTCGCACGCATCGAGATCACCGGTCAGCCACGCACACGCGAAGTTGGTCTCGGTCGGTGGCGGTTGGATCTTCACGACGCGCACGTCGGCTGCCTTGAGCGCCGCGTCCAGACCGATCGTCGCTTCGATCGGTGGCGCGACGAGATATGCCATCGGCGTCCCGACGGCGAGCCCGGCCTCCTTGCCGAGGTACTCGCCGAGCGATGAGATGACGTGCGGGAACACGGTGACCGTGCGCTTGCCGTCGGCGTCGTAGAAGCACGCGTCGTGCTGCAAGCAGCGCAACAGCGCGTCGAGACCGCTGTCGATCGCCGCGGGCTCGTTCGCCGCGATCACGCCGAGGATCTCGCCGGACAGGCGCCCGCTCGCGTGCGCTGCACCGGCGTAGAAGCTCTTCGCGAAGATCACGTCGACGGGCGCGTGCTTCGTCGCTTCGTCGAGCGCGACGTACATCGCGTCGTCCTGATCGCACGTGACGAGCCCGAGCGATCGATGCTTGTCCGGATCGCCACCGTACGCGCGCACGAGGCTCGGATCGGCGTTCGGCAAGCGCCGCACGCTCAGCACCGTCGGGAGGATCGGCTCGAGGACCACGGCGCGAGCCTAGCCGAAGCGCGCGACGAGCCGCATCCGCGCCGGCGACTATCGCCTCGCTACGACCGACCGACGAGCTTCTGCCGCACCTGCGGCTCGCGATAGCCGCGACCGCCCGCGACCTCGCCGAGCCTTCCGAGATCGAGCAGCACGCCCGACACGCGTTGATCGATCATCGCCTTCGCGAGCGCCGCCAACCGCTCCGCCGCGTCGTCGGGGACGATGCCGCGCGCGTGGATGTTCGAGATCATGTTTCGATCGCCATCGGTGTTTCCGATCTTCGGATCGTAGACGACGTACGCCGAGAGCCCGTCGCCGGTGCCGAGGCCGGGCCGCTCGCCGAGGAGGATCATCGACACCTTGGCGCCGACCTCTTGTCCGATCTCGTCCTCGAGCCACACCCGCGCGAACCGCGCGGCGACGGGCGTTCCCACGCGCAGACCGCGGCGCTCGCACGCGCGAACGACCGCATCGTGCAGCGCCTTGCCCGTCTGCATGCACGCGACCGCGCTGAGGCCATCGGCCACGATGATCTGTACGTCGACGTTCTTCGTGCATCGCGATCGCACGACCGCGAGCGAGTCATCGTCGAGCCGCCGGCCGAGGTCGGGGCGTAGCAAGAACTCACGGTGGCTCGTCACGCGGGAGCGCACGCCGACAAACCCGTTCTCCTCGGCCCACTCGTCGGGAAGCTCCGCGCTCACGGCAGCGTGAGCCACCGCGAGCTCCGCCTGGAACTGCAGCACCACGTCGGTCGCATAGCGTGTCCCGACGTGTCCGATCCCGAGGAGTGCGGTCGTGTGTCGCGCGGCCTCGATCGCGAACGGTGAGACCTCGGGGCGCGGGGTATAGACGCGTGCGGGAGGTGCTGGAATCGCTGGCATCACGGGGATCGGCGGGAGCGGGTCTGCCGCTCCGAGCTCCGCCCGCAACCGATCCATGAGCTGGCGCGTCCTGCTCATCGAGACTCGTGCAACCTACCCCAACTTCGGATAGGATTGGCCTTCCCATGCGCTCCCTCCTCGCCCTGATCGTCCTCACGTCGGGATGCATCGCGGCCGAACCTGGCAGCGGCAAGGACATGGCAACCACGCAGCGCAGGGCGTGCACGGAGCTCGAGGGCCTGACGTTTCAAGGCGCGAGCAACGCGCAGCTCGTCGCGTTCGCCGCCGACGATGCCGAGTACTCCACGTACACGGAGACGCAAGCGGACGGCACGCAGTCGATGGGTCTTGCCCAGTGCATCAACGCGGGCAACACCACGGTCATCTACATCGATGGCATCACGGATCACTGGAGCGCGCGCGCGGACCTGCCCACGGCGGGCGGCATGTACCTCCAGTGGACCGACGGACAGACGTTCGCCGCGCGCCTGTAAGCGCTAGCGAACCGCGCTGACGTCGCCAAACTTCGGGCCCGGCGCATCGCCGCGCCAGATGCCTTTGTCGTCGAGCCACGCGTCGAACTCCGGCGTGGGCCGCTTGTTGATGAGGCGGCGCAGCGTCGGGATGTCGTGATAGCTCGTCGACTGATAGTTCAACATGATGTCGTCGCCGACCGGCAGGGACATGAGGTACGTGCACCCGGCGGTGCCGAGCAGGACCTTCAAGCTCTCGAGCTCGTCCTGCGTCATCGACGCGTGATACGTGAAGCACGCATCGCAGCCCATGGGCAGTCCGAGGAGCTTGCCCATGAAGTGATCCTCGAGCGCCGCGCGCGAGATCTGCGGACCGTCCTCGAGATACTCGGGGCCGATGAACCCGACGACGGTGTTCACGAGGAACGGCTTGTAGCGGCGCGCCATGCCGTACGCGCGCGCTTCGATCGTCACCTGATCCGCGCCGTGATGCGCAGCGCTCGACAGCGCCGAGCCTTGGCCGGTCTCGAAGTACATGCGGTTGGGGCCCTTGGTGGTGCCGCGCTCCTTCATCATCGCGAACGCTTCGTCGATCAGCTTCGCGCTGATGCCGAACGCTTTGTTCGCCTGCTCGGTGCCGGCGAGCGACTGGAACATCAGGTCCATCGGACAGCCGAGCTCGAGCGCCTTCATCTGCACGGTGACGTGCGAGAGCACGCAGTGCTGCGTCGGACACGCGTTGCGCCGGAGCACCTCGTCGATCGCCGTCAGGATCTCCGCCGTCGACTCGGGCGTATCCGTCGCGGGGTTGACGCCGATCACCGCGTCGCCGCAGCCGTACGCGAGCCCCTCGCGCATCGAGGCGAGAATGCCCTGCACGTCGTCGGTCGGGTGATTCGGCTGGCAGCGCGACGAGAGTCGGCCCGGCAACCCGAGCGTGTTGTTCGCGCGCACCACGACCTGCGCCTTCGCTCCGACGGTCATGAGATCGAAGTTCGACATCAGCTTGCTCGCCGCCGCCACCATCTCCGGCGTGAGCCCGGGCGAGACCGCGCGCAGCGTGGGGCCGGTGGTGCCGATGTCGAGCAGCCACTCGCGGAACTGTCCGACGGTCAGATGGCCCACCGCGCGAAACGCCTGCTCGTCGAGCTCGTCCTCGACGAGGCGCGTGAGCTCGTCCTGCTCGTACGGAACCACCGGGTTCTCGCGCAGCTCGCGCAGCGTCAGGTTCGCGAGCACCGCACGCGCGGCGACGCGCTCGACCGCATCGCGCGCGGAGATTCCGGCGAGGTCGTCACCGCTCTTCGGTGGGTTCGCCTTCGCGAGCACTTCCTTCACCGACGCGAAGCGATAGCTCGTGCCGCGAATCGTCGATGCGAGCCGGGTCATCGTCGTCATCGTCGTCCGGCGACCGTACGAAAATAAAACGCCGCACGCCACCAATGGGTCCACAGACCCGGAGTGACGTGCGGCGGAGAGTAAGGATCAAGCTAAGCGAAACTACGGATCAGTGAATCGTGATCGCTGCCGGGCGGCGCGTCGCATAGAGACGCGGGGCGGGCAGGCGCTCGAGGTGAGCGAGGACTTCGTCGAGCTCGGGCTCGCGGCTCGGCACGCTCGGGCGAACCCGCGCGGGCTTGATGCCGACGTGATGCGTCTGCACCAGCGCATAGCCGAGCATCCCGGCGCTGACCATCGACACGAAGCCCACGGTCCCGACGGCGAGCGGAATCGTCGCGTTCAGCGTGTAGACGCCGTCCACCATCTCGCGTCCGCTCCATCCGCGATAGAGGAGCGCCGCGCTCGTGGCGAACAGCGCGATGGTCAGCACGTTGAACAGCGCGTGTTGCTTCGCGACGCCGCGCGCGCGCGACTGGTTCGGCAAGGCGACGTAGTCGATCACGCCGGGAATCACGGCCGCGAGCGCAGCGACGATGCCGGCGATGTTCGCGACCATCGCCGCGCGGTAGTAGAAGATGTCGTGCGTGCCGATATACGCGAGCTCGAGGCCGATCGTCGCGGTGAACAGCGCGATCGGAAAGCCGACGAGCATCGGGTGGATGGCGTGACCTGCGATGCGTGCCTTGCTGTACATGGTCGGACCCAGTTGCAGCCGTCATGCCGCGACGAGCTCGCAGCGATTTCGTCGCGCCATCGCACGTTCGTCCGTGCGGTGGATCGAACGTCGAGCGCACACGCCACGTGACCCGCGTCTTCGCGCGGATCACATCGTATGAAGCGTACGCGTCTGTTGCGCAGTGGGCGCGAGCGCGCCGCGCCGGGCGAAACGAGTCATAGAAACCACGATCGCCGTCGGGAGTTCGCGCGAGCCCGCTCGTCGAGCGCCTCCGCACGACGTTCGTGGGCGAGCACGTTCGTCGAGGACGTCATGACCGAGGAGAGGACGCGGGGGGCAAACACCCAGCCACAGAGATCTTTGGACGAGTTAGCAGCGTGGGATCGCTAACGATTCGCCGCGTTCCGCGCCGACCTCGCGCAACGGGATGCACGACGTGCGCACGGCTCGGATCGCCAATGCACGTCCGCAGTTACGGCACGAGCCCTGCTCTTGTTCGCGCCCATGTCGCGAACGCTTGCGGTTGCTTCGCTGCTTCTTCCCACCCTCGCCCTCGCGGAAACGCGGGGCCAGATCTCCCAGCTCCACTTCGATGCGGCGGCGACGCCGGTCATCGGTGGGAGCGCCGTGCCTGCGGGCAAGTGGCCCGATGCGGTCGCCGTAGTCGGTGCGCAGGGCTCGTGCACCGGCACGTTGATCGCGCCGGACATCGTGCTCACCGCCGGTCACTGCGCGGACGCGGGGCTCACGCAGGTCATCGCGAACACGACGAACTACAACGGACCGGGCGGCATTCGCTCGCAGATCGCGTCGATCACCGCGTATCCGAACTGGGAGAACACGTTCGACATCGCGGTCATCAAGCTGACCACGCCGATCACGAGCGTCACGCCGCGTCCCGTCGGCGCGGGCTGCACGTTCCAAGGCTTCTCGAGCAACATGATGGTGCACCTCGTCGGGTTCGGTCTCACCGACAGGGCGGGGCAGGGCAACAACACGCAGCTTCGCGAAGCGACCGCACCGGTCGTGGACCCGACGTGCTCGGGCTCCGGCATGGGTTGTTCGGCGGGCGCAGCGCCGGGTGGCGAGTTCGTCGCCGGTGGAAACGGCACGGACTCGTGCTTCGGTGACTCGGGTGGTCCCGTCTATCTCGACACGCCGCGCGGCACGATGGTGATCGCGGCGGTCTCGCGCGGGCTCGACAACTCGGCCACGCCGTGCGGTGGTGGCGGCATCTACGTGCGCACGGACAAGGTGCTGCAGTGGATCGAGCAAACGGCCGGCACGCCGGTGAGCAAAGATAGCTGCGCGGGCGTCACGCCTCCGCCCGATCCGAGCGAGGACGGCGAGGAGACTCCACCCGGTGGCGGCGGCACTCCGCAGAGCCCCGAGGACAACACGAGCGGCGGAACGTACGGCGGCGAGATCACCGGCGGTTGCTCGACGAGTGGAGGCTCGGCGGCAGGGTTGCTCCTCGGTCTCGCGGTGTTCGGTCTGCGTCGTCGTCGCTCGTCGAACGCCGCTGTCGTGCACGCGCGGTCCTAGTCGTCGCTGGTCTCGGGCGCCTCGGGGTGTCCGTACCGCGTCCCGCGATCGACATCGCGACGACGAATGCGGCTCCTGCCACGAGCGCTGCGACTCCAGCCATCACCGACGTGATCATCGCGTCACCATCATGGTTCAGGAGGCGAACATCGCGACGGCGGCCATCGCGAAGGCCATCGACGCGGCGATCATCGCGTACACGCGGCCGCGGCCGCGCTGCATCTGACCGACCACCATCTGCATGGTCTGATCGGCGTCTTCCTTCGCGTCGCTCTTCTTGAAGATGCGTACGGGCTGCGTCGTTCCCGTCACGACGCTGAACTGCACGTGATCGATGAGCGAGATGCTTCCATCGTCCTCGTATCGATCTTCGAGCGGACGCTCGGAGTCGCCGCTCGGCTGCTCCGGTGCCACTTCATTGCCCTTCTTGAACCACAGCGTTTCACGAAACCGCGCCATGAAGTCCTAGGTCGGCCGTCGCGCCGCTTCGATGAGGTAGCTGTGGGTGAGAGCGAGTTTGTCCGGGTCCTGGCCGGTCACCGGACGCATGTCCGAAATCCGGCCGGACAAGATCGGTAAGGTACTTGAATCGTTCGAGTGGGGGGTGGCACCGAGGCTGCTGTACGACGCATCCATGCTGCCCCGCCTCGTCTTCGTTTTTCTCGTTGTTGTCCGCATCGCACCCGCCACAGCGGATTCGGGATCGTCACCGATCGTCGGAGGGAGCATCGCGCTGTCTTCGGACTGGCCCGATGTCGTCGGCATCTTGGGACGGGATGGCATGTGTACGGGGACGCTCGTCGCGCCGGACGTGGTGTTGACGGCGGGACACTGCATCGACATCGAACCGATCTTCGTCGTCACGCACGCGGACAGCCTCGAGCCGGGAACACCGCGCGATCTCGTCGCCGTGAAGTGGTCGCGCGCGTATCCCCGATGGGAAGACCGCTTCGACATCGGTGTCGTCGTGTTGCAGCGCATGGCGCGAACACCGCCGCGCGCGATCGCCACCGCATGTCTCGCCAACCAGCAGCTCGCCGCCGGCGCCGCGGTGACGATCGTCGGGTACGGAGCGATCTCGCCCAACGGGAGCGACGACAACGTACGGCTGCACGCCGCTCGCATCGCGGTGATCGATCCATTCTGCGAGTACGCCCCGGGTTGCTCGCGAGCGGCAGGAACCAACGCCGAGTTCGCGGCGGGCGGGCGTGGCACCGACGCGTGCTACGGCGATTCGGGAGGACCCGCATACATTCAAACGCCGCGTGGATACGCGCTCGCGGGCGTCACCTCACGAGCGCTCGATGTCGAGGGCTTGCCGTGTGGCAACGGCGGCATCTACACGCGCGCGGACAAGGTCGTCGCGTGGATCCAGAGCGTGACGGAGCGTCGCCTCGAGCGCGTTGCGTGCGAGGGACCCACTGATGACCCGGAGGCAACCATCGACGAGCTCGACGAGGCGTCCGGGTGCGCCGTCGGGAGCGGGGCTGGAGGAACGCTGTTCCTCGCGGCGAGCGTCGTTCTCGCGTTGTCGCGGAGGTGTCGTCGGCGAGGCGCGTGATACAACGCCGCCAGCATGGCGAAGATCAAGGTGAAGAATCCTGTCGTCGAGATGGACGGCGACGAGATGACCCGCATCATCTGGCATTTCATCAAAGAGAAACTGATCCTCCCGTACCTCGACATCGACCTGAAGTACTTCGATCTCGGCATCGAGCATCGCGACGCCACCGGCGATCAAGTCACGATCGATTCGGCGAACGCGACGAAGGAGTTCGGCGTCGCCGTCAAGTGCGCGACCATCACGCCCGACGAAGCGCGCGTGAAGGAGTTCAACCTCAAGGAGATGTGGAAGTCGCCCAACGGCACGATCCGCAACATCATCGGCGGCACCATCTTCCGCGAGCCGATCATCTGCTCGAACGTTCCGCGCCTCGTGCCGGGATGGACCAAGCCGATCGTCGTCGGTCGCCATGCGTTCGGCGATCAGTACAAGGCCACCGATTTCGTCGTGCCGGGTGCCGGCACGTTGACGATGACGTACACGCCCAAGGATGGCGGCAAGCCGGTCGAGTACAAGGTGTTCGACTTCCAGGGCGGTGGCGTCGCCATGGGCATGTACAACCTCGACGAGTCGATCATGGGCTTCGCGCGGAGCTGCTTCAACTACGGCCTGAACCGTAAGTGGCCCGTGTATCTCTCGACGAAGAACACGATCCTCAAGAAGTACGACGGCCGCTTCAAGGACCTGTTCCAGAAGGTCTTCGACGAGGAGTTCGCCGACAAGTTCAAGGCCGCCGGCACGGTGTACGAGCACCGCCTGATCGACGACATGGTCGCGTCCGCGATGAAGTGGGATGGCGGCTTTGTCTGGGCTTGCAAGAACTACGATGGCGACGTGCAGTCGGACTCGGTCGCGCAGGGCTTCGGCTCGCTCGGCCTCATGACGTCCGTGTTGCTCACGCCCGACGGCAAGACCGTCGAGGCCGAGGCGGCGCACGGCACGGTGACGCGCCACTACCGCGAGCACCAGAAGGGCAAGCCCACGTCGACCAACCCGATCGCGTCGATCTTCGCGTGGACGCAGGGCCTCAAGTACCGCGGTCAGTTCGACGACACGCCGGACGTCGTGAAGTTCGCGGACGCGCTCGAGCACGTGTGCGTCGAGACCGTCGAGAGCGGCAAGATGACCAAGGACCTCGCGATCCTCATCGACGCGAAGGCGCCGTGGCTCACCACGCAGGAGTTCCTCGACGCGCTCGACGCCGGCCTCAAGGCCAAGATGGCGAGCTGGTAACTCCAGCGCTTCGCGAACCGTACACGCGAGGCGAACGCCCGGCGCGTAGCAGCGCCGAAGCAGGATGTAACAACGGGCCGCGTAGCGATACGCGGCCCGTGTGCGGTTCGGCCGATGCGACCGAACCGGCCGATGCGACCGAGAAGATCGTGCTCAGCCGAGGAAGCCGCGCGCGATGTTCATGAGCTCCGTGTTCGCGGCGACCGACTTGCTGAAGGCTTCCTTCTCGGAGGCCGACAGCTCGAACTCGTAGACCGCCTCGGCGCCCTTGGCCGTGAGCTTCACAGGAACGCCGACGAACGCGCCGTTCACGCCGAACTCGCCTTGCAGCTCGACAGAGCAGGGGAGCACGCGGCCCTGGTTGCGAACGATCGCTTCGACCATGAGGCAGGTGCCGGCGCCCGGCGCGAGCCACGCGCTCGTGCCGATGAGACCGGTCAGCGTGGCGCCGCCCTTCTTCGTGTTCTCGACGACCTCGGTGAGCTTCTCGGCCGAGAGGAACTTCGTGGCCGGGACGTTGCCGATCATGGCGGTCGACACGACGGGGACCATGTCCTTGTCCGTGTGTGCACCGAGGACGATCGCCTGCACGTCCTCGACGCTGACGCCAGCGGCGAGCGCGAGGTACGTGCGGAAGCGAGCGCTGTCGAGCACGCCGGCCGAGCCGATCACGCGCTCGCGCGGGAAACCAGTGACCTGCTTCGCGACGAACACCATCGCGTCGAGCGGGTTCGACACGACGACGAGCACGGCGTCCGGCGCGTGCTTCTTCACGTCGCCGCAGATCGCCTTCACGATGCCGGCGTTGATGTTGATCAGCTCTTCGCGCGACTGGCCCGGCTTGCGCGGAACGCCGGCCGTCATGACGACGACGTCAGCGCCGGCCATCGCTTCGGCCTTATCGGTCGCGACGAAGGAGGTGCTGTTGAAGCCCTCCCACGGTCCGCATTGCGTCAGATCGAGAGCGCGGCCCTCGGCCGGTCCCGCCTTGAGGTCGATGAGCACGAGGTCGCCGAGCTCCTTGACAGCGGCCCACTGGGCGACGGCCGCACCGACGTTGCCGCCGGCACCAACGATTGCGATCTTCGGACGCTTGATCATGTTGGGCGCGTCATACCCCAACTCCCAGGACGTGGGTACTACGGCGTCACGAAGATCGGATTCGTCACGCCGAACGGAACGCGGTTTGGATGCACGGGCTCGAGCGATCGTTGCGCGTACGCAGCGATCACGACGAAGCCTCCTGTCGCTCGCACCTGAACGGGTACTTGTCCACGCCAGCGAATCGCCGTGTTCGGCACCGCGTCGCTCGGCATCACCGCGATGCGATCCACCGTTTCACCGTCGACGACGACATCGATGCCGTCGACGTCGATCCACGACGCGGCTTGCACCGTGACGTCGACCATCTGCGTGGTTCCCGCGCCTGTCGTCGTGTCACCTGGCTTCGCGCTGCCGAGCGTTGCGCTCACGTAGATGCCACCGCTGATCACACCGTGACCTGCAGCGAGCGTGTCGCGCACCTGGTTCGCGGTGAGCGCACGCGGATCATCCGTGCCGAGCGCGAGACACGTGCGCGGATAACCGACCGGCGAGCTCGACATGCCGTGGCTGTCCGAGGAACCGACCGCGAAGATCTTTCGTCCCGCATCGAGCAGCGCGAACCAATCGGTGACGTGCGAATCGCGATTCGAGATCCAGCCCGCATCGTTGAACACCTCGACCAGCGTGAACTTCGTGTCCCAGTCCGAGACCGAGTCGGCCATGCCCGTCGCGGGATCGAAGCCGACGTAGCCGAAGTAGTTCGTGGGACCGCGCGGGTGATTGATGATCACCACGGGCTCCTCGGGCCGCGCGCGCACCGCATCGAACACCGCCGGAGGCGACAGCGTCTCGAACGGCGTCTCGGGAGCATCCGGCGTGGGGAACGTCTGCCACCGCGGTGCACCCGCGTTGACCGCCGTTGGATCCGGCTCGAGCGGGAACACGCCCATGTGTCCCCACACCTCGAACGAGGTCAGCTCGACGGATCCGAAGCCACGTGCGTACGCGCTTCCACCGACGGCCTCGATCTCCTCGGTGAAGTCGGAGACGTACTCGTGATCCGCGCGCACGGGAAGCTCGAGTCCGTCGGCGATCGCTTGCTTCAGCTTGATGGTCGCGTCGTCGCCCGAGTCATTCGAGCGCCACGTGTGAATGTGAAAGTCCGCGCACTGCATGCCCGCGGTGTCGACGGTGTGATCGAGCGTCGCGGTCACCTGCACGCTGCCGCCCGCGGCGACCTCGATCGTCTCGCGATACAGCTCCCACTCGTAGCCGCGCGACACGATGACCTCCCAGCGTCCCGGCGGCACCGGCAACGTCAAGCTGCCCTCGACGCTGTACACGACGTGCAACCGGTTGGAGAGGATCGGATCCTCGCCGTAGGTGGGCGGCACGGTCGGCAGCGTGGTCCCCGCCGCCGGAACGATCTGCACGCGCGCCGGGATCGACGATGCACCGTCGGTGACCGTCACGACGACGGTGCCGATCGCTGGAAACTGCAGCACGAACGGGCCGCCCGCTTGCGTTCCAGGCGTCGCGCTCACCAGCTGATCGCCGCGCTTGTACGCGGTGACAACGAGGTTCGCTTCCGTGGGCACGTGCATGAACCACACGCCGTTCTCGTCGGTGACCGCGCGCCCGTAGTAGTTGCCGGCCTCGTCGTGCGCATGCACGTGAACGCCCGGGAGGCGCACCGCTCCGCGCTCGACGACTCCGTTGATCTCGCGAAGGCGAAGCGGATCGAGCACGGATTCTGCGGCGCGCACGGCGCCGTCCAGGCTCTTGCCGATCGCGATGCGCGCGTGCAACCGCTCTGTCGTTCCGCACGCCGGGATCGTGAATCCCGCAGAGAACGCGCCGACAAATCCCGATGCGGACAGCGAGCTGCCGAGCGTGCCCTCGCCGGGAATGTACGCCCAGCTCGTCGCGTGATCGTCGACGAGCACCGCGTACGGTGCACCCGCGAGCGCGTCGTCGAAGCCGCGCAGCGGCTGAAACAGCGGCGTGCGCCCCGTGTACATGAGCGCGTGCAGCGTCGACTTGATCTCGGTGGCGGTGGCGCGTGGCGACGAGTAGCGCAGGCGAATGTCGACGTGGTCCGCGCCGGGCGCGAGCTCGTAGTCGATCGCCGCTTCGATATCGAGCAGCTGATCGTTATAGACCACCGCGATCAAGTTCTCGAAGAACGGAAGCGGATGCAGCGTACCTCGCGCGCGGACCACCGCGGGTTTTCCGTCGAAACCGTCGTTCACGACCGTCACGCTCTCGGTGACGAGCGTCGAGCGATTCGTCAGCAAGAAGAGCTCGCCGAAGTTGTTCGGCTCCACCATCTTGCCGTTCTCCATCCGCGCGAGCCCGACGGGACGGCCGCCCCACGGGTCATACAGATCGCTCGGCCCGGCGTCCTCGATGACGAGCGCCACTCGATCGTTGGCGAGGACGAAGTCGCCCTCGCTCCACGTGAGGAGACCCGACGGCGCCACCGGCAGATCGGCGGCGCGAACGCGACCCGCGCGCGCTTGTCCCGGACCTGCGCCGAGCGGCTGCGCGTGTCCGTCAGGATCGCCGTCGGAGAATGCGAGCGGGCACGCGTTGTCCCCACACGCGCATAGCGAAACGAGCAGCGCGATCGCGCCGAGAATCCTCACCGAGCGAGCGTACTACTTCGCGACGACGATCGACCACCGTACATCTCGCCCCTCGAGCGGCCCCGTCCCGGTGCGGTCGGTCCGCTCGAAGCGAATCATCTCGCCGCGCTTCAGCGTGACCGTCGCACCACCGGGCGTGCGCGCTTTTCCGTCGGAGAGGCGCCACACCATCGGCAGTCCGTCCGCGCGGACGATCACGGTGTACTGCCCGTCGTCACCGTCCCATCGCAGCACGTCGATGTCCTGCCGCGTGTCGAGGTACCCGCGCAGCTCCTGCGTGAGCACGAGCGGCGTCGCGTCCGCATCCGTATTGTTCGGCTCGATCTCGCCGGGCAGCGTCTCGACCGTCACGCGCAGCGTGTAGGCATCACTGACGTTCTCCGTCGGGAACCGCTGATCCTTCGCCATGGTCTGCCCGATGATCACCATCGCGGGGCCCTCGATCGCTCGGCGATACAGCGCCTCGCTCTCGCCCATGCCGCCCTCGTCGGCGACCGCACCATGTCCGCCCGAGGTGTCTTGGATCGCGAGGTTGATATCGATGTTCGGCGGCGCCGTCGCCGTCACGCTGAGGGTGGTGTGACTACCCGACGGAAACTCGATCACGTAGATGTCGCGATCGCCGTCTTTCGTCGTGCGCCGCTTGCCGAGGTAGCCGGTGATGTCGGTGTCCGCTGCGATCCGCGTCGCGTTCTCGGGTTCGTCGTTCGGCTCTTGCTCGCTCGTCGCGGGAGGCGGCCTCCTCGTGAGGAGCCAGAACGCACCGGCCGCTGCACCGAGCAGCGACAGCGTCGTCAGCGCACCGACAAAGAACCGTCGCCGCTTGAGCCCGCGCTCGAACTGATCGATGTCCGATCGACGGAGGTGCAGATCCTCTTCTTCGTCGTCGAGCGCGAACCGCGCCGAGCGCGAGTGCCGTGCCGAGCGATACGGCGTCGCTTCCGTCACCGTCTCCGCGTACACGTCCTCGATCGCCTGCCCGAGCTCCCCGGCCGTCTGCCACCGCTCGCTCGGATCGCGCGCCAGCGCCTTCTGCACCACATGATCGACGCCCGGCGGAATTCCCATCCGCGGAGCTCGCATCGACGGCGCGTCAGGATCGCCGGTCAGATGCTTCGTGAGCACGCCGACCGCCGTCGCGCTCGTGTACAGATACGTCCCCGTCAGCACCTGAAACATGAGCGCGCCGAGCGAGTAGATGTCCGACCGCGTGTCGACCTCCTCGCCGCGAATCTGCTCGGGCGACATGAAGTACGGCGTCCCCACGATCGCCGTCCGATCGGTCGTGTCCACAGGCCCGGTGCGGCCGTCGAGCTTCGCGAGTCCAAAGTCGAGCACCTTCGCGAAATCGCGCCCGCCGGTCGTGCGCGTGACGAGCACGTTCTCGGGCTTCAGATCGCGGTGGACGATGCCGAGCTCGTGCGCCTCCTGCAGCGCACCGCAGATCTGCACGAACAGCGGCGCCGCCCGCGCCCACGCGATGGGGCCGTCGCGCGTGACGACGCGCCCGAGATCGAGCCCGCGAACGAGCTCCATGATCAGATAGAGGTTGTTCTGGAACTGCCCGAAGTCGAAGACCTGCACGGTGTGCGGATGGTTCAGCTGCGAGACTGCATGCGCCTCGCGCTCGAACCGCTGCACGATGTCCGCATCGGAGACCAGGTCACGATGCAGAACCTTCATCGCGGCGATCTTGCCCATACGCAGATGCTCGACGCGATACACGACGCCCATACCGCCGCGCCCGATCACGTCGAGCACGCGATAGCGCCCATCCACCACCTTGCCGAGCCACGCCTGATTCGAGTCGCTGAGGCGCCGATCGACGATCGCTTCCGCAGGCGTTGTCTGCGCTAGCGAAGGATCGCGGGGCTCGCCCGGCCGCTCGGACACGCGGCGAGCATAGCGCTACTCGGCGTCATCGGTCCGCTTCTGCGTCGGAGACGGTGGCGCAGATCGCGACAACCGCCGACGAGGCGGCGAACGTCTCGTCGACACGTGCCATCGGACGAGCGCCGCGGGCGCGCGCCGCTACCGTCAACGCGCGTCGACGATAGGCTTCCAGCTCCAGCTGTCGCGGCGAATCACGAGGAGCCCTGCGGAGGGCGATCGCGCTGGATCGGGAAGTCGCGGCGTCGCGTCCGCGGTGCCTGGCGTCAGCGCCACGGCATTGCCATCGCGTCCGCCGGTCCGCGCTCTCGTCGCGCCCTCGCTCATCGGGCCGTGCAACGCGACGTCGATCTCCTGACCCGCACCGACGGTGACCGCGATCTCGCCGGTCGGCTCGCCTGCCCGCTCGCCCCGCGGCGCTTCGCTTGTCGCGAGAATGCGCACGCCCTTCCTCGCCGTCAGCTCCGCGACGAGCGCGGCAACGCCAGCCGGCGCGTACATGCAGCCTTCGTTGCCGGCGACCAAGCGCCCGATGGCGCTCGTTCCACCGACGAGACCGATCGTCACGCTCCCCGCGCCGCCACCGCTCCCGCCGCCGCCGCCCGCGCTACTCGCACCCGCCGCGTCACGCGTTGCTCCGGCTCCCTTGCCGAGCTCGATGCGTTGCGCGAGCCGGCCATCGATGACGAGTTTGCCCTTCGCCCGCAGCGCATCGACCGCCGCGGCGAGCTCGCCAGCGTCTTCGAGGTCGCCCGGCAACGCGACGACAGGCACCTGGTCGGTGATCTCGCCGAGCGTCGCTTCGAGCTCGGGCTTCGTCGTGCCCATTCCGCCGAGCGCGAGGATCACGTCCGCGCCCGAAAGCTGCGCCCGCAAGCGTCCGAGCGCCGCGATCGTGGGCGCTGCTGCGCCGCCCGCGTCGGCGATCGCGCCGATCACGATCTCGCCATCACCCACGCGCGAGAGCACGTGTCCCTCGAGCGTCCACGTCGCACCGCCCACCTCGAACGTCTCCGAGCGCAGCCTCGGCCCATCGCTCGCAGCACATCGCCACGGCGCGCGCGCCTGGTCCGCCGCTTTCATCGCCGCCGTGAGCGCTGGCCCGAGCTGCGCGCCAGCGGGCACAGGATTCGCGCTGCCGCCACACGCTGCGATGGCCGCCGCCGCCGTCACGATGCCGTGCTTCGCGCGCCTCATTGGCCGATCACACTCGCATCATGGCGCTTCGCCGGTGACGCCACCGCCGGCTTCTTTCCACGTCGCGATCACCTTCGGCGAGTACGCGTACGGCGAGAGCAAGTGGTTCGGCTTTCGTTCGAGCACGCGCTTGAACGCCTCGAGCGCCGGCTTGTCGTCGCCGAACGCGAGGTGCATCGCTCCGAGCAATACACCGACATCGACGGCCTGCTCGGTCTGCAGGTAGTCCACGTCCTGCCCGAGCCCGGCGAGCGTGTCTTTGACGAGCGAGAAGTCACCATCGCGCCACGCGATACGTGCGGCGGGCAGGGCGGTCGCAGCGTGCGCCTGTGCCTTCTTGAGCTTCTCGCGGCGCTTGTTCGAGTCCGCATCGATGGGCGGCAACTTCGACGCGGCGAGGCGCACGTTGAAGATCGGAACCACGAGCTTGTCGCCCTTCGCCAGCGAGTCTTTCTCGCCGAGGAAATTGTACTGGCGGATCATCTGCGCGTTCTTGTCGTTGCCGAAGTACGCCTGCGCGATCTGCGAGATCGACTCGGTGTTCTGCGCGGTGTGTGTGATGGTGAAGGGGATGAACAGATCGGTTCCGCTCGGAATGCGATCGTCGGGAGCGAGCCCGTTGAACTCCGCGAGGAAGGTGCCGCGCTTCGCGTCGCCGAGGAGGTTCGCCGCGATCGTCTCGAACGTGTCCCCGGGCGCGGTCGTGTACGGACGGCTCACCGGAATGCGAAGCTTCTCGCCTTCCTTGAGCGCGCGCGGGTGATCCATCTTGTTCGCGACCATGATGAAGATCGCTTTGTTTCGATCGCCGTAGTACTCGGCCGCGAGGAGCGCGAGCGTGTCGCCCTTCTTCGCGCGATACGTGATGATGTCGCTCTGCTCGTCGGCGAACGCGGGACGCGGGAGCGCGAAGACGAGCGCGACTGCGAGGAGGATGCGCTTCACGGGTCCTCCTTGGACACGGCGGGCAGCTTGAGGCCGGGCTTCAGCGGCACTTTGTCTTTCACGAAGTCGACAAAGACTCGTTGTGCCGAATCCGGTGTGCCACCATCGACCGTGACGCTCTTCTCGATGGGCTCGTACCAAGCATGCTCGAAGCGGATCGTGTGCTTGCCATCGTCGAGCTCGATCGGATCGGCCATCGGTGTCTCGCCGGCGGGCTTGCCGTCGATCTTCACGGTGGCCCATGGATAAGCATTCACGCGGATATACCCACGACCGATCTTCTGGTCCTGCTGTGGTGTGTAGTGCGGAGTGGCGCCTAGCGGTGCGACGTGGATCAGGCCGAGCATGAGCGCGAGCATGCCGAGCGTGACGCCGTGCGCGATCATGCCGACGCGCACCGCGTGTCGAGCCTGCATGTTCGTCGGCTGTGCGAGGCTACCGCCGCCGGTCTTGTTACTCGCGCCGTTGGGATTCAAGTACTCCTCGGCCTCGAGCTCGGTGATCACGTTCTGCGCGCGCAGGAACATCACGAGACGCGCGTGGTGATTCATCTCGACGTGTCGCGCGAGGAAGCGCTCGAGCGCCATCACCATGTGCTGCGCGCTTCGCCACCGATCGCGCGGCTGCTTCTCGAGGCAGCGGTCGATGATGCTCGAGAGCTCGCGCGGAATCTCCGGGTTGAGCTTGCGCACGCTCACGTGCTTCTCGAGGCGAATCTTGTGCATCGCCGAGCGCTTCTCGTCCTCGACGAACGGCTTCTTGCCCGTGACCATCTGATAGAGCACGACGCCGAGCGAGAAGATGTCGCTGCGCGCGTCGAGCTTGTCGCCGAGAACCTGCTCGGGAGACATGTACGCGGGCGTGCCGATACCGGTGCCTGCTTCGGTCAGATCGCCAAAGCTCGTGTCGCGCGCGATGCCGAAGTCCATCACCTTCACGCCGCCCTGCCGCGAGAGCATCACGTTGGCCGGCTTGATGTCGCGGTGGACGATCGAGCGGTAGTGCACGTAGTCGAGTGCACGCGCGACCTGCATCGCGATGATCGCGGCGACGTCGTATGGAAGGCGGCCACACTTCTCGAGGAGATCGTACAAATCGATCCCCTGCACGTACTCCATCACGATGAACAACGCGCCGCGTTCGCGGTGGAAGTCATAGACATGTATGATGTTTTCGTGCTGCAGCGTCGCGAGGCTCTTCGCTTCGCGTTCGAAGCGAGTGATGACGTGCTCTTCCATCGCTGCGGAAGACTTCAGCGCCTTGATGGCGACCGTGCGTCCGAGAGGCTCCTGAACTGCGCGGTAAACTACCGCCATTCCTCCAGAAGCTACCTCGTCGACGATGCGGCAGTTGCCGATGCGTTCGAGCATGACCAAGTGCAGCGTAACGGACCGCGAGCCGGGCGTGGGACGTACTGCACGGCGGAGATCGCGAAAAATGCCCGAAAATCGGCGCGTGATTCCAGCTGGTTACAAGACTGCTCGAAAATTAAATGCACGACGTTGACAGCGGGCTCTCAACCCCCTATAAACCGCCTCCCTCGACGGCACACGCCAACGAGAACCCAAAGGAAACCGCTCACCTGGCCTCGGCCCGGGAGCCAGACCGGAGGGGCTGACAAGAGAAGCGGGGTTGACGAAAAAAAGGTCGAAAGACACCGTTGACACCGCAAACTCGAGACAGTAGAACGCGCATCCCTCGAAGCGAAAGCCGACAGGGAAAACCCGAAGGAAAACGATCATCTGGCAATGGCCAGACAGAGTGCCGGAGGGACGGGAAGGGGAGCGAGGTTGACGGAAAAAAGTTCGAAAGACACCGTTGACACCGCAAACCTGACCGAGTAAAAGCAGCATCCCTCGAAGACGCGAGTCGACGAGAGAAAAACGAAGGAACCCGATCACCTAGCAATGGCTAGGCAGAAGGTTCCGGGATCGGTCTCTGAAAACTGGATAGCAAGTCGAAATCGAATACGTGAATTTTTGTTCGTAAAGAAACCATTCCACGTCGATGTGTCCTTTCCCCCCGGAACGGGCACTATCCACGACGTCGAGCGGGTTCAAATCTTTCTATGGAGAGTTTGATCCTGGCTCAGAGCGAACGTTAGCGGCGGGCCTAACACATGCAAGTCGAGCGAGAAAGTGGCTTCGGCCATCAGTAAAGCGGCGGACGGGTGAGTAACACGTAGGTAATCTTCCCTTGAGCGGGGGACAACGAGCCGAAAGGCTCGCTAATACCGCATACGTTTCCAGAGGCCCCGGTCTTTGGAAGGAAAGCTAGGTAGCAATATCCGGCACTCGAGGAGGAGCCTGCGTCGCATCAGCTAGTTGGTGGGGTAACGGCCTACCAAGGCGAAGACGCGTAGCTGGTCTGAGAGGATGATCAGCCACACTGAAACTGAGACACGGTTCAGACTCCTACGGGAGGCAGCAGTGGGGAATATTGGACAATGGGCGCAAGCCTGATCCAGCCACGCCGCGTGAGTGATGAAGGCCTTCGGGTCGTAAAGCTCTGTGGGGAGGGACGAACCGCTGAACGTTAATAGCGTTCAGCATGACGGTACCTCCTTAGCAAGCACCGGCTAACTTCGTGCCAGCAGCCGCGGTAATACGAAGGGTGCAAACGTTGCTCGGAATTATTGGGCGTAAAGCGCACGTAGGCGGCTTAGCAAGTCGGAAGTGAAATCCCTCGGCTCAACCAAGGAAGTGCTTTCGAAACTGCTGAGCTTGAGTACTTAAGAGGATCGCGGAATTCC
>JAEYYV010000225.1 GCA_023428295.1 Pseudomonadota bacterium
ACGAGGGAAGTCCTCGGGGCGCGGGGCGACCTTCTGATACGTCTGATAGGCGGGCGACGGCTTCATCGCGTCGACGAGCTGCGAGCCGAGCGCATCGAGAGCCGCGATCGCCGACGGGTATGCCGCCGAGCGAGCGAACGGCGTGGAGATGATGACGAGCTTGCGTACGCGATCGCGATGGCGAAGCCCGGTCTGGATCGCGACGAACGCACCCAGCGAGTAGCCCATCACGTCGGCCTTGGGCAGGCCGAGGTGCGCGATGAGGCCGCCGATGTCGTCGGCCATCGCTTCGGGCGAGAGGGGCCGATCGATGTCCGCCGTGCGACCGTGACCTTGCAGATCGACAGCGATCACGTGGCGGGTCTTGCCGAGCACCTCGATGTGCGAGGTCCACGATTCGACGGAGCCGAGGCCGCCGTGCAAGAGGATGAGTGGATCGCCGCTGCCCGAAATCTCGTAGTAGAGCGAGAGGCCGTTGACGGGTGCATAGCCGGTCTTCTTGGTCATGGATTCCTCGGACGTGGTGCAAGCGGTGACAAGGAGCGTGGCGAGCAGGACGGGATTCACGACAGCACGTCCGGGTGGCCGAAGACAGCGACGCGCTTCTCGTCGAACGTGGTGATCTCGGCGATGCGGCCGTTCTCGACGTGGAGGACGTCGATCTTGAACGCGCGGAACAGCGTGTCGCCGGGCGCGCGCAGATAGCTGATCGCGGCGGGCTGACGGTTTGCCCACGCGGCGACGAGGCGCCACTCGCCCATGTTGGACTCGAACGCGCGCACGAGTAGCGGGCGCATGGCGTTGGCGCCGACGAACACCATCGGCGCGGGCGGCATCGTCGCGCGAATGTCGTCGCGCATGAGTGCGAACGCGGCCTCGGAGTCGCCGCGTTGGTGCGCGTCGATGAATGCGGCGAGCACCGCACGCTCCGACTCGGTGGGCTCCGCGAGCGTCGCGCGGCCGCGGTGCTTGTCGATGGTCTCGCGTGCGCGTTGCAAGCTGCTGTTCGCTGCCGCGACGCTGAGCTCGAGGAGCGCCGCTGTCTCTGCCGCCGACCAGCCGAGGACCTCGCGACACAGATACACCGCGCGTTGTTGCGGCGGCAGGAGCTGGATCAACGCGAGATATCCGAGCGCGACCGTCTCCTTCTCGACGAGCTCCTCGTCCAGCAAGCGATCGGGATACGGTTGGATCCACGCGATCTCGTTGAACGCGATCGACTGCGCCGCCACGCGGCGCGGGGCGCTCTTCAGGAAATCGAGACACGCGTTCGTGGCGATGCGATACAGCCACCGTCGCAAGCCGACCGCGCCGGTCTCGCCGTCGTAGCTGGCACGCGCGGTCCACGCGCGGATCATCGTCTCCTGCACGAGGTCATCGGCGTCGGAGTACGAGGCGAGCATGCGGTAGCAGTGAACGTGGAGGGCTCGCTCGTGCTGCGCGACCAGGGCGGCGAAGGCGGACTCCTCGGTCGGCATGGGTTGGAGAGTGTGGTGAATCGAGGGTGTCATGCAGCTGGAACGAGGCGCGAAGGGCAAACTCATCGGTCGTGCGATGAGAGGTGTAAGTTGCGGCAATTGCTGGCTGCGCGCCGTGACGAGGTTAGTTAGAAACCGGCAATTGCTGGCTGCGCGCCATGACGAGGTTAGTTAGAAACCGGCAATTGCTTCCCGCGCGCCGTGACGAGGTTAGTTAGAAACGGTCTAGAAGGCGCCAAGCTGGGCAGGCGCGCGACGAGGTTTGTTTGCGACGGCGCGCGCGACGAGGTTTGTTTGCGACGGTGCGCCGAGCGAAAGCCAGTTCGCCGCCGAAAATGCGATGAGCACCAACGATATCCGAGCGATACGCACGCAATATGCAGGGAAGCTCAGCGCGTTCAGTCCGTAACACGAGCATGTCGGAAGGACCCACGGCAGCAGGTGCAGGCAACACGATCCTTGGTGCGGCGTTAACTGCCGCAGGCATGATCCCGGGATGGGGCGGTGTCGTCGCGGGCGTTGGAGGCATGGCTTCAGGCGTCTATGGAACGGCAACGGAGAGTGATCCCCTCGCGAAGGGGATCAGCGCGGCCGGCACCATGGGCGGAATTTTTGGAACGCTCGGGTCCGCCGCTTCGGCCCTCGGGTTTGGTGCGACGGCTGGTGTGGGTGGCGCTGCCATGGCAGGCGCGGCGGCCGTCGGCAACGTGGCTGCCGCCGGTGCGGCCGGCTATGGCATCGGATCGCTCATGGCAAGCACCTCCGATACCTACGGCAAGGGCGGCTTGTTCGGGACCGACGAGTGGGGCCACGAGCGCAGCAACTTCGACTGGGCTGCCGATCAGGGCATCGGAGTTGATCGCTGGGTCGACAACCTCACGGGCAGCGATACGGCGGGCGACATCGCGGGTGGCGTGACTGCGGCTGGCCTCGGCATTTCGTCGATCGGTCTGGGCCTAGGAAACGCCGCGTACAACGGAATCTCAAGCTTGTTCGACTGATGATTTCGACGCCGCCGGGCTGGACCTCGGTGCACCGAGATGGAGGGCTCATCCTCCTTCCGCCCGAGGGTGCGGCGTATGGCGTGCTCCGGTACGTGGAGCGCGTACGACCGCTCGCTGCCGTCTCGACGATCATGGCGACCACGCGCGCGCCACCTGGTTGGCGGGAAGAACACGTCTCTCCGATCGAGCGGCTGATCACCGAGGAGGGCGAGTACGCAGGTTTCGCCTGGAAGACCGGCACCATCGACGACACGCCGTGCGAGCGCACGTTCGGGATGGTGTTCGGCGACGACTTCTATGCCCGGCTCACCGGGGTCTGCTTCAAGAGCGATCACTTCGCTCGGTTCCGCGACACCGCACGCGACATCATCCGGCGCGACGCGCACGTGCTCGGCGTTCGGCGCAGGCGGTTCGTCTATCGCGCACCACGAGGCTGGTCCGGTCTGCGTGACAACGTGTTCCACGCGAGCTGGCTCGCACCGAGCTATCCGCGCGATCGTTCGGTGATCGTCGTGATGCCAGCGGTGCCAGTCGTCCCCGGGCTTCGCGAGGTGGTCCTTGAGGGTGTAATCGGTGGAGCCTCCCCCGAGGAGGCGCTGCTCGAGCCCGCCCGTGCGATCGAAGCACGTGAACAGCTCGCCGGAGAGACGTTCCGGATCCGCGGGCCGAATGACACGGAGACCACGCTCGCGATCCTCACGGATGCTCGCTACTTCTACTGCGTGCGGCTCGACACGCAGAGCGCGCGAGCGGAGGAGGCGCGCGCAGCGTTGTTCGAGCTCACGTCCACCATCGAGCCACTTCCTGACCGTGGCCGGATCGAGACCTCGCGCTCGGTGATCATGACGCACTGGGTGGAGTGATGGACCTCGTTCTCGACATCCCCGATCGCTGGATCGACGACGGTGTCTCGGTCGAGATCGTCGCGCCTCAACCGATTCCCTTCGATCCGCGCGCATGGTTGATCCAGACGCTAGCCGGGGAGCACCGCGAGGTCGCGCAGATCGTCGCAGCGCGCCGGCTCGAGACACGCGATGGGTGGATGTTCGACCTGCACCTCGTGCGCGTCGAGTCGCAGGTGCACGTGGTCGCGATCTACTACTTTCGCGATCACCTCGCTGCCGTGATCGTGCGTAGCGAGCGACGGCCACCTGATCTCGAGGAGGTGCTCACCACCGCACGACCGGACTGGCGCACCGATGAGATCGTGGCGCTCGAGGATCTCTGGAGGTGATCGCGGTTTGTGGGGGCTCGACCGTGACGAGGTAAGTTTCGGCGCTGGGGCTGTGTCGCGCGGGGCTCGACCGTGTCGCGCGGGGCTCGACCGTGACGAGGTTAGTTTCGGGGCTGGCTCGACCGTGACGAGGTTAGTTTCTTGGTGCTTGCGGCCCGACAGAGAGCTTGTCCGGGAATTGTCCGGTTTCCGGACTTGTCCGGCCGGTAACCGGACATCGCGCTAGCGAACTCTTCGAAATCACCACCGCCAGAATTGGCGCAGAAAGTGGGATGCCGATGACGATGGCTCTTCCACGCCAAGTGCTTCCGGGTCGGTTCTACCTAGTCACTCGCCGCTGTACGCAACGGATGTTCTTGTTGCGCCCCGACGACGAGACGAACAACGCTTTCTTGTACTGCTTGGGCGTATCAGCAGCTCGGTTCGAGATCGAGGTGCTGATGGTGTGCGCGATGTCGAACCACTATCACGCGGTCATCTACGATCGTGACGGTCGCTATCCCGAGTTTCTCGAGCACTTTCACAAGCTAGTCGCGCGTGCGCAGAACTGTCTGCGCGGGCGGTGGGAGAACATGTGGGCCTCCGAGCAGACGTCCGTTGTCGAGCTCGTGACGAGAGAGGCGGTCATCGACAAGATGGTCTACACGGCGACAAATCCCGTGAAGGATCACCTGGTCGAGCGCGTACATCATTGGCCAGGTATCAATGGCAGCTCGGCGCTTATCGCCGGCCGAACACTGCGCGCGTCGAGACCGCGTCACTTCTTTCGCAAGGTCGGGCCGACGCCTAGCACGATCGATCTCACGTTGACGATTCCCGCAGTACTCGGTCCTGCAGCTGAGCTGATCGATACGTTCGCGGAGCGCGTGCGTAGAATCGAAGAAGAAGCTGCCGAGGAGCGGCTCAGGACGGGGCGGAGGGTCCTTGGACGTCGCAATGTGTTGCGCCAGAAGTGGCACGAGACGCCAGCGTCGATCGAGCCCCGAGGAGAGCTCCGTCCGCGCGTGGCGTCGCGGAATGTGTGGGCTCGCATGGAGGCACTCCTGCGCAATCGCGAGTTCGTTCGTGCATACGCACGAGCTCGAGCCGCGTGGACGAGCGGCCTCGATGTGACATTTCCGTTCGGCACGTACTGGCTGCGCCGATTTGCAAACGTTCCAATCGAACCATTGCATGCGCTTCGGAGCGCGTTGAACTGAGCCACCCAGAACTCGTCGCCACGTATACGTGCTTGGCTCTCGCACTCGAAGGTGCGTGGGCGTCCGCGACGTGGCGGTGCCGATTTGCGAACCGCTTGTGAGATGTGGAAGTGGCGCGCGAATCGCTCGGCTCGACGTGCCGAAACGCCGTCCCGGGTAGTATTCGTGATGGCGCTCGTGCACTAACCTGGTAGAGGTGGGGGCGGCACTGAGCGCGGCGGCGGCGAGGCGATCGGGGAGAACGATCTCGGTCGGCTCAAGCATCACGTGCTCGTGATCGGCGACAAGAAGCTCACCGAGGTTCGTGCGCCGCACATCGTCGATCTGTTCCGCGCGATCCGCTTCCCGAAGGATCCCGAGAACAAACTCGCGCAGCGCACATCTACAACATCTACGCTGTGGCCAGCGCGCTGTTCCGCGACGCGCAGCTCAAGGGACTCATCGAGGCAACGCCGTGCGTGCTTACTGATCGCCAACTCGGGCCACTCGTCGACAAGGGTCCCGAGTGGCGACTCGGCGCAGTATTCACGCGAGAGGAAGCCGAGATCCTGATCTCGCACGAACAGATCCCGTTCAATCGGAAGCTCTACTACGGCTTCGGTGTGCTCGCGGGGATGCGGCCTGGCGAGATCGCGGCGCTTCGCTGGCGTCACACACCCGAGATGGAACCGCTTGGACGAATGACGGTCGCGCACGCATACAACACGCGGAAGAACCGAGCGAAGGGCACCAAGACCAACTCGGTTCGCTACGTGCCGGTGCACCCGACGCTCGCGGCGATGCTCGCGGAGTGGCGACTGTCGGGCTGGGTTTCGATGATGGGTCGGCAACCAGAGCCCGATGATCTACTGCTGCCGTTGCCACCGAACGCGGCCGAGCGACGCCGGCATCGCACGCGACTGCGCGTCCAAGAGATGGCGCGAAGAAGATCACCCGATGCTGGGTTGGCGCTATCGCGAGCTGTATGCGACCAAGAGCACTTTCATCACGCTCGCGCTCGAAGATGGCGCCGACGCCGATGTCATCGAGGCCCAGGTGACTCACACCAAAACCTCGCGCCACGCTTTCGATGGCTACGTGCGGGCCCAGCAGTGGGGCAAGACATGCGCGGAAGTCGCGAAGCTCAAGATCGCGCGATGGCAGCCCGAGTTTGCTACATCGCTTGCTACAGTGACCCCTTTGTCATCGGAATCATTGCCGGAATAGTGGTGGAGGCGGCGGGAGTCGAAAGCGCGAATCGTATCAGTCCGCATCATTCGGTATCAGACAACTCAGATAGTTGCGCGAGCGAAGTGATACCGAGTGATATCGAGTGGACGACGGTGGACGAAAGCGATCGTCCAGCGGCACAGCGAGACTCGGATCTCGTCGAAGAAATGCTCGGAAATGCGCTCGATGGTTGGCGGCACGGTCGCGATCAGCGTGCCCTGCGGCGCGCGCTGCTACAGCTACTCTCCGCACTACTAGACTAATCACACCAGATCTGGATACACCATGACTGTGAGTCCGCGAGCGTTTCGATGCGTGAGCTGCGGGGCCTTCTGGGAGCGGCACTGGCCGACCTGCGCCCGCTGCTTCGAGCACGGGGTCATCGTCCCGTGGTCCGAGCGCCCTCGTGCGGCGGTCGACGCCGTGCCCGGTGCGAGCACGGCGCGGGCGCTGTCGCGGATGGCGTGGCAAAGCGTCGAGCAGGCCGCATACGCCGAGCTGCGCCTCGGTGCCGGGGCGCTCGTCGTCGCGGCCGGTCCGCCGGGCGCCGGAAAGAGCTCGTGGGCGTGCAGGCTCGCCGACGCCGTGCGTGGCCCGGCGCTGCTCGTCGCGGCGGAGGAAGGGCTCTCGCCGTCACTCGCGGCCCGGCTTCTCCGCTGCAACGTCAAGCGAGACGACTACCACGTGCTCACGCGCGCCAGCGTGG
>JAEYYV010000304.1 GCA_023428295.1 Pseudomonadota bacterium
ACGGCGCGGGCGTACGCGCCACCGGGCCCGTCACGCTCGCCGACGGCGCGGGCGGCGGTGGCGTCTCCACGTCGACCTCGAACTCGCCCGAGTCCGACGTGCGCTGCATCAGATCGTTGAGATCGATCTCCGGAACGGACCCGCCCGATGCGCCCGCGCTGGAGGCGGGCTTCTCGATCTGCTCGATGTCGAGCGCCGAGAGTGGCTGCGTCGCGTTCGTCACGACCGGCTTCTGCGGTTGCGTAGGCGTGGCCGAGGCGACCTTCACCTCGGCGGGCTGCGAGGCAGCGCGTACCGCCTCGCGCACTTCCTCGAGATCCTCCTCGGACAGCGCGACGGTCTTGAGACGCTCGCGCGTACGCGGCTCCGGTGCGACAGGCGGCGGCTCCGTCGCAGCGCGCGGAGGACGCTTGAACGGCGGCGGCTCCGACGTGCTCGGCTGCCGGATCGGCCCCGTTTGCGCGGTGTGGGTGCTGCCATTCGTGGCGACGGGCGTGGGAACGCTGTCGACCTCGACGTCCACATCGATATCCGAGACGACGACCGTCGGCGGTGCGCTCGGCTCGGTCGTGCTGCGCGACTTGAACGTGACGGTCGGCTCGACCGGAAGCGCGGGGTTCTCGAGCGGCACGGCCATTCCCGGCGACGAGACGCGACGCGGTATCGACGACGACGCCGGCTCGTTGGGATCCGTGAGGCCCAACGCTTCGAGATCGACCGCGCTCATCTCGCGCGTCTTCATCTCGAAGTCAGCGCTCTCGACGGGCGCGCTCGGCGGATCGATCACCGTGGACATCCCCTCGGGTGCGATCGGATCCGCGAACGAAGGTACGGGCGTCGGGCGCGAGTGATCTTCGATCTCGCTGCCGTCGATCCGCGGCACGGGCTCGCTGCCATCGCTCGTGAAGCTGTACGCGATCGACATCGCGAGCGACGGATCCTCCGGCACCGGCGCGACGACCGGAGGCGTGGTGGTGCGGCGCGGAACGTTGTCGGACGGAACACGCAGGCCGCCACCGCGACGACGACGACGACGGCGCTCGGCCGTGGTCATGCCAGCTTCCATGTCACTCGTCGAGTGAGTGCCCGAATCGTCGTCGCGTTTACTCACGCGAGCCTCCCGATTCGCTGGCCGAACTGCACGCTCTCGCCAACGACGAGGTCGTTTGACAGCTGCGCCTTGCCCGGGGGAAACAGCAGCACGACCGTGGAGCCGAGTCGGAACGCTCCGAGCTCGTCGCCCTTCGCGAGCTGCTTCTCGCCCAGCTCGATCGTCTTGCGCTCGCGCAAGCGGCGAAACGTAGCGCTCTCGGGCGCGTCTGCGAGCGCGATGTTGCCGACGCCGGCGGCGCCGACCATGACCACTGCGACGTCGCCGATTCCGTCGGCATTCACGCGGATGATCGCGCGCTCGTTGCGCGCGAGCAAACCTTTGCGCCGATTCGTGGCCCAGCGATTCACGGGCCACAGCGTGCCGGGCACGTAGTCGTAGCTGACGAGGCGTCCCGCGACGGGCGTGTGCACCCGGTGATAGTCGCGCGGCGACAGATAGATCGTCAGGTACGAGCCACCCACCAGCGACTGCGCGAACGCCGCATCGGGCACCAGCTCGTCGAGGCGGTACTCGTGCCCCTTGGCCTGAACGAGCGTGCCGTCGGACGACACACCGCTCGCCGCGATCGCTCCATCACACGGCGAGATGATCGCGTTCGGAGCCGGATCGATCTGGCGAGCGCCGTCGCGCAGCTTGCGCGCGAAGAAGTCACCGAGCGATGGATACTCGTGAAGCTCGAGCTCGGCTTCTGCGAGGTTGGCACCGACGGCGCGTGCAAACGCGCGATACGCGATGCGCCGCAACGCCGCTGGAAGCGTACGACTCGCGACCGTTCCGATCAGCGCAGAGTACGCGGCCCCGGGACGAGGTGAAAAACGTCGGGGGTCCTCGGGGGTGTCCCCCGAATGGGCGATGCCTGGCTGAGCGGAAGATGCCACGCGAATTACGGTATCCCCCTGATTCACGTGGTTTCCCACGCAACCCGGAATACCAAGATTCTGCCAGCGTCCGCGGAGGGTTACAAGCGCGGGAGCGCTCTTGGAGTCGCTACCCCAAGAGCGGCCTCGTTGCCGATCAGCAATCGTAATAGAGCTGGAACTCGGCGGGCACCGGGCGGAGGCGAACGTGATCCGCCTCGGCCTCGCGCTTGTAGCCGATCCACGC
Organism: Pseudomonadota bacterium; assembly: GCA_023428295.1. Taxonomy (GTDB): domain Bacteria; phylum Myxococcota_A; class Polyangia; order Haliangiales; family Haliangiaceae; genus JABFXX01. The sequence continues at coordinate 2,219 of JAEYYV010000304.1, forward strand.
ATCGATGAGATCGTTGGAGAACACATCCCCCTTCATCAGGAACGCGCGGTCCTTGTGCAGGGCGTCGAGGGCGGCGTCGAGCGATCCCGGCACCGTCGGGACCTCGGCCAGCTCGTCGGGGGACAGCGAGTAGATGTCCTTGTCGAGGGGCTCGCCCGGGTGGATGCGGTTCTCGATGCCATCGAGGCCGGCCATGAGCATCGCCGAGAACGCGAGGTACGGGTTGCAGGACGGATCCGGCGAGCGGAGCTCGAGGCGCTTGGCTTTGGGCGAGCTCGAGTACATCGGGATGCGGATCGACGCGGAGCGATTGCGTGCCGAGTACGCGAGGTTCACCGGCGCTTCGTAGCCCGGCACCAAGCGGCGATAGCTGTTCGTGGTCGGGTTCGCGAACGCGCAGATCGCACCCGCGTGCTTGAGCAGACCGCCGATGTAGTACAGCGCGAGCTCCGACATTCCCGCGTACGCATCGCCCGCGAACAACGGCTTGTTCGCCTTCCACAGCGACTGATGCGTGTGCATGCCCGAGCCGTTGTCGCCAAACAGCGGCTTCGGCATGAACGTCGCTGTCTTGCCCGCGGCGCGCGCGACGTTCTTGACGATGTGCTTGTACCAGAGCACCTGGTCCGCCATCTTGAGCATCGTGTCGTACTTCATGTCGATCTCGCACTGACCCGCCGAGGCGACCTCGTGGTGGTGCGTCTCGATGACGATGCCGACGGCCTGCATCAGGGAGACCATGTTGGTGCGCAGATCGGTGAGCTGATCCATGGGACCGACGGTGCAGTAGCCACCCTTCGTCGCCGTCTTGCTGCCGAGGTTCCTGCCGCCTTCATCGCGGCGGTTGTTCCAGCCACCCTCGTCGGAGTCGACGCGGAAGAACGCGTTGTGCGGATCCTCGGAGTACTGGATCGAGTCGAAGATGAAGAACTCCGCCTCGGGTCCGTAGTACGCGGTGTCGGCGATGCCCGTCGACTTCAGGTAGTTCTGCGCGCGCTTCGCGAGCGAGCGCGGATCGCGCGAGTACGGCTCGTGCGTGATCGGATCGATCACGTCGCACAGGATCGACAAGGTCGGCGTCTTCAGGAAGGGATCCATGACGGCCGTCGTCGGATCCGGCTTCATCAGCATGTCGGAGGAGTTGATCGCCTTCCAACCTGCGATCGACGAACCGTCGAAGCCGAAGCCCTCTTCGATGCCTTCGTTCAGGCGCTCGATCGGATAGGTCAGGTGCTTCCACTGGCCGAGGAAGTCGACGAACTTCGCGTCGATCATCTTGGCACCGTGCTTCTTGACGTACTCGTTCAGCTCGCTTGGCGTCACGTTATTCTCCTCGTATCTAGTTAGATGGCGTCTTCACCGGTCTCGCCGGTGCGGATGCGAATGACTTCGTCGATCGGCGAGATGAAGATCTTTCCATCGCCGATCTTTCCCGTGCGTGCGGCCTCGGTGATCACCGTGACCACCTGTTGCACGCTGTCGTTGGGAACGATGATCTCGACCTTCACCTTCGGCACGAAGTCGACGACATAAGCAGAGCCTCGGTAGACCTCCTTCTTGCCGCCGGTTCGACCGAAGCCCTTGACCTCGATGACCGTCATGCCGTGCACGCCAATCTCTGCGAGGCGTTCCTTGACCTCGTCGAGCTTGAACGGCTTGATGATGGCCTCGACCTTCTTCATAGAAGGAGGGATAGCCGATCGATTGTTTCCGGCGCGTTTCGCCGTCGACAAATCTCCGCTCTCGGTCGGCGAGCGCGATCGCTCACCGAGACGACCGTGAGTCAGTCGCGAAGCTTGGCGCGGAACGTATCGAGACGACGGGCAGCTTCGTCGAGGTTGCTCTTCGACTTGTTCTGGAGGAACTGCATGAGCTCGTTCCACTCCGCATCGAGCTGCATTCCGTTCTTCTCTTTGTAGGCTTGGTACAGCTTCGACGTCGCGCGCATCTTGTCGCCCAAGATCTCGAGCGTCATCTCCGCTTTGGGCGGCGCCACCGCGACCTCTTTCGGCTTGTCCTTGGGTCTGGGATCCTTCTTCGGGCGCGTGGTCTTGGTGGGCTCGACCATGGTCTCGTCGATCTCGATCTCGTCGCTGCCTTCGGCGACAGCGGCGTCCGGTGTTGGTGGCACGACGTTCTCGGGCTGCTTCTTGTCGTCGATGGGCTCGAACGTGATCGCGTTGTTGTTCGTGTCGGCGACCTGTTTCGGATCGTCCTTGCGACCGAGCGCGATGATGATCGCGACGGCGGCGACCGCGATCACGGCGAGCGAGACGAAGATGAGGACCGGCTTCTTTCGCGGCGCGACCTCGCTCGGCAGCTCGCGCACCGCGGTGCCGGTCCCGTCCGCGAGATCGAGCTCGTCGGAGAGCGACTGCGACGACACGATCGTCGAGGGAATCGCGCGCTGCTGTCCGGACGCTCGCGTGCGCACGGGTGCGGGCGCAGGTGCGGGCTCGGGCGGTGCTTGCAGCGGAAGCTGAGCGAGCGCGAACGAGACCGTCGAGATGGTCTGCGTGTGGAAGTCCGCGTGGAAGTCCTCGAGGTGCGTCTTGGCGATGCGATCGTGCAGCTCGCGCTGCGCCGTCATCTCGTCGTTGAACAGGTCGCGCATGTACGCGCCGAGCTGATCCGTCGAGATCGTGGGGTTCACCGCGACGAGCGCCTGCTGGATCGCGTCGCGCAGCTCCGCCGCGGATTGATAGCGATCCTCGGCCTTGGGGCGCAGCGCCGTCGACACGAGCTGGTCGTACGGCGCGAGGATGGGATCGATCGACGACGGCAGCGGATACTCGCCGCGCGCGACCTTCTTGGCGAGCGCGCGATAGTCCGGCTCGGGCCCCGGCTCGTAGAGGCGCTGCCCGGTGAGGAGCTCGTACAGCACGACGCCCGCCGCATAGATGTCCGTGCGGTGATCGACGATGCCGCCGCGAATCAGCTGCTCGGGCGCCATGTAGCCGAACTTGCCAAAGCCCATCTTCGGATCCGTCGCCGTCCCGCGCAGCGCGCTCTTGGCGATGCCGAAATCGATCACCTTGGTCTCGCCCTCGAACGACACGAGGACGTTGGGCGGCGAGATATCGCAGTGCACGAGGTTGAGCGACGCACCGTCGGCGCTCGTGCGGCGGTGCGCGTACGCGAGTCCGTTCGCGAGCTCGCGTCCGATGAACAGCGCGAGGTCCACGGGCAAGCGCTTCTTGTCGTGGCCGAGGCGCGCCAGTGTGCGGCGAAGATCGCGACCCTCGACGTACTCGAGCGCGAGGAAGTACTCGTCGCCCACGCGACCGACCTCGAACACCTGCGCCACGTTCACGTGCTGCAGCTTGATCGCGACCTGCGCTTCATCGACGAAGCGCGAGATGAACTGCGCGTCCGCCGCGAGGTGCGGGAGCACCTTCTTGATCACCGCGAGCTTCTCGAAGCCGGTCAGGCCGTGCTTCGCCAAAAAGATCTCGCCCATGCCGCCGCGCGACAGTCGTTGCACGAGCAAGTACCGGCCGAACACCTGGGGAAGGCTCGGGTCTTGCCGGGCTGTCGGACCCGTGGTCCCACCCTTGTCCGCTTGGGCCTGCAATGGCGCCAATCCTAACTCGGGATGCCTCCTTCACAACGCCGAGTCTTCGCGTGAGTCGATCCCATGACCTTCCTGCAGCATTTCGTGCATGAGTTGCGGTAGTTTGGCCGTCGCGCATGCGGATCTGTGCCCTGGTGGCTTGCCTCGCGACAGGGTGCCTTCCCGAGCAAGGCTCGCTGGAGCTGAGCCTCTCGTTGCCCACGGACATGACCCTGCGCCCGAACGGAATGACCACCGTGACGGTCACCGCCACGTTCCCGGGCGAGTCGCCGCTGACATCGACCTCGGTGATCCGAGACGGATCGTTCACCACGTCGGACCTGCCGATCGGCGAGGACGTCCAGCTCGGCGTGGTGCTCCGCGACGTGTCGAACCGCATCGTCGGCGTCGGCGAGGCAGGACAGCGGATCGACCTCGTCCGCGACCGGGCGACGCAGATCACGATTCCGGTCCGCAAGCCGTTCGTCTACGCGTCCGGCGCGTCTCCTCTCGTCTCGTTCGACACGACGCTCGATCCGCGCCTCGACGGCTTTCAAGGAACGGTGCCCGGCATCGCCAACCCCCTGTTCACGATCAGCGTCGGCGGTGATCGCCTCGCCGTCGTGACGAGCTCGAGCGTGCTCGTCATCGCCACGGAGTCCAACGCGGTCACGGGGACGATCGCGATCCCGAGCCCCCCGCGCGATGCAGCGGCGGTTCCCGGCACGCACAAGATCGTCGTCGCGCACGCGATGGGCATCACGGTCGTCGATCTCGATACGACCAACGTCGCGACCGCCATGGTCGGCCCTGTCGATCGCGTGACCGCGGGTCCCAACGAAGCGGGCACGCTGTTCGCGTACGGCCTCGTCGGACGCGTGGCTCCGGCAGAGCTTCCGCCGCCGATGGGCGCGTGCACGGCGGGCCCGTCGTCGATCGTCGCGATCGAGGTCGACAACCCGACGACGCGCGCGCCCAAGCCCGTCGGCGCCACGCTCGCCGATATCGCCGCGGCGCCCGACGCTGCGCGCCTCGTCGCGGCCGATCCGTGCAGCGGCCAGGTCGTGCGCGTCTCGGGCGATCCCACGGCGGAGGTCGGCGTCCTCGCCGTCGAGAACATCGCCGCGATCGAGCGCGCTGCGGTGCTCACCGTCGCCGGCAATCGCATCTGGGCGGCCGGCACCGACACCGCCGTTCCGTTCTGCGAAGGTCCACCACTCGGGACGTGCTCGGCGAACTCGGCGCCGTCGTGCACCGCGACACCACAGAACGATCTCGGCTACGCCGACGAGGGCGCCACGTTGATCGTGGCGTCGATCTCGCTCGACGGAGCCGACGTCGTGAAGTTCGTCGCGCCCGATCATCGCGAGACGATGCTCGACATCGACGACGGCGCGGAGCAGCACGCGCAGGTGCTGAAGGCGCTCTCGATCGTGCCGATCGATCTCGTGACGCTGCCGGGCGGACAGTTCGTCAGCGTGATCGCGCAGAGCAAGTACTTCATCGTCGCGCTCTTGCCCGACCTGCCCTGCCTCGAGGCGATGGCCGAGGAGTGGATGCTGTTCGATCTCGCGAGCTCTGCCGTCGCGCAGCGCGTGCGCACGTACTGCGAAGTCGACGCGACACCCTCGCTCGTCACGTTCCCGCGATGGAAGTGCGGCGATCCGCCGAAGGCCGAGCAGTCCAAGGTGCAGTACCACCCCACCTCCGTCGGCGCGCTGTTCGGAGCCCGATGAAGCGCGTCCTCGTTGCACTCGCGATGCTCGCGTCCATCGCGCACGCGGATCCCGATCCGAAGCGCAAGGTGAGCGTGCTCGAGTTCCGCTCCGGCTCGTCGGCGCTTCACGGCGTGAGCCAGCGCGTGTACGACGCGATGAGCAAGCAGACCTCGCTACAGCTCATGAACCTCGACGCGACGCGCACGCAGTACGGCGCGGATCTCGACGCGTCGATCGTGCGCTGCGCGGGCGAAGCGAACTGCATCGCCGCGATCGGCAAGAAGGTCGGCGCGCACGACGTGGTGCTCGTCGCGGTGAGCGAGCTCGGCGACGTGATCCTCACGATCCAGCGCATCGATGTCGCGCGCCAACAAGCGGTGACGCGCATCGCCGACTCGTTCGCGCCCGGTGCGTTGCCGACGGACGATCAGGTCAACGGGTACCTCGCGCGTCTGCTCGCCCCGAACGACTTCGTTCGCTACGGCGTGATCGATATCGTCGCGAACCTGGCGGGCGCCGCGGTCACCGTCGGCGGAACGGACCGCGGCCTCACGCCGATCGAGCCGCTCAAGTTGCCGGCTCCGGCGAACTACGAAGTGAAGGTCACGAAGGAAGGCTACGAGCCGTTCTCGACGAAGATCCAGCTGCCGCCGGATGGCGAGCTCAAGGTCGAAGCGCGCTTGTCGCGCATGGGCGCGGGCACCGCGTGGTACCAGAAGTGGTACGTGCTCACCATCGCGGGGGTGCTCGTCGCGGGAACCGCGGGAACGGTGATCTACTTCGCGACGCGCGGCGATCCCGCGGACACGGTGACCGTCGGCGGAACGCTATAGGTCCATCGTCATGACGAGCGCGTCCTCGTCGTTGTCCTGGTAGTAGCGCGCGCGCACGTGCACCGTGCGAAAGCCGCAGCGCTGGTAGAGCGCGATCGCGGGTGCGTTACCCTTGCGCACCTCCAGCGTGGCCAGCGTGGCGCCGATCGCTCTCGCGGCGCCGAACGCGTGAGCGAGCAGCTCGCCACCGAGACCGCGGCGTCGAACATCGGGATGCGTGGCGATCGAGAGCACGTGCAGCTCGCCGCTCGCAGCGACCAGCCAATAGTTGTGAAACGCGAGCACCCTGCCCCGCTCGTCGCGGACGACGTCCATGCGCGCGTGCGGCGTGGCTAGCTCGCGCTCGAACGTGTCTCGCGTCCATGCGGAGTGAAACGAGTGCCGCTCGATCTCGAGGACCGCGTCGAGATCCGCGAGCGTCGCCGGCTCGATCATGCGGCGGGTTTGGGCGTTGGCAGCACGAGCTTCATCACCGCACGCCACACGGTGTCGAGCCCGTCTCCGTCGAGCGTGGACACCGGGAACGGATCGCGCGTGAGTGACAGCGTCTTGCGCGACTGCATCACCTCGAGCATGCGCTTGTTCTTGGCCAGCTTGTCCGACTTGGTCAGCGCGACGACGACGGGCACGCCACGCTCGGCGAGCCACGGCACGAAGTCGTGCTCTTCCTCCTCGGGACCGCGGCGAATATCGATGAGGAGCAAGACGCCGACCAGCGTCTCGCGCTTCGACAGGTACTCCTCGATGAGCGGCTTCCAGCTCTCCTTGAGGCCGACGTTCACCGCGGCATAGCCATAGCCCGGCAGGTCCACCAAGTGGAACGCGGGCTTTGCATCGATCTGGAACCAGTTGAGGAGCCGCGTGCGCCCCGGCGTCCGCGACGTGCGCGCGAGGCCGTCTTGCCCGACGAGCGCGTTGATGAGGCTCGACTTGCCCACGTTGCTGCGCCCGACGACCGCGACCTCGGGCAAGGACGGGGCGGGAAAATCTTTCGGCGCCGCCGCGGACGTCACGAACGACGCGCGGGGTTTGGGATGCGAGCGAGCCATGAGGCGCGCACCTTACCCCAAGTCTCAGATCGCGACGTTGCCGGACTGGTGCAGCTCCTCGCGGAGCGCGAGCAAGCGGTTGTAGTGCTCTCGCTGGAGGACGACCTCCTCGTGGACGGTCTTCTCCTCGTCGCTGTCGTCTTCCTTCACGCTCGGCATGACGCTGGTGACCGTCAGGTACACGTCGCCATCGCACGTCGGGCAGACATGCGCGGCGTACTTCACGCGAAGACCGCCGGACGATGGCTCGCTGCGCGGCGGAATCTCGACGAGCGCTTCGACGTGTTGCGCTTCCGTGATGGCGCCGAGGTCACCGAGATCGAGATCCGTCCGCGTGAACAGCGGCTGCTCGTCGATGCTCGTGTTGCACTTCTCGCAGAACGGGCTGCCCTTCCCGCCCATGTACACGGCAGCGAACAAGAGACCGAGCGCCTCGATGCCCCAGATGATCCACACCACGGGCCCGACGAGATCGCCCTTTCCGTCGGAGCTTCGCGTTCCGAGCGACCAGCCTGCCTCCGCACGAACGTCGAGGTATCGCCGAAGCGTGACCTCGTTCGCGATGAGCTCGTCGACCTCCGCTGGCGACATGTCTTTCGCGAGCTCTTCGCGGATCTCGGCGCGCGCGCTGCGATAGCTCCAGTAGTGCGACCCGGCTACGGCCGCACTCGCGATCACCGCACCGACGAGGATGCCGACCAAGCGATTGCGGTTGTGACCGACCGAGCAGACGAACACCGTGATCGCGCCGACCACGATGGCCATGCCGATCCAGATGACGAGGTTGATATAGATGAAGGGCACCCAGTTGATGAGCGCCTGATACGGCCACGCAAGACCGACCGCGATGGCAGCACCGACAAGTGCGGCCGGGATCAATCGTGCGGATGTCTTTCCCGAAGGCTTGTAGCGAGTCAGCATTGTCTCCCCCGCGGCAGTGTCGCTCGAATCGCTCGCGGTATGGTCGGGAATGGCCGACGTGACGTTTCGAGATTTTGCAGGGGCTCTGATGGGCGGTGACCGCGCCAAGGCGGCGAGCGTGCTCGAGGTGTTGCTCGGTGCGACGCCCGAGACCGCGACCGCCGCGAGCAGCTACTTCGAGAGCCGGACGAAGGACCCGGCGTTCATGCCCAAAGCGATGGGCCTACGCACGGCGGTGACCACCGGCACCGACGAGGAGATCGCGATCCTCGTCGAGCAGTGCTTCGGTCTTCACGGACCCGCGCTCGCCCGGGCGGTGGCGGCGTTGCGCGCGAAGCACCCGCGGACTTAGTGCACCTTGGCCGCCGGGTCGAACGCCTTGCCGGTCGTCGATCGCGCGTGACACTGCATGCAGAGTGACGTGCGCGCTCGGGGGGTGGAGAGATCCGCGAGCCCCATCGCGCGGGCGACGGGTGGATTTCGCATGATGTCGTCCTCGGCGTAGGCGGCGCCCGCGTTGTGACACGCTTCGCAGCCAACCTCGACGGCGATCGCGGGACCGGCAGGCGCTTCGCCCGTGCCGTGACATGCGAGGCACGTCGCCTGCGGCTTGGCCACGAAGCGATCGCGCGTGAGCGCGTGACGCGTGGTCTGCCACGACGCGAGCTGCTTCGGGTGACACGAGCCACACGCGGCGCTGCCGGTCCAGTCGCGCTTCGCCGCGGACGCAGCGCCCACCGCGACCACGGTCGCCAACGCGACGAGGACGACGAGGGGCGCGCGCGGCATGACCGGACAGTACCGCAACCAGCCGAGCACGGCGCGCGTCGGGCACATCGCCGCGTGGGCCGCGACCACACGCAGCGTTCTGGCGATCCACCGCCCCGGGCGTTCGTGGTAACGAAGCGGCGTGGCGGTGCACGTGATCGGACTGACCGGCGGAATCGCGTCGGGAAAGAGCACGGTGGCGCGCATGCTGAAAGAGCGCGGCGCCGCGGTCGTCGACGCGGACTTGCTCGCGCGGCAGGTGGTGGAGCCTGGACAACCAGCGCTGTCGGAGCTCGTCGCGCGGTTCGGTCCGCAGATCCTCACGGCGGACGGAACGCTCGATCGCAAGCGCCTCGGTGCGATCGCGTTCAGCGATCCGGCGGCGCGCGCCGACTTGGGGAGAATCACGCATCCGCGGATCGCCGCGGCGAGTGCGGCGGCGATCGCGACGTGGGCCGATGCGGGTGCGAACGTCGTGTTCTACGAGGCGGCGCTGCTCGTCGAGAATCGCGCGCATCTGGCGCTCGAGGCGCTCGTCGTGGTCAGCGTGACACCCGAGATCCAACACGCGCGCCTGGTGATGCGAGATGGGCTCACGCCCGACGAGGCGACCGCGCGCATCGCTTCGCAGGCGCCGCTCGCCGACAAGATCGCTGTCGCGACGTGGGTCGTGGAGAACCACGGCGACCAGGAGGCGCTCGCGCGCGAGGTGGATCGCGTGGTCGCGCTGATCCAGGAACGCTTCGGTCCCATCGCTGTGCCGCCGGCAACGGTGGGACGCGCCAGGACGGATCACGAGACGGGGCGCGTGTCGCTCGTGCGCGACGAGGTCGTGCTGGTCACCGGGTTCCCGGCGTTCACCGCGAAGCGAATGATCGCGCGCCTTCTGTCGCCACCCGATCGCGATCCGCCAGACAAGCTCTACGTGCTCGCGCGCGAGCAGTTTGCCGACGACGCGCGCGCGCTCGTCGCGTCGATCGGGACCAACGCGGATCGCGCGGAGATCCTCGTTGGCGACATCTGCGATATGGACCTCGGTCTCTCCAGCGTGGAGTACCGCTCGCTGTCGCGCGAGGTGACCTGGATCCATCACCTCGCGGGGATCTACTTTGCCGGCGTCGATGCGCAGACGATGCATCGCGTGAATGTCGTCGGCACGAAGGGCGTACTCGATCTCGCGCGCGACGCCGCGCGTCTCGAGCGGTTCGTGCATTGGTCCACCGCGATGGTGTCGGGCGATCGCCGCGGCACGTTCTTCGAGGAGGATCTCGACGCGGGCCAGAAGTTTCACAACGAGTACGAGAAGACGAAGTGGCAGGCCGAGAAGCTCGTGCGCGGCGCGATGAGCCAGCTCCCGATCACCATCATTCGTCCGGGGATCATCGTCGGGGACTCGCGCACCGGTGCGATCGACAAGCTCGATGGCCCGTACTACCTGATCACGCTGATCGCCACGAACGCGTCGGGCGTGCGCTTGCCGCTGCTCGGCCGCGGGGATGCGCCGCTGCACCTGGTGCCGGTCGATTACGTCATCGAGGCGGCCGCGCGCGTCGTGCGCTCCGAAGGGGCGGCTGGCAAGACGTTTCACATCGTCGATCCAGCGCCGATGTCCGCGCGCGCCGTGTTCGAGGCGGTCGCCACGCACGCGAACACGGAGAAGCCGTTCGGTCACATTCCGCGTCCGCTCGCGCGCGCCGTGTTGCGAACACCAGGGCTCGCCAAGCTCTCCGGTGGCCCGCGCGCGTTTGTCGACGTGCTCGATCATCCGGTCACGTACGACCACACGAACACGCAGCGCGCGCTCGCGGGAACCGGGCTGCGCTGCCCTCCCCTCGCCGAGTACCTGCCCGAGCTCGTGCAGTACGTCCTCGACGTGACGCGATCGGTGCCCGCGCCCGTCGACGACATCGCGGACCCGCTCGCGTAGCTACTGCGCGGACGCGGAGAACAGCTCCCAGTCCACACCGCTACCGACCTTGCGCGCGAAGTAGATGCGGCAGCCGTCCTTGCTGACGTGCGGATCGCCGTCGTCCATGTCGCTGTTCACGCCCGGGACGAGCCGGGGTGTGCTGAAGGCCTGCGTCGTGTTCTGGCGCGTCGCGTACCAGATGTTGTCGCCGCTCAGCGCGGTGTTGCGATCGGACGCGAAGACAATGACGCGATCGTTCGCGAACAGCGTCGGATCGAAGTTGCTGCCGCTCGTGTTGAGCTCGGCTACCGGCGAACCCGACGAGAAAGCATCGTTGAGCGCCGTGCGCTTCGCGGCCACGATGCTCTGCGATCCCGACACCAGCGGTGCGTAGTAGATGCTCAGCCCGTCGGGGGTGACGAACGGATCTAGCTCGCTGTTGCCCGTGGCGAGGGAGATGACGTGCGTCCGGGTGAGGCTCCCCCAACTCGCGTTCGTGTTGGGACGCGTGGTCTCCCAGATGTCCGACCCGCCCGCGCCGCCCGACACGTCGGACGCGACCACGGCGAAGAGCGCATCCTCGGTCATCGACATCTTGCTCTCGACGGCGCCCGACGTGCTGAACGAGGCATCGCGTACCCGCCCGGCGAATGGCAACGTCCGCGAGGTGCGCGTCGCCTTGAAGATGTCGCCACCACCTTGGCTGTCCTGGTTGCCGCTCGAGAACCAGATCGTCAGGTCGTCGTCGGAGACGAACGGATCGCGATCGTACGACGTGGTGTTGATCGACGACAGCGCGGTCGGTGTGGCGAACGAGATCGTGTTGTTCATCCACGCGAGGAGGCAGGTCGCCTGGATCGGGCCATCCATCGGCATCCCGTCGACGGCACCGTCGATCGCACTGTCGACATCGCTGCCGCCATCTGACATCGCGTCATCGGTACGGCCATCGATGGTCGTCGAGCCGGCGGTCAGGTCGAAGCCACAACCTGAACCTGCCACCAACACCACGAGCCAGGGCGCGCGCATCACCCTACGAGGGTATCACTCGTCCGGGGTGTCCACGGTGCCGAGTAGCCGGGGCAGCGGATCGCCGCCCGTCCCCAGCTGGCGCAGGCTCGCCAGGTGGTGCAGGAGGAAGTCGCGATTGTCGCCGACCGAGAGGTTCTGCAGCTCCAGCGCGCCGATGCGATCCTCGGGCGTGAAGGCGGGCGTCTCGACGCGCTCCATCGACAGCTTGTCGGGGCCGTAGGCCATGTGCTCCGCGCGCGTGCTCACGATCGTGTAGTCGTCGCCGCGGCGCAGCTCGAGCGTGACCTCACCCGTGACGCTCGGCGCGACCCAGCGCGTGAGGCCATCCTTGAGGAGGCACGCCTCGGGGTCGAACCACTTGCCCTCGTAGAGGAGACGCCCCAAGCGACGGCCGAGCGTGGCGTACAGATCGAGCGTGTTCTCGTTGTGGATCGCGCTGAGCAAGCGCTCGTAGGCGATGTGCAAGAGCGCCATGCCCGGCGCTTCGTAGATGCCGCGGCTCTTTGCTTCGATGACGCGGTTCTCGATCTGATCGCTCGTGCCGAGGCCGTGCCGTCCACCGATCGTGTTCGCGGTGACGAACAGCGCGTAGGGCGAGTCGAAGCGCAGACCGTTGAGCGTGGTCGGGCGCCCTTGCTCGAAGCCGATGGAGATCTCCTCGGCGGCGATCTGCGTGTCGGGCTTCCAGTGCGCGACGCCCATGATCGGCTCGACGATGCGCATGCCGGTGTCGAGTCGCTCGAGGTCTTTCGCTTCGTGCGTGGCGCCGAGGAGGTTCGCGTCGGTCGAGTACGCTTTCTCGACGCCCATCTTGTAAGGCTTGCCGATCTTCGCGAGGTACTCGGACATCTCCTTGCGTCCGCCGAATGCTCTGACGAACGCGCTGTCGAGCCACGGCTTGTAGATGCGCAGCGACGGATCCACGAGGATGCCGTAGCGATAGAAGCGCTGGATGTCGTTGCCCTTGTGCGTCGAGCCATCGCCGAACACGTGGACACCGTCGTCGACCATCGCGCGAACGATCGCGGTGGTGGTCACCGCGCGACCGAGCGGCGTGGTGTTGAAGTACTTCTTGCCGCCGACCGAGAGATGGAACGCGCCGCACTGGATCGCGACGAGCCCCTCGCGAACGAGGCTGTCCTTGCAATCGATCAGGCGTGCGGAGCGAGCGCCGTGCTCGAGCGCGCCGGGCGGAATGTCCGCGGGGTTTGCCTCGTCGGGCTGCGCGAGATCGGCGGTGTACGCGTAGACCTCCATGCCCTGCTCGGCGAGCCACGCAACGGCGCAGCGCGTGTCGAGACCGCCGGAGTATGCGATCGCCAATCGAGTGCCCTTGGGCGGAAGCTGTCGGTAGATGCGGCTCATTCGTCGTCTTCTGCTTTGTCGTCTTTGTCGTCGGCTGCTTTTTGTCGGAGCCCGGCCCGCTCCATCACCTTGTACAGAAACTTTCGCTCGAGGCCCGCGATGCGCGCGGCTTGCGACAGGTTGCCGCCCGCGCGCTGCACGAGATCCGTCAGGTACTCGCGCTCGAACCGTGCGATGACCTCGTCCTTGGCTTCGTGAAACGGACGATCGGCGCGCGCCGTGGTGGCCTCGGGCGCCGCCACCGTAGGACGCAGCACGAACGGCAGCGATTGAAAGTCGTCGTCGGGGCCCGCGAGCGCGACCGCCCGCGTGATCACGTTGCGGAGCTCGCGCACGTTGCCTGGCCAGTGATAGCGCTCGAGCTTCTCGAGCGCTGCACCACCGACCTGCTTTGCCAGCGCGTTGGCGCCCGCCCTCTCGAGGAACATCGCGACGAGCTTCGCGAGATCGCCCGTGCGCGCGCGCAGCGGCGGCACGTGCACCTCCACGACGGCGAGGCGATAGTACAAGTCGCCGCGGAACCCGCCGCGCGCGACCTCGCCGAACACATCGCGGTGCGTAGCGGCGACGATACGCACGTCGTACTTCTCGCTCTTGCGTCCTCCGAGCGGAACCACCTCGCCCGCTTCGAGCATGCGCAAGAGCTTTGGCTGTAGCCCCACCGGCAAGTCGCCGATCTCGTCGAGGAACAGGGTACCGCCATGCGCGGCGGCGAACGCGCCTTGTCGCTCCGAGGCGGCGCCCGTGAACGCACCCTTGGTGTGACCGAACAGGTCGCTCTCGATCAGCGTCTCCGTGCTCGCGCCGCAATCGAACACGACGAACGGGCCGTCCTTGCGCGGCGAGTTGTCGTGAACGCCGCGCGCCATGAGCTCCTTGCCCGTGCCGCTCTCGCCGAGGAACAGCACCGGCGCGTTCGACTTGCTCGCTCGCTCGAGCACCGCGAACACGGAGCGCATCGCCTGGCTTCCACCGTAGAGGCTGCCGAAGGAATCGTTCTGCGACGGCGGGATGTCGAGCACCTCGTCCGCCGGCATGAGCTGCACGAGCGTCTTGCCGATGCGGATCGCGACGCCGGGAGGCGCGACGACCTTCTGCACCGCGACGCCATCGATCACCGTGCCGTTCTTGCTGCCGAGATCCGTGACCGCAAAGCCCTGCGCGTTGGGCGCGATCGAGCAGTGCCGGCGCGAGACAAACGCGTCGGTCAAGACGACGTCACACGAGCGCTCCGTGCCGATGACCACGCCGACGCTCGGCACCTCGATCTCGAGCCCGCGATCCGGCCCGTCGACAACGCGGAGCTGCGCCGATCGCATGGCGGTCCTCGCGGAGGCGACATTGGTGACGCGCGTGACGAGCACGGCCTGCTTTACCGCAGGATCCCGCGCAGGAACAGCTGCGCGAGGTAGCGATACGCCTCGAGCCGCGGCATGCCCGAGACATCGAGGATCTCGTCGAGCGACAACGAGCCGTCGACACGCGAGAGCAAGAAGGCGGCGCGCGGGCTGATCGGCGCGGATCCCAGCTCGTGCAGCGGGCGCGCGAGCTCCGGCTGGCGCTCGAGATCGCCCATGTACGCTTGGAACACGTTCATGATCGCGTCGCGATTGCGATGGATCAGCTTCTGCGCGAGGGCGCTGTTGGGATCTTCGGACAGCGCGAGATCCACCGCGGCCACGGCGCGCTCGAGATCCACCGACGACCACAGCGTCGCGCGCTCGAGCAACGTGGTGATGCGGCGACGCGTGCGATCCTCCTTGGCCTCGTTCGCCGGCGCGGTCTCGTCGATCTCCTCGAGGATGTGCGTCGCGCGCGCGTCGATGGGATCGAACGGCAAGACGATGTCGGCCTTGGTGCCCTGCGGATCCGACGCGACGGGCGCCGTCCGGATCCGCTTGTTCATCTGCGTCGGCTCGTCCTCGGTGGGAGCGCGTCCCTGACGCAGGCCGAGCTCTCGCGTCGGCGCGCTGATGATCGGCATCGGATCCGGCGCGGCGGGCTGCACCTCCGACGGGCGCGGCGTCTCCTTCGTCGGCTTCTCGCTGAAGTCGCGCGTCGACGCCGACGGCGAGGAGAACGAGATGTGCAGGTTCTCCGGGACGAGGTCGCGCGTCTTTGCCGTCGGCGACACGTCCTCGGCGGGCGGCGCCTCGAACGCGGCGAGGCCGAGGTCGCCTCCGCCGGACGAATCGAGATCGATCGACTCGATCGCCGCCTGCACGGCGGACGGTCGCGGAAGGACATTGCCGCCGGTCTCCGACGGGCGCCGCGTGACGTTCGGCGGCGGCAGCGTGGCCGGCTTCACCGTCGGCGGCGGCAGGTCCCGCGTGATGTGCGCGGGCTTGGGGCTCGGCAGCGAGGCGATCAGATCATCCGGCTCGATCGGCGAGACCGGCGGATGCTCGCCCGCCGGCAGATCGAGATCGAGCTCGAGAGAGTTGTACGACTGCTCGAACGCGGTCGCGCGCTCCTGCAGCGCCGTCTCCTTCGTCGGATCCTCGTGCGCCTGCCGCGGATACTCCGGCGTGCGCAGCGTCATCTTCAGCTCGGGTGGCTCGTGGCGAGGCTTCACGAAGCCGGTGTCTCGACGGCGCACGTCCGTGAGCTGCGACGAGCCAAAGCCGGGCGTGCCCTCCGGCGTGAACTCGTTAGTCACCGCGTCGGGTGCCAAGAAGTCATTGCCGCGATCGCGCCCACCGCGCGGACCGTCATACTCGCGCGTGGCGTCGTCGAAGCTGACGCCATCCGGGTTCTGCGTGACCGCACGCTTGGCCGCGGGAGGCGCGGGCAACCCGGCGAGCAGATCGTCGGGTGGATCGTCGGGTGGCTCGTCAGCTTCGAGCACGAGCTCGAGCGGCTCGTCGCCGGTGCGCGCGTCGTCGAAGCTCGTGCCTGGCGGAGTACGCCGTCCGTCGTCGTCCTCGATCATCCAGCCCACATCCATCGGGTCCATGTACATGGGCGCAGACGGGCGCTGCTCGGGCAGCTCGCCTTCGCTGATCTCGATCTGATACTCGGGTTCGTCATCGGCGATTCCAAACGGCGCAACGGATTCGTCCCCCGAGTCCCGCGTCAGCATGTCGTAGTTCATGCGAACGTAGTCGACGTAGCTGTTCGCCTGCTCGTTGGCGGGATCCACCGCCAACACCCGCTCCCAGACCTCGAGCGCAGCGTCGAGCTGTCCTCGGCCGTACAGCGTCAACCCCTCCTCGATCATTCGATGGAGATCGAGGGGCTCTTGGGAGCTCGGAGGCATCAGCCACGCGTTTTCGAGACCACGCCTCGGAACATGTTGAGGGTTCGGTTCAGCGCCTCGGTTGCTTCGGTGAGTGTGGTCAGATCCTTGGCCGCGATCGCCTGACGCGTGCGATCCACGACAGCGCGCGCCTTCTTCACGGCGTCCTGACCGAAGTCAGAGCCCGCGATGATGTCGGTGACCTGCGGGAACAGAGACTCGATCTCCTCGAGTGCTTTCTCGGCGGCGTGACGAGCCTTGTCGAACTCGTGGCCGCTTCGAACCTCGACCATGTAGTCCTTGTTGGCCTCCACCATCTTCTTGATCTCGTCCTCGGTCAGACCCGAGGTCGCCGTCACGGTGATGGATTGCTCGAGGCCCGTCTCGAGGTCGCGCGCTTTGACGGACACGATGCCGTCCGCGCTGATGTGAAACATGACCTCGATCTCGACCTCGCCGCGCGGCGCGCGACGAAGGCCGGTCAACACGAACTCGCCGAGCAGCTCGTTCTCCTCGGCGCGATCGCTCTCGCCTTGGAGCACGAGGATCTTCACCGACGTCTGGTTGTCCTTGACGGTCGTGAAGACGTGCTGCTCGCTCGTCGGAACCGTGGTGTTCTGCTCGATGAGCTTGTGGAAGTACCCACCCACGATCATGATGCCGAGCGAGTGCGGCGTGACGTCGAGGAGCAGGATGTCGCTCTTCTCGTCGGTGAGCGCGGCGCCCTGAATCGCAGCACCCAGCGCCACCACCTCGTCGGGGTGCACGCCCTTGCACGGCTCGAGGCCAAAGAACTCGGCCACGGCCTGCTGCACGCGCGGCATGCGCGTCATGCCGCCGACGAGGATCACGTCCTCGATCTGCGACTTCTGGATCTCCGCTTCCTCGAGCGTGCGAGCGCAGATCTCGACCGTGCGATCGATGAGGTCGCTCGTGAGCTCCTCGAGCTTGTCGCGCGTGAGCATCGTCTGCAGGTGCAGCGCCTCGTTGCGCCCCGTCGAGATGATGAACGGCAAGTTGATCTCGGTCTCCTTGACCGACGACAGCTCGCACTTCGCCTTCTCGGCGACATCCTTCAACCGCTGCAGCGCCATCTTGTCCTTGCGGAGATCGATGCCGTTCTGCTTCTCGAAGCCCATCACGAGCCAATCGATGATGCGGCGATCGAAGTCCTCGCCGCCGAGGAACGTGTCACCGGCGGTCGAGATGACCTCGAACACGCCGTTCCCGATCTCGAGGATCGAGATATCGAACGTGCCGCCGCCCAGGTCGTACACGGCGACCTTGCGCTCGATGTTGCGGCCAAAGCCGTACGCGAGCGCAGCCGCCGTCGGCTCGTTGATGATGCGGATGACGTCGAGGCCGGCGATGCGGCCGGCGTCCTTGGTCGCCTGACGCTGACCGTCGTTGAAGTACGCGGGCACCGTGATGACGGCCTTCTGCACTTCCTCGCCGAGGTACTCCTCGGAGATCAGCTTCATCTCCTGCAGGATGTACGCGCTCACCTCCGGAACGCTGAACACCTGGTCGCGGAGCATGATGCGCACGTCGTCGTGCGGACCCTCGACGATGCGATACGGCATGATCTCGAGCGAGCTGCGCACCGCCGCCGAGCCCCACTTGCGCCCGATCAGTCGCTTGGCCGCGTAGACCGTGTTCTCCGCGTTCGTGATCGCTTGTCGCTTGGCGATGTGACCGACGAGTCGCTTGCCGTTCTCCGCGATCGCCACCATGGACGGCGTCGTCTTGTAGCCGCCGCGGTTCGGGATCACGGACGGTGTCCCATCCTCGACAATGGCAACGCACGAGTTCGTGGTTCCCAGGTCGATGCCGATCACCTTGTCACTAGCCATCGCTGCGTATTTTCCCCCCGTTTTCGGGAGGATCGCCAGTGGGGAGCCAGATTTGTTGGGTTATGAGCCCCGCTCCCAGCCGACGAGTAAGGCAGGCGTCCCGACCACCATCGCGGCATCAATCCTCGGCTCGCGAGATCTCGAGACTACGCATGCAGCCAGGTGCCGGGCGAACTAGGCGGGTGCCGGGCTTATCGAAGTGCACGGGCCCGCGAGCATCTCGCAGCGAACCTCGCGGCCGGCCCGCGCGTCGAGACACGCCAGCAAGCGTGGTCTCCTCTCGCCGCACTGCCGCGAGGACGGCGTTCGAAGCGCTGAAATCCGCCGCGGCGCGAGGAGCAATTCTCGTTGCGAGGGCTGGGCATGACGGGACAGCTCACCTCGAGCGCGAGCGCCCCGGCGACAACACGGGCGGCGAATGCGCTCTCGTCGAGCGATTGCAACCCGACGCGCCCTCGCCCTCGCCCTTGCCCTCGCCCTCGCCCTTGCCCTCGCCATCGCCATCGCCCTCGCCCTCGCCCTCGCCATGGCCATCGTCGCCATCGTCGCCATCATCGCCATCATCGGC
>JAEYYV010000079.1 GCA_023428295.1 Pseudomonadota bacterium
ACGCTCGTGTCGCCGATCGCCATCGAAGAAGGTCTGCGCTTCGCGATTCGCGAGGGCGGCAAGACGGTCGGCGCCGGCGTCGTCACGAAGATCCTCGAAGAGGTCAAGGAAGAGAAGAAGAAGTAGCTCGCTACTTCTTCGTACAGCGGCCGGCTCGCGCGAGTCGGCCGTTTGTCGTTTCGGGCAGGTTGACCGGGGTAGCGATCGGTCCGAGCTTCACGCAGTTCGGAGAAAACGAAATCGCAGAGCCCTCTTGCCTCGCAGTTTGAAAAGGGGTACACGTCCGCTTCCGTTCAGCACAGCCGAGGAGTATCCGCAGAAGAACGTAGCTAAGTTGTCGAGATTTTTAGGGGAGTAGCTCAATTGGTAGAGCATCCGTCTCCAAAGCGGAGGGCTGCAGGTTCAAGTCCTGTCTCCCCTGCCCACATCCGAGAAACACCCTCGGAGAGCCCCGGCAGGATCGCCCTGTCATCATTCTAGGAACGTCGTGGCCCAGCAAGAGAACGCACCCAACAAGCCAGTCCACCTCATCTACCTCGTAGGTGCGGTCGTCATGTTCTACCTGTTGCAGTGGAGCATCGACTGGCTCTGGGGCTACTTCGGATCGCCACCCAGCGAGCTCCGTATCACGCTCCTCGCGGGTGTGAGCGCGACGCTCCTCGCGATCTTCCTGTATCGCAGCGATCGCATCTACACGCTCGCCAACGAAGTCGCCGGCGAGCTCAAGAAGGTCACGTGGCCGACAGCCAAAGAAGTGCGCACGGCAACGATCGTCGTCATCGTGATGGCGATCATCTCGGCGCTCATCCTCGGCGTCTTCGACTTTGTTTGGTCGAATCTCACGGAGTTGGTCTATGGCGGATGAAGGTTTGACGACGGGCGCGGAAGGGCAAACGCCGATCGCTGCGCCCGCGAACGCCGAGAAGAAGTGGTACATCGTGCACACCTATTCGGGGCACGAGAACAAGGCCAAGCTGACGCTCAAGGAGCGTGTGGCCAACGCCAACCTGACCGAGTTCTTCGGCGACATCCTCGTTCCCACCGAGAGCGTGATGGAAGTCGTGAAGGGCCAGCGCCGCACGACCACGCGCAAGTTCTTCCCGGGCTACATGTTCGTGCAGATGGTCCTCGACGACCGCACGTTCCACCTCGTCAAGAACACCCCCAAGATCACCGGGTTCCTCGGCGGCACCAAGCCGACGCCCGTGCCCGAGCGCGAGATCACCGGCGTTCAGACGAACATGAACGAGGGCAAGGTCAAGCCGAAGGCCAAGATCGTGTTCTCCGTCGGAGATACGGTCCGCATCATCGACGGCTCGTTCGCGAACTTCACGGCCAAGGTCGAGGAAGTGAAGGCGGACAAGCAGAAGGTGAAGGTCTCGCTCAACATGTTCGGACGCACCACGTCCGTAGAGCTTGACTTCGCCCACGTCGAGAAAGCATAAAGCGTCCCCTCGGACGCCCTCCCGGCGCAACGCGTGGTCTTTCCACTCGTCGTCGGAGAAACCGCCAGAGAGTTAGTAGAGAACTGCCATGAAGAAGGTCACCGCAATCATCAAGCTCCAGTGTCCCGCCGGTAAGGCGAACCCCGCGCCGCCCGTCGGTCCGGCGCTCGGACAGCACGGCTTGAACATCATGCAGTTCTGCAAGGAGTTCAACGCGCGCACGGCGAGCCAGGGCGACCTGATCATCCCGGTGCTCATCACCGCGTACGCCGATCGCTCCTTCACCTTCATCACTAAGACGCCGCCCGCGTCGATCCTTCTCAAGAAGGCGGCGAAGGTCGAGAAGGGCTCGGGCGAGCCCAACAAGAACAAGGTCGGCAAGGTGACGCAGAAGCAGGTCCGCGAGATCGCCGAGCTCAAGCTCCCCGACCTCAACACCACGAGCATCGAGAGCGCGATGCGCTCCGTCGCCGGTACGGCGCGTTCGATGGGCCTCGACGTCGTCGACTGATCTTTCGATCGGCGAGGCAAAGCTGCCTCGTCGGTCTTGAGGCTAGAGTCTCGCGGCTCGACCCTCGCTGGAACACCCTGGGAGCTCGGCCGACTCACACGGCCGCAGCGTCGAACCAGGGCCCACAGGAGACTGCACATGGCTGGCAAGAAGTATAAGAAGGCGCTCGAGGGCTTCGACGCGTCGAAGAAGTACTCCATCACGGAGGCTTGCGCGCTCGTCCCCAAGACCAAGATCTCCACGAAGTGGGACGAGACGGTCGACGTCTCCGTTCGCCTCGGCGTGAACCCGAAGTACGCCGACCAGATGGTCCGCGGCTCGGTCGTCATGCCGGCAGGCACGGGCAAGACCAAGCGCGTCCTCGTCATCGCCAAGCCCGACAAGGCCAAGGAAGCGCTCGACGCGGGCGCTGACTACGCGGGCTCGGACGAGTACATCAAGAAGATCTCCGAGGAGAACTGGTTCGAGTTCGACACGCTCGTCGCCACGCCGGACATGATGGTCCAGGTCGGTAAGATCGGTCGTGTCCTCGGTCCGCGTGGCCTCATGCCGAACCCCAAGGTCGGCACGGTCACCGCCGACGTGAAGAAGGCCGTAACCGAGCTCAAGGCCGGTCGCGTCGAGTTCCGCGTCGAGAAGGCCGGCATCATCCAGACGGCGATCGGCAAGGCGTCGTTCAGCCCGGACAAGCTCCAGGCGAACCTCAGCGCGCTGCTCGATATGCTCATGAAGCTCAAGCCGTCGACGGCCAAGGGCACGTACATGCGCTCGGTCACCATCTCGACGACGCACGGTCCTGGCGTGAAGGTCGACACGACCGCGTTCGCTGCGGCCGCCTCGGCCGAGTAACCGAAGAACTGCGCACTGTCCGGTATTCGGACATTGCAATCGAACCGCAACGGAGCTAGAAAGCCCGCCCGACACGAACCGAATCCAACGAACCCCGTCGAAGAAGGAGGCATCCATAAGTCCTCCGGAGACAGGACCGTCCCTCGGACTCGCTCTCTAGCGAAGCCGCTCGACCCCTGGCTCCACTCCCAGGGGTCGACGAGTTTTCGGAAGTAGGAGACAACGATGGACAAAGCCGGAAAAGAACAGGTCCTTGGCGAGATCAAAGAGCAGTTCGCCAACGTGGCCTCGATCGTGATCGCGGACTACCGCGGCATCACGGTGCCGGTCGTCACCGCGATGCGCGATGACTTCCGCAAGAACAACTGCCACTACCGCGTGATCAAGAACTCCTTGGTCAAGATCGCGGTGAAGGGCTCCAAGATGGAGCCGCTCTCGCAGATCATGGTCGGCACGACCGCCGTGATCTGGTCGACCGAGATTCCGCAGGACCCTGCCAAGATCGCGCTCGAGTGGGCGAGGAAAGAGCCCAAGTTCGTCATCAAGGGCGGCTACTACGAGGGGCAGCTCCTCGACGCGGCGGGCGTTGACTCGCTCGCGCGGATGCCGGGCAAGAACGAGATCCGCGCATCGATGCTGATGACGTTCCTCGCGGCGCCGCAGAGCTTCGTGGCTCAGCTCGCTGCAGGTCCGCAGAACTTCGCCTACCTCCTCGACGCGCGCAAGCGCCAGCTCGAAGAGAACGGCTAACCCAACCAACCTCGTCGGCGCTTGTCGTCGACGTTCACTCCACCACCAACCAGTTTTTCAAACCGCCGAACGGCGATGCGAAGATAAAAGAGCAGAAGGAACACTCCCATGGCGATCACGAACGACGAAGTCATCAACTACCTCTCCAACCTCTCGGTCAACGACCTCGTGAACCTCACGAAGGCGCTCGAGGACAAGTGGGGCGTCAAGGCGGCCCCGGTGGCCGTCGCGGCGGCTCCGGCGGCGGGCGGCGGCGGCGCGGCCGCGGCCCCAGCCGAGGAGAAGACGGAGTTCACCGTCGTGCTCAAGAGCGGCGGCGCCAACAAGATCGGCGTCATCAAGGTCGTTCGCGAGATCACGGGCCTCGGTCTGAAGGACGCGAAGGACATGGTCGACGGCGCGCCCAAGGACGTGAAGGCCGGCATCAACAAGACCGAAGCCGACGACATCTCGAAGAAGCTCAAGGAAGCCGGCGCCGAGGTGGAGGTCAAGTAATCCCGAGCCGCTGGTCTCGATCAGCGGCGCTGGTTACCTGATCCCGCTCGTCGACTCTCTCGAGTCTTCGAACGTGCAACGAGCTCGTCGCTTCCGCGGCGGGCTCGTCGCCGTTTCGGCCCTCTGGGCTCCCGTCGAGGACCTGCGGCAAGCGCCGAGCTCGACCGACCCGATCAGCAGTCCTCGCAGACGAAATCGCGGGGTAGGACGCCCCGATTGGAGAGGTTGCCGCAGGCGTGCTCGGCCGGTAAAAGCATCGGTCCGTCGCGGGAACCGGGGGCGGCAGCGACGGCGATCCACCGTCTTTTTGGCATGTCAACTTGCACGGTACTTTTCGCTTCCATCGACCGCGGCTGTGCTATACGCAGCCCCGGTTTGCGTTTCGCAGTGAGTCACAAGGGTTACCGACGAGAAAGCGCGCACTCGTCGGTCCGCACATAGTTCGTTTGCACTCGCCGGTATCCGCCTCGACCTGATGAGCACAGGTCGCTGGGTGGACCGGACTCTCTTCGTTTCGGCTTCGTTCGGCGCACAAACATCACTTCAGGGAAGAACACGCACCATGGCGTCACTGATCCAGAAGAACTTTCGAGCACGCAAGAGCTTCGCGAAGCTCAAGCAGGTCATCGAGATTCCGAACCTGATCGATATCCAGAAGCGTAGCTACGACAAGTTTCTCCAGATCGACATTCCGATCGACAAGCGCGAAGACATCGGCCTCCAGGGCGTCTTCAAGAGCGTCTTCCCGATCAAGGACTTCTCCGAAACGAGCTCGCTCGAGTTCGTCTCGTACAATCTCGAGAAGCCGAAGTACGACGTCGACGAGTGCCGCGCGCGCGGCATGACGTTCGCGGCCCCGATCAAGGTCGTCATCCGACTGGTCGTGTGGGATGTGAACGAGGAGACGGGCGTGCAGTCCATCCGCGACGTGAAGGAGCAAGAGGTCTACTTCGGCGAGATCCCGCTGATGACCGACTCCGGCACGTTCATCATCAACGGCACCGAGCGCGTGATCGTCAGCCAGCTCCACCGCTCGCCGGGCGTGTTCTTCGACCACGACAAGGGCAAGACTCACTCGAGCGGCAAGCTCCTGTACTCGG
>JAEYYV010000152.1 GCA_023428295.1 Pseudomonadota bacterium
GGGGCCCCCGCGCCGCGCGCCGACGCTGCTCGACGGGGCGGCCCCACCGCAGTTCAACTGGGACGGCCGCCGCGACACGCTGTGGAACCAAGCGCTCGGCGTGATCGAAGCCTCCGGCGAATTCAACGCGAGCCGTCTGTTCGTCGCGCAGCAGATCTTCCGCGTGCATCGCGCGGACTACGAGGCGATCTTCGGCCCGCTTCCGCCCCTCGACGACGCGCGCTTTCCGCAGCTCACGCCCGCGACCGCCGGCTGCGATCCGGGGCCCGCCGACGCACCCTGCCGCGGCAAGCCCGGCGACGCGGACTTCGAGTCGATGTCTGTCGACGATCGCACCGCCGTCACGCGCGTCGCTGTCAACGCGTCCAAAGCGATCGCCGCGTACGTCACCCAGCTCCGCTGCGGCTCCGGTCGCTTCGACGCCTGGCTCGACGGCGACGACAGCGCGCTCACTCGCGCCGAGCGACGTGGCGCGGCGCTGTTCGTCGGGCGCGCGAACTGCGTCGGCTGCCACACGGGAGCACTCCTCACCGACGGCGCGTTCCACAACGTGGGCCTCCGTCCGTCCACCGTGGCGACCGCGTTCACCGACGTCGACGATCGCGGCGCGGCCGTCGGCATCCCCGACGCACACGCCGATCCGCTGAACGCGAACGGCGCCTTCAGCGACGGCCCACGCGGCGCGCTGCCAGCGATCGGCCCCGAGCTCGAAGGCGCATTCAAGACGCCGACGCTCCGCTGCATCTCGAACCAGCCGAGCTTCATGCACACGGCGCAGCTCCGCACGCTGGCCTCCGTCGTCGACTTCTTCGATCGCGGCGGCGACGGTGTGGGCTTCCCCGGCACGAGCGAGATCGCCCCGCTCGGGCTGACCGAGCGCGAGCGCGCCGACCTCGTGGCCTTCCTCTCGACGCTGGAAGGCCCCGGCCCCTCGGCCGAGCTCCTCGCGCCACCGTAGCTGCTCGCCATCGCGCGCGTGGCGCGCCGTCGCGCATCGTCACGGCGCATCGTCACGGCGCATCGTCACGGCGCATCGCTGCCACGCACCAGTGCTACGATCGGTTCATGCGTTGGCCGCTCCTCGTCGCGTTCGCCGCCTCGATGGCGCTCGTCGCCTCGATGGCGTGCTCGCGCGCGAGCGACGAAGGTGCGAAGAAGACGTGGGCCGACAAGCCACCGCCGGCCGACATGCCGCCGCCTGCGGACCTGAGCATCGAGGTCACCGTCGACGGCGCACCGCACGCCCCGATCACGGCCGCGACCCTGACCGCCAAACGAGCCGACTTCGAGGACGCCGAGCGCAGCGCGTGGCTCATCGGGACGCTCGTCCCCGACGTGCCGGGCAACGCGACGATCAAAGCGACCTCGCCGACGGGCATGAGCATCGAGGTCGATCGGCCATCTCCCACCGGCCTCGAGCCGGTGCTGTTCCTCACGCGTCGCGGTGACGTCATCGTGTCCACCGTCGACCCCAAAGACCCGTTCCCCCGCTATCACGGGCAAGGCGGGCGTCTTCATCGCGCCGGCGACGGAAACCCGCGCGTGAACCCGGTCGCGAAGCTCGCGATCACGCGCAAGCCCTGATTCATCACGAGCGATGAGGCGTTGCCCGAAAGGGCACGCTTGCGCCCAGGAGCACTGCTCGGTCGCCAGCTGACGATGAACCATGTCGGACTCGGCCTGCTCGATGAACAGAGAGTTGGAGAATTCCTGGACTAGCTTCTAGGGCCCCCCCCTCGGCACTTGCGTTCAAACTGGGTTCTAACGCCTGTTAGAACCCCGGTGTAACAGCCGTTAGAACCTGGTTTGAACGGATTCGCTGGGAGAGGAGTGGTCGGGTCGACCGGCGAGAGGAGCGATCGATGTCGGGAACGCTGAGGTGTGGACAGACTACTTCTCCGCCGGAAATCAAGTGATGCTCGCGGTCGGACACGCATGTTCGTCATTCACGCGAACCTCGACGCGGAAGCGCGCTGGGCCGGCGGCGCATTGCCCGGCTCGATCGCGACGCGCGTCTCGTACTACGCAGCGCTACTCGCGGTGCTCGCACCGCTCGACGAGGACGTCGAGGTGTGGGCGCCCGCCGCGATCGATTCGTCGCGGTTGATCGATGCTCCCTCGATCGCGCCATCGGCGAGCGGTCGTCCTGCGTGGAGGCCACCGACGATGCGCGTGGGCACGCCACCTCGCGCGGATGTCGTGTGGGCGCCCGCGCTTGCGAAGGCCGCGAACGATCGCCGCCTCGCGCTCGCGATCGCGAACGAGCTCGAGGTCGGATTGCCGGGCTCGCGCGTGATCCAGAGCGTCGACGAGCTCGGCGCGTGGATATCGTCCGCGATCGCTGCGCCGATCGCTGCGCCGATCGCTGCGTCGATCGCTGCGCCGATCGCTGCGCCGATCGCTGCGCCGATCGCTGTGCCGGATCGTCGATGGGTCGCGAAGGCGCCGTGGACCACCGCCGGCCGCGATCGCTGTCAGGGCGAGGGCGCGCCGACCAGCGAGCAACGCACGCGCGTGTCGCGATTGCTCGACAGGTTCGGTGCGCTCGTCGTCGAGCCGTGGGTCGACCGCATCTTCGACGTGGGCCTTTGCGCGCGTATCGACGAGCTCCGCCCTCACGCTGCGACGACGAGCGCTGCACCGACGAGCGCTACACCGACGAGCGCCGCACCGACGAGCGCTGCACCGACTAGCGCTGCACCGACGAGCGCTGCACCGACGAACGCCGCGAACGACTTCTACATCACGCTCGCAGAACCACACACTCTCGTCACCGATGCGCGCGGCACGTTCCTCGGGATCGATCTCGCGGCGCCGCCGCTGCTCGCGGACGAGGCGACGCAGCTCGGTGTGACGGCGCGCACCGTCGGCGCGAAGCTCGCGGCGATGGGCTTTCGCGGATCGTTCGCGATCGACGCGTTCGTGTATCGCGATGCGAGTGGCGACCGCCGGCTTCGGCCGCTGTGCGAGATCAACGCGCGGACGACGTTCGGTCACGTCGCGCGCGCGTTTGGCTCGCGCGGGTTGTCGCGACTCGGTTTCGGCGCGCCGCCCGAGGGGGCTACCGTGCTCGTTGCCCCGGCGGGCGACGGCGTGACCGCGTGGGTTGCGTGACCGCGTGGGTTGCGTGACCGCGTGGGTGGCGTGACCGCGTGGGTGGCGACCGCGTGACCGCGTGGGTTGCGTGACCACAGACTGCGGTTGCGCGCTCGCGTGACCGCGGTTCGTCGCGTCGTCGCGTTAGCGAGGCTCGCCCGAGGGGCGTGTCGGCTCGATGGCCGCGAGCGCGTCGATGAACGCCTCGTCGAGGCCCGCGCGCTCGCGCGCTTCGCGATCGAAGCGAGCGCCACGCGCACGACGTGGGCCGAGCGGGAACTGCACGTGCGCGTTGTACGCGGTCCACGGATCCGCGTCGGGGGCGAAGCGCTTGAGCCACACGTAGCCGAAGTGCACGTGGCGGATCTCGTCGGCGTGCACGCGCTCGAGCGCCTCGGCGGTGGCGATGTCGCCGCAGGCACGCGCGGCGATCGCGTAGTCGCCCGCGAAGTCGAGGTTCGCGTTCTCGAACGTCAGGCCCATCGCGCAGACGAACTCGAGCGGGCCCGTGAGGTGATCGAGCTTGTTCCAGAAGTGGCCCGTGACCGGCAGGTCGCCAAACGCGACGCCGTGGGCCGCGAGGCGCGCGCGGTAGAGCTCGAGATGGCGCTGCTCGTCGGCGAGGATCGCGATGCAGCCGCGCTTGAAGGCAGTGGGCGTGTCGGGATAGGCGAGTACGGCCCACGCGAAGAGCTCGATCGCTTGCAGCTCGTGGTTGGCGAGCGCGTGGAGGATGCGCGCGCGCTGAGCGGGATCGCGCATGCCCGCGAGCGGCGGGACCTTCGCGCTACGGCCCGGCACGATCGCGAGGTTCGCGGGCCGTCGGGGCGCCGCGATGCGGAGCGGCGTCGTCGACGAACTCGACGGACTCGACGAAC
>JAEYYV010000162.1 GCA_023428295.1 Pseudomonadota bacterium
GTACGCGCCGAGGCCGTGGACGCCGAGCCCCGCGGGCACGGAGGCCAGCGCGGCGTCGAGCGCTTGCGACGCGCCCGCGATGTCGATGTGACGAGCCGCGCGCAGCTGGTGATGCTGGCGGACCAGCGAGAGCTCGTCGCCGTCCCACGTGGAGACGAGCGTGAGCGGCGCGCCGACGAACCACTTCGCCGACGTGTGAAGATACCCCGTCTGACCGCCGCCCCACCACGCGAGCACGTCGGGCACGAGCGAACCGGGCGCGGTGGACACGAACGGGCCGCGTCCCGAGCGATACGTGTGCGTCGTGGTCTCCATCGCGATGAGCGGAACGTCCAGCTCGCTGCGCAGCGCACCGAGCGCCGCGAGGAAGTCGGGCGGCATCACCCAGCCCGTGCGCTCCTGCACGAGCTCGTAGACGACGCCGAGGATCTTCGCGCCACCACCGGCGGCGGTGATCGCCGCACGTAGCGCATCGATCGATGCAGCGGTGCCCGCGATCGCCGGATGCGGCACGCGCGGCCACGCGAAGTGACCCGGCCCGCCGGCGTGCGTCGACGGATCCGACAGCGAGCGGCACGTCGCCGCCGTGTGGCCGAGGTAGCCACCGTCGAAGCCGATCGCCGTCTGCGCGCCTTTGCGCGTGCAGCGAACGAGGCGCAGCGCCTTGTCGATCGATTCATCGCGCGATGACGTGAGGTAGATGTGCGGCAGCTCCGGCACGAGCGCGCCGAGCCACTCGAGTGCGCGCACCGTGGCCGGCGTGACGTAGTTCATGAGCGTCAGCTTGTTCACCGCAGGGCCGTAGAGCTGCCCCGTGTCCGCGAGCGCCTTCAGCGTCGCCGGGCCGCTCGCGAACGGCTTGGTCAGGCCCGACGCGAGATCGAAGTCGAGCTCGTCGCTCTCGTCGATCGGGCCGAGCTTCTTCGCGGCGTCCGCGCGGCGCTTGAGCACGTCGGCGGTCACCGCCGGATCGGGACGCAGCGGCCCCAGCGGGATGCGGTAGTAGATCGCCTGCCCTTCCGGATCTTCGTACTGCCCGGTGAGCACGCTGACGATATGCGCGCCGAACACGCGGTTCAGGTGCGTCATCTGCGCCGTGCGTCCGACGCGGTTGCGTCCCGTCACGTAGCGATAGCGCGGCTCTCCCGACTGCGTCTTGCGCGCAGCCGCGTCGCGGAGCTGCAGCTCCTTGAGCTTTCGCCCGATGCCCGACGACTGATAGCTCGGCGCGACCGTGATCGACACCGAGTACATCGTGTTGTTCTTGCCGAGCATCGCGTCGTCGTCGCAGCCCTCGACATCTTTGGACTGCTCGAGCGGCGCACCGATCGCGAACGCGACGAGCTGCTTCGCCCCCGACGGCGACGGCGCCTCGCCGACGATGAGCGAGCCTTCCGGATCTTCGATCGCCGCGCGGATCTCCGCGGGCGGCGTGCGGCGCGCCGGCTCGTACACCTGATACTCGATGTCGAGGATCGCCGGCAGGAACGTCATCGCCTCGGAGTGCGGCACCACGCGGTACGCGACCTCCTGCGGCGGCACTGGCGCAGCAGCCGGCTTTGCCGCCGGATCCTCCCACGCGGGAGCCTTGCGTCCCTCGTTGGCGTCGATCCACGACAGCGAGCGGCGGATCGTCTCGAACAGCAGATCGATCTCGCGCGCGAGGAACGAATCGCTCAAGCGATAGCGCGCGGTCTTGGTGCCCGCGCCGAACACGATCGCGCCGCGCCAGAAGCGCTGGCCCAAGAAGGCATCGAGGTGCGCGGGCGTGGGCAGGTCGAACGCGAACGCGTAGCCCGTCGCGCGCGGATCCTTCACGAGGTGCGGATACGCGCGCGCGATCTGCGCGAGGCGCGGCGCGACGAGCTTCTCGAGGCGCTCGGCGTCGTGCGCCGTGGACACCATGTCCGCGTGGATGCGGCCGCGCACGAGCGACGCGTTGTGCGCGCTCGCTGGCTCGGGATCCGCGAACCGCGACATCACCACGCCGACCTGCGCGCGCTTCGCGAACGTGACAGCGTCGGGGTAGTCCGGCTGACCGCGCGTGTTGAGCAAGCGGAACTTCGAGTGCCACGCGAACGGGCCACCGAGGCCAAAGCCGACCTGCACTTCGTCGAACACGAGGAACGTCTGGTGATGACGCGTGAGCAAACGCAACGCGCGAAAGAACCGCTCGGTCGCGTAGCGATCGCCGCCCTCGGACTGCATCGGCTCGACGATGCAGCACGTGAACTGCCCCGTCGCGAGCTGTGCGTGCACCGCCGCGAGCGACGCGACCTCGGCCGCGAGCAGCGCATCGTCCTTCGCGTCGCCGAAGCGCGCCTGGAGCTCGTCGATCTCGCCGCTCGCGCACGCGGCGTAGAAACCGCTCGGCGCGGCCGGCTCGTCCCCCGGCGTGCTCCACACGGGGAACGGCGCGAACTGCGTCTGGTAGCCATCGATCTCGTACGGCGTGCGCTTCGCCGGCGAGTGCGTCGCGTGAAGCGCGAGCAGCGTGCGGCCGTGGAAGCTGCCCTCGAAGGCCAAGACCTTGGTCGCGTCCTTGCGCGGACAGTTGATCTTGCACAGCGCCATCGCCTTCTCGTTGGCCTCGGCGCCCGACGCCACGAACGTGACGTGCGGCAAGCCGGGCACGAGCTGGCGCAGCGTAGACGCGTACTCCGCGGCGGCCCACGTCTCGTCGACGGAGGTGTCCTCGTTGTAGACGAGCGTGTCGCCGAACTCGCCCTCGGTGTACGCGGCGACGACTTGATCCTCGGCGAAGCCACCGACGACGGTCGCGGTCTGGCTCATCCCATCGATCACCGCGAGCGGATCGGTATCGATCGACACCATCCACGGACCCGCGCTGCGCAGGTGATCGAACACCGGCGGCTTCTTCTCTTTCGGGACGCGATCACCCGCGTAGAGCCGCGCGAGCAGCGCTTCGCTCTCGGGCAAGCGTCCGCCCGCCGGACGATGGATCGCCATCGGGCGCGGGTTGTTGACGAGCTCGCGCGCCGCTTCCACGGCCTCCTCGCCGACGTGCTGCGCCTCGAGGCGCTCGAGGTCATAGGCCGGCAACAGCGACGCGAGGTGCGGATGCGCCGTGACGGTGCCGATCGGGTTCTCGAGCATCGCCACCGGTGCGACGACGTTGCGATGCGACCACGCGCCCGCGGGGCGATAGTTGCCGCTCTTGCCGACGCCGCCGAACGGCAGCTTCGCGCTCGCGAGGTTGGTCGAGCGGTTGCGATTCAAGATGCCGGTGCGCGTCTCCGCGTAGAAGCGCTCGAAGCGCTGCGAGCTGCCCGTGAACACCGCGTTCGCGAAGCCATACGTCGACTCGCGCAGGATCGCGATCGCTTCGTCGTCGGAGTCGATGATCTCGACGCACAGGTCCGGACCGAACACTTCGTGGTCCGTGTAGCCCGGCACGTGGTGCACGCCGTCGGGCAGCTGGTGCATCGACGCCGTGCGGTAGTAGCCGCCCGCGATGCGCTCGCCCGCGACGATCGGCGTGGCGCCCGCTTTCTTCGCGGTCTCGATCGCGGTCTCGAGCTTGGTCAGCGCGCCGTGGGTGACGAGCGGCCCCGCGAACACGCTCGCGTCCTCGGGGTTACCGAAGCGTAGGCCGCGCGCGACCTCGGCGAGCGCCGGGATGAAGCGATCGGCGATCCTGCGATGGACGAGCACGCGCTCGGTGCCCGTGCAGCGCTGTCCCGCGCTCAGCCACGCGCCGACCGCGACCTCGTGCACCGCCTGGCGGATCGCCGCGTCTTCGAGGATGACGCACGTGTTCTTGCCGCCCATCTCGAGCGCGACGAGCATCTCCGGACGATCGAGCGCGGCCTCGAGGATGCGGCGCCCGACGAGCCAGCTGCCCGTGAAGCACAGCCCGCGGATCGAGGACGCGACCATCGCCGCCCCCACGTCGCCTGCACCGACGACGACGTTGAGCACGCCCGGCGGCAATCCCGCCGCGCGCGCGGCTTCGGCGTAGCGCTGACCGCACAGCGGCGTGACGTCGCTCGGCTTCATGACGACCGTGTTGCCCGCGAGCAGCGCCGGCACGACGTGCGCGTGGCACAGGTGCAGCGGGTAGTTGAACGGGCCGATCACGCCGACGACGCCGAGCGCGTGATAGCGAAGGTGCTCGCCGGGTGCGACCTGCCCTGCGTGGAGATCGCTGGCCATCGCGGCCGTCACGAGATCGAAGCGGTTCAGGACCGTCTGCACCTCTTGCTTCGCTTCGCCGCGGATCTTGCCCGTCTCGATCACGATCGCATCGGCGAGGTCATTGGCGCGCGCGGCGAGCGCTGCCTTGAATGTCGCGAGGTGCGCGGCGCGCTCCGCAGGCGTCCGCTGCGACCACGCGAGCTGCGCGGACTCCGCGGCGGCGACAGCGTCGGTGACGGCGTTGACGGTGTACCCGGTCTCGAACACCACCGCGCCATCGGCGGCGGGGTTCCGCGACACGAGCGCTGTTCCGGAGGGCGCCACGAACGCGCCACCGATGAAGTTGCCGAGCGGCTGCACGGGCGAAGTACACCCCCCGCGGATCGCCCGGTCAAGGGAGCGAAGTCATCGAGAT
Source organism: Pseudomonadota bacterium (assembly GCA_023428295.1). GTDB lineage: Bacteria > Myxococcota_A > Polyangia > Haliangiales > Haliangiaceae > JABFXX01. Next base: position 4,574 of record JAEYYV010000162.1, read on the forward strand.
GTGAGGGTTCTGTGCTGGTCGGCTTCCTCACGCAGTTCTCGCGAAAAGCCGAAGAATCTTCGTCGCTTGTGCATGCTACACGACATCGTGCCCTCCTTGGTCTTCGTCGCTGGTCCGATCGCAGGGCGCCGGTATGCCCTCGAAGCGGGCGAGTACGTCATCGGGCGGCGCTCCGATTGCCAGATCTTTGTCCCCGACATGCGCGTGTCGCGGCAGCACGCTCGCATCCTGTCCAAGGGCGACTCGTGGTGCCTCGAGGACCTGGGCTCCAACAACGGGACGTACATCAACGGTACGCGGCTCATCGAGACGCTGCCGATCCGCGCGAACGACGAGATCGCGATCGCGGACAATCGCATTCGCGTCGAAGGCGATGGCGCCGCCGATGATCGCAAGAGCGATCAGCGCGTGACGATCGTCCCCGGTGGCGGCCCGGTGATCCAGTCGCGGCCCGAGCGTCCCACGATGATCTCGAGCGGCATGACGAGCCTCGCCGATCAGCGCGCCGTGCGCTTGATCGAGCGCAAGCTCGAGGCGCTGACCGAGGTGCTGTTCGCGACCGCCGCGGCCGACACGGCGGAGGCGCTGCTCGAGCATGTCTGCGCGGCGCTGCTCGATCTGTTTCCGCAAGCGGTCGATGTCGGCGTGCTCGTCGAGAAAGAGCGCACGAAGCAGCTCGAGGTCACGGTGCAGCGACGGCGCGCGACGGCGACCACGCCGGGTCCGCTGCGCGTGCCGGGCACGATCATCCAGCACGTGGTCGACGGACATCGCGCGGTGCTCCTCGCGGGCGACACCACCGCCGGCGACACCGTCGGCACGCGCATGGGCGCCCCGCTCGCCTATCACGGCACCCACTACGGCGTGGTCTACGTCGAGAGCGCGAAGATCGGCTTTCGCCAAGAAGACGTCGATCTGCTGCAAGCGATCGCGACGCAGGTCGGCCTCGCGATGCACGCGACGCATATCTCCGCGCAGCTCGCGCAGCGCGAGCGACTCGAGCGTGACCTGCGCGTCGCGCGGCAGATCCAACGCTCGCTCTTGCCCGCCTCGGTGCCGTCGGTGCCGGGCCTCGACTTCGCGGTGCACTACGAGCCCGCGTATCAGATCGGCGGCGACTTCTATGACTTCATCTGGCACGACCCGCAGCGCATCGGCGTCGCGATCGGCGATGTCTCGGGCAAAGCGATCAGCGCGGCGCTGTACATGGCGCGTCTCACGTCCGAGCTGCGCACGCGCGCGCCGCTCGACAAGACACCGGGCAAGCTCCTCGCGCGCGTGAACCAAGACATGGCCGTACTCGGCGACGACGGCATGTTCGCGACGCTCGTCTACTGTATCTACGACATCGAGAATCGCGGCCTCGTGTTCACGAATGCGGGGCACTGCGTGCCGCTCGTGCGCCGCGGCGATCGCGTGTTTCCGCTCGAAGCGGACCGCGCGCACACCCCGCCGCTCGGGGTCACGCCGTCCCTCGAGGCGGGTGAAGCGCGGGTCCAGCTACGTCCCGGCGACCTATTAGTGATGGTTTCGGACGGGATCCTCGAGGCCCGAAACCAGTTCGGCGAGGAGTACGGACTGGCTCGCCTGAGCGCTCGGATGCGCGAAGCTACCGGAACTGCTCAGGACATCGTCAAAGCGATTCTCGGAGACCTCGACGATCACACCCATCAGGCCGGCCAGGGCGATGATATGACCATCGTCGCGATGGCCCTTGCCAAGTCCGCGCAGGACATGCCATAAGCTGCGTCCCCGGAGTTACTGTCATGGCCAAGAAGAGCAAATCAGGGCGCGAGCTCATTCGTCTCGTGTCCACCGCGGATACCGGCTTCTTCTATACGACGTCGAAGAACCGCAAGCGCACGCCCGACAAGCTCGTGCTGAAGAAGTACGACCCGATTGTCCGTAAGCACGTCGATTTCAAAGAGTCGAAGATCTAAGGAGCCGGCCATGTCGCGCGTCTGTCAGGTTACCGGGAAGCGACCGCTCGTCGGTCACAACGTCAGCCACTCGAACCGCCACACCAAGCGTCGGTTCGAAGTGAACCTCATGAATAAGCGGTTCTGGCTCGAGGACGAGAAGCGCTGGATCAGCCTTCGCGTCTCTGCACGCGGTATGCGTCGCATCGACAAGCTCGGCCTCCCCGCCGTGCTCGCCGAGCTTCGCGCTCGCGGCGAAAAGTTCTAAGGCCGCTCGTGACGTCCTTGTCGCCGCGCACGTTCGCGGCGATTTGCGTTTTCGGCGCGCTCGGCTGTCGCGGACCCGCGTCGCCGCAGGTTCCGCCAGCCGCATCCGTCACGGTCGAGGTCGGACGCACCGGCGCAGCGCTGCTCGGCGCTGCCGCGTCGGACAGCATGGTGTTCGCCGCGATCGCCTCGTCGAGTGCGACGACGATCGAAGCGCGTCGCGGACAGACGGTGGCGTGGGAGCGCGAGCTCGAGGGTCGCGGTGGGCCCTTGGCTCTCTCGGCGGATGGAACGGCGCTCTACGCCGCGCTCGGCGGGACGGACACGATCGCCGGTGGCGCGGTTCGCGGCGAGCCCGGCGCTGCGATCGTCGCGATCGACGCGGCGACCGGTACGGTGACCTGGCGCGTGGCTCTCGACGCCGCGGGCTGGGTCACGATCGGCGCCACCGCGGCCCTGCCCGATGGCGGCGTGCTCGTCGGTGGAACATACACGGGCGGGCTGCGCGCCGGCCCGCACACCGTGGGCGCGGCGGGCCGCAATGACGGCTTCGTCGTCGCGATCCGAGGGACGGGCGAAGTCGCGTGGCTCGTGCGCATGGGCGGCGTGTTCGCCGATAGCGTGCAAGGCGTCGCCGCGCAGAAGACGGGCGACAAGACGCGCATCGCCATCGCGGGGACGTTTCAAGTCACCGCGGATCTCCAGGGCGCGCAGCTTCCGATCTTCGACGAGCGATCGCCGCTCCCCGACGCGTTCGTCGCCGAGCTCGACGCGAGCGGCGCGCGCGTGTGGTCGCAAGCGTATGGTGGCCGGCTCCTCGACTCCGTCGCCGGTGTCGCCATCGATCGCGCGGGCAAGGTGGTCGTCGCGGGAACCTCGTCGGGCGAGCTGCACGTCGGCGGCCTCGACTTGATCGCGCAGGGTCCGTCGGACGGCGTGCTCTCGTGGTGGAACGCGGACGGCTCGCCGCACCACGCGATCCTCGTCGGTGGACAGGACTTCGACGGCTTCCGCGCGATCGTCGCTGCGGGCCCGTCGGTGGTCGCCGGTGGCTTCTACTCGGGCTCGATGTCGCTCGGCGGACAGACGCTCACCGCGGGCGGCGGTGACGAAGCGTTCCTCGCCGCGTTCGATCCCACGGGGTCCGTGCACGAGACGTGGATCGTCGGCGGTCCCGGTCGAGAAGAGCTCGCATCGCTAGCGCCGATCCGTGGCGGCTTTGTCGCGAGCGTCGGATACACCGCGGCCGCGGATCTCGCGGGCACCCGCGTGGCGGCGCCGGCCGATCCCATGAGCGGGGCGGCAGTGCTCGTGCGTGGCGTGCGCTGAGCACGTCGACTAGTCTCGCGCGCGATGATCGAAACGATAGTCGACGACCTCGGCGAGGTTGATCTGAACGCGTCCCACTTCGTCGAACCCGACGGCCTCCGCCCATCAGCAAAGCAATCTTCGCGGCAGGCGCCGACGGAGAGACCGAAAACGACAACGCGAGCTACAAGAAGC
>JAEYYV010000333.1 GCA_023428295.1 Pseudomonadota bacterium
GTCCGGACAGCAGGCGAACGGTGCGTCGGACGTGTACTCGATCGGCGCGCTCTTGTACGAGTGCCTCGTCGGACAGGCGCTCGAGCGCGGTGGGCCGCGACCGAGCGAGATCGTGCCGGGCCTCAACGAGCAGATCGACGAGCTCGTCGGCCGCTCGTGTCACCACAACCCCGAGAAGCGCTTCGGTCGTCCGGACGTCCTCGGCGAGGTCGTCGGCGAAGCGCTCGACAAGGGGGGCGCCGTGACCACGTCGTCGGTGCCAACGATCGATCAGGCGCCATCGCTCGCCGATCAGCAGGTCAGCCTCGCCACGTCGCTCGCGCCGGGAGGGTCCGGGTTGTCCGGACAGATCGACGTCGCGCTCGCGACCGCGCTCGCCGATTCCAACGAGAAGTGGCTCATCTCGAAGGGCAAGCTCGACTACGGCCCGTTCTCGCTCGCTGATGTCATCTCGCAGATCGAGAAGGGAGACATCGTCGCGGGCAACGTGATCATGGACAAGGACTCCGGTGCGCGCGCGCAGGTGGAGACGCATCCGCTACTCGGACCGATGGTCGAGACCGCGCGACAGAAGCGCGACGACGCACGGCGGGCGCAGGCCGAGGTGGCCGTCCAGAAGAGCGACAAGAAGCGCGGCGCGCTGCTCTACAGCGTGATCGGTCTCGGCGTGATCGGTGCGGCGCTCGGCGTGATGCTCATCATCCGCGCGGCGTCGAGCGACAAGGAGAAGAAGGTCGAGGGTATCGACAAGCTCGAGGGTGCCGAGCTCAAGGTCACGGTCACCATGCCCAAGGCGCCGCCCAAGAAGGTGCGGCACTCGGGCGGCGGCGGTGGCGGTGGTGGCGGCGGTGGTGGCAACTACACGCGGGGCAGCGAGGATCTCTCGCTCGATATGTCCGACGACGAAGATGGTGGCGGCGGTGGTCCGCTCGACATGGGCGTCGTCTACGGCGTGTACTCGCGGCAGGGCGGCCGCCTCGGTGGCTGCCTCGCGAAGAACGGCGCGAGCAGCGCGAACATCGGCATCATCATCGACGGCAAGAGTGGACGCGTGACGCTGGTGAAGGTCGACGGCAAGCAGCAAGGCGGGACATGGGCGTGCATCAACGGCGTGATGCGAAGCATGCAGTTCCCATCGACTGGCGGCGCACGCACGCGCGCCGAGTTCGATATCGGGATCTGAATGCCCACCGACACGCCTGAGATACCGCCGGTGCCGGGGACACAACCCGTTCCACAGCGATCGCTGGCGTCGCTGCACAAGCAGCCACGCGGCGAGCTCGCGAAGGCGATTCCTCGCCGGCCTCGGGTGACGCTCGGCCTCGGGCTCGTGCTCGCATTCGTGTTCTCGGTCCTCGCGCTGCCGACGATCACGATGGACCGCTTGTTCACCTCCGCGGGGATGGCGGAGGTCGAGGCCGGCAAGCCCGCGCCCATGACCATCCGCGTACCGGCGCTCGCGGGGTTCTCCACGGTCGAGAAGCGGTTCGGGAACGGCGGCATCGTCATCGCACGCGGCCAGATCGCGACGCAGCAGGACGCCGACAACGTGCGCGCTGTCGTCGACGCATCGCCCAGAGGCGCCCTGCCCTATGTCGCGCTGTTCCTGTTGCCGCTCGTCCTCGGAGCGATCTTCACGCACCACATGCGCCGCTCGACGCGCGGGCGCTTGGTTCGCGTCCAGGTCGTCAGCCTCGCCGCGATCATCGTGGTCGCGATCGCCGTCAAGGTCGCGATGCTGTTCACCGCTGTCAGCGCGCTCGTCGTCCCGGTCGCGCTGATCGCGTTCGTCGCCACGATCGCGCTCGATCGCATCGTCGGTCTCGCCACGGGCGTGTTGCTCGCGCTCGTCGTCGGCTTGCTCGGGCCGTTCGATGTCGGCGTCGCGATCGTGTTGCTCGTTCAGGCCGCGATCGCCGGCCTCGTCGTCGCCGAGCAGCCCAAGGATCGCTTCCGCGCGATCCTCGTCGCCGGCGGCATCACCACGCTGTGCACGGCAGGTACGTTCGTGCTGCTCTCGTACCTCACGACTGGCGCTCTACCCACGCTCGGTGATCCGCTGCACTCGCCGTGGTTCGCGGCGCTGCTCGGCCCGGTGATCGCGACGGCGCTCGCGGTGCCGCTCGTGCCGTTCTATCAGGTGCTCGTCGGCGAGATCACGCGCGCGAAGCTCGTCGAGCTCGACGACCACGCCCACCCGTTGCTCCGCCAGATCGCCGAGAAGGCGCCGGGCACGTGGCAGCACTCTCTCGCGATGGCAAACATGGCCAAGACGGCGGCGAGCGCGATCGGCGCGGACGCGCGGCTCGTCGGCGTCGGCGCGCTCTATCACGATCTCGGCAAGTCGCTCGCGCCGAAGTACTTCATCGAGAACCTCGAGCCGGGCGAGACGAGCCCGCACGACAAGCTGCCGCCGGAGGTGTCCACCGACGCGATCTTCGCGCACGTCACCGAGGGCATCGTCGCCGCCCGCAAGGCCGGCCTGCACGAGCGCATCGTCGACTTCATGCACATGCACCACGGCGACGGGGTGCTCGAGTACTTCTGGGGCAAGGCGCAGGAGCAAGGCAACCCCAACAACTTCACCGTCGAGAACTTTCGCTATCCAGGCCATCCTCCACAGTCGCGCGAGACCGCGATCCTCGCGATCTGCGATGCCGTCGAGGCCGCGTCGCGCACGCTGAAGAAGCCGGACGCCAAAGCGATCGACGCGCTCGTGCAGCGCATCGTGTACGGCAAGCTGCACCTCGGACAGCTCGACGAGTCCGGCCTGTCGATGGCGGACCTGCGCATCCTGTCAAACTCGCTCAAAGAGACGATCCGCCACGCCAACCACGGGCGCATCGAGTACCCGTGGCAGAAAGCGCAACAGGACGCGAGCGCCAGCGAGGTCCCCGCGACCACCACCACGCAGCCGCGTCTCGACTCGCTGGATCGCGCGCCCGATCGCGCGCAGACGCCCGTCCCGAAGCCGCAGATCGAGGTCGTCGATTCGCGCGAGATCACGCTACCGCGCGAGGATCGCGAGCCAGAGGATAGCGATGCGCTCGCGATGACCGCGCCGATTCCGGCATCGGAGCGCGCGAAGAGCGTGAGCGCACCGCCTGCGACGGCCGTCGGAGCATCGGCGGTACGGACGAACCCGAGTGCCTACTCGAGCGGTGGCGCGTCCACCTCGGGCTCGTCGGGTGCGCTGGGCTCGTCGGGGGCGACGGGCTTCGCCGATCGCGACTCCGAGCCCGACGTCGAGATCTCGCGCGAGCCCTCGAAGCCGATGCCGATCGCGCGCGACACCTCGCAGCCGAATGTGATCGCGCGCGAGGCATCGGGCCCGATCGCAGCGCGTACGAAGTCCGGCGAGCAACCGGCCGCGCGACGCACCGGCGAGCAACCGGCCGTGCGACGCACCGGCGAGCAGCCTGCCGTGCGACGCACCGGCGAGCAACCGATCGTGTCGCGCGCGCCGTCGAACGAAATGCCCGCGATGCGCTCGAGCGATCCGTCGCTCGCACGCCCGTCGTCGAGCGAGCACAGCCGTTCGAGCGATCATTCGCTCGCTCGGTCTTCGGCGAGCGATTCCTCACTCGCGCGATCGGGCCCGCCGGGACGCGCGACGTCGAGCCCCCACGTCATCGCGCGATCGCCGTCGGGCGAGTACACGCGATCGCCATCGAGCGAGCAGCCGGCCGTCAGGGCGCCGTCCGGCACGCAGCCAGTCGTGAGCCGCACGTCCTCGAGCGAGTACGCGGCGATCGCGCCGGTGCCGAGCGGGCTCGCGAGACCGGGGCGCGCATCCACGCAGTCGTCGACGCCATCCAGGCAGTCGTCGACGCCATCCACGCAGTCGTCGACGCCAGCCACGCAGTCGTCGACGCCGGCCACGCAATCGTCACCGCAATCGACGGATCCGCGGCGCACAGAGCCCATCGGCATGGCGCCCACGAAGCCCGCGAGCAAGCCACCTACCGAGACGCGCGCCGCGGACGCCGACAACCTCTATCCGCCAGCGGAGCTGCGCGCGTTCACGCCGAGCGATCCGCGAAACGCTCGTGGGCCGACGACGATGGAGCGGCAGGCCGCGTCAGCGGGCGTGGATGCACGCGAGTGGTCTGATCGCGTCGACAGTCGACCGACGGATTGGAGCGATGCGCCGGGGCGTGCCGATCCTGCGCTGACGGCGCAGAAGCTCGGCGCGCACCCTTCTGCCGGATCCGGCGCGCAGCAATCGTGGACGGAGAAAGGCGCGCAGGATGCGCCGTGGCCCGAGCTCGCGGGCGAAGCGAGCGAGCCCGTGGAGGCGGGTATGACCACGCTGCGCGGTCAGGGGCGCGCGCGCACTCCGCTGGGCGCGCCGCACGACACGATTCCGCCGACGAGCGTGACGATCGAGCCGCGCAAGCGCGCCGCGACGTTGCCGCCGGTGCCCCAGCGCCGCGCACCGACGGTGCCGCCGACCCCGATTCCCGCGAGCCGGCGAAGCTCGCCGACGATTCCCTCGACCACGCCGATCACCGATCAGCGCAAGAGTGGTCCGCCCCTACCCGTCGATCTGGAGAACGCGACGACGAATCCGCCGCCGCTTCGGCACACCACCACGCTCGCGCCTGCGGGGGCATCGCGTGCGCCGGCGACGCGCGACATGTTCGGCGAGCAGGTGCCCCCGCACGTGCACACGGCGTCGACTGCGACCGGAATGCCGCGCGTCTCGGACAACGAGATCGAGCGCGTGATCTTGCCGCCCGTCGACGAGAACCTGCGCACGACGATTCCGCCGGACTTCGCGGGTCGCACCGTGCCGTCGATGCCGGCGATGGACGAGAGCCTTTCGATCGGTGACGACACCAGTCCGTCACTCGATCTCGATGGCATCGACACGTTCGACATCCATCCGGGCAGCCTCGACCAACGGCCGCCAGCGCGCGCTGACGAGGCGCAAACAAATCCCGCGATGCGTCGCTTCGACGATGATCTGCCGCTGCCGCCGCCGCCGCCGCCGGCGAGGCGTCCGAGCAAGCCGCCGCCGGGCCCGACGCCATCGCTCGCCGATCGCATCGACGC
>JAEYYV010000369.1 GCA_023428295.1 Pseudomonadota bacterium
CGCTGGATCGCCGCGCTGATCGCGGTGCATGTCGTCGTGCAGATCGCGCTGCCGCTGCGTCACCTGATCTATCCGGGCGACGTGCTGTGGAACGAGGACGGCATGCGCTTCGCGTGGCACGTGATGATCCGCGAGAAGCACGGCAGCCTCATGTTCGAGGCGCGCTTCGCGACCGGCAAACGCCTCGAGATCCCGCCACACGACTACCTGACCGCGCGCCAGGAGCGGGAGGCGGCCGGTCAACCGGACCTCATCTTGTTCCTCGCTCGCCACATCGGCGATGACCTCCGACAAAGGGGCTATCGCGACTTCACCCTCCACGCGATCACCCGGGTGTCGCTGAACGGGCGTCCGCCCATTCCGATGATCGACCCTGAAATCAACCTGTTAGACGTTTCAGACGTCGGACCGCGAACATGGGTCCTGCCCGGACCCACCGAAGACCCTCCACGAAACAGACCGCTCCGCTAACGAGTTTGAAACAAGAGTTGAAAGTCGATTTCAATTATGCGATCGATGGCTGGTCGCTATGAAGTCATCCCTTCTCGTCGTGTGTGCCAGCGCCACTGTCGCGTGCAGCGATGGAGGCTCCGCGAAGGTCGATGCCGCGCAGCCGACCGATGACTTCGATCGTCGCGCGCTGCTGACGCACCTCGCGACAGACGTGCTCTTGCCGATCCAGGCGAACGTCGCGACGGCTGCCGAGCGCTTGCCGCCGGCGCTCCTCGCGTACTGCGATGCGCTCGATGCGGGCAACGTCGGCACCACGCGAGATGCAGCACGCGCCGCGCTCGGTGACGCGATCGATGCGTGGCAGTACGCGGACGCCGTGCTCGTCGGTCCCGCGGCCATGAATCAGAAAGCCATTCGCGATCGCATCTACGCGTGGCCGTTGCTCTCGCCGTGCGAGCTCAACAAGGATGTCGCGTCGCGCTGGACAAACCCCGCGAGCTACGACGTCACGACCGAGCTCGTCAGCACGCGATCGCTCACCGCGGTCGAGTTCTTGCTCTTCCCGCCGACGGACGCGCATGGCTGCCTCGCCGCACCCTCTGGTTGGGACACGATGCCCAAGGATCGAGCGCGCTGCCGTCTCGCGCTCGAGATCGCCGGCGATGTCGCGCAGCAAGCGCGCGCACTCCACACCGCGTGGAAGCCCGACGGTGGCAACTACATCGGCGAGCTCACCGGGATGTCGAACGCGCATGCCGCGGTCAACGTGATCTCGGACTCGTTCTTCTACATGGACAAGATGGTCAAGGACATGAAGCTTGGCCAACCCGCGGGCATCACCATGAATGTCTGCGATGCGATGCAGGAGCCGTGCATCGCCGAGGTCGAGACGCAGTTCTCGGATCGCGCGACGTTCGCGATCCGCGCGAACCTGGCGGCGACGCGCCAGCTGTTCACGGGCACCACGCCCGAGAGCGACGGCCCTGGCTTCGATGACTTCCTCATCACACTCGGACACCCGGATGTCGCGGCGCGCATGGTCGGAAATCTCGACGCTGCGGTCGCGCATGCAGCCGCGCTCCCCGACAGCTTCCTCTCGGCGCTCTCGACCAGCTATTCGCAGGTCGTTGCCACCCACGCGGCGACGAGGGCGTTCACCGATGACCTGAAGAGCCAGTTCTTGACGCTGCTGGCTCTCGAGATTCCAGACGATGTCGCGACCGACAACGATTGAGCTCGCGCTCGCGATCCTACTCGTGCCGTCGCTCGCCTTCGCGGAAGACGAGGGCGCGTCCGGCGCAGCGCCCGACGAGACGATCGAGATCGTCGACAAGGCGCCCCCCGGGGCGCGCGCGGAGATCTCGGAGAAGGAGCTCGAGCGCGACGAGTTCGACGATCTGCACAAGGTCCTCGGCCAGGTGGCCGGCGTGTACATCCGCGACGAAGACGGCTACGGCCTGCGTCCGAACATCGGCATGCGCGGCGCCGCCGCGGATCGCAGCGCGAAGATCACGCTGATGGAGGACGGCGTGCTGAGCGGTCCCGCGCCGTACACCGCGCCGGCCGCGTACTACGTCCCGCTCGTCACGCGCATGTCTCGCATCGAAGTGACGAAGGGCCCGTCGGCGATCCAGTACGGACCCGCCACCGTCGGCGGCGCGATCAACATGCTCGGCGAGCCGTTTCCCGCCGAGCGCAGTGGCTATGTCGATGTCGCGGGCGGCAGCAATCAATACGGCAAAGCGCACCTGCGTGCAGCCGAGCGGCGCGGCCAGTGGGGCGTGATGGCCGAGTACGTGCGGCTCCAGACCGAGGGCTTCAAGAAGCTCGACGGCGGCGGCGACACCGGCTTCGACAAGAACGACGTGCAGCTCACCGGCCGGCACACGTCGAGTCCGTCGGCGACCGACTATCACGTGCTGGAGCTTCGCGTGGGATACGGCACCGAGACGTCGAACGAGACGTACACCGGTATCACCGACGAGGACTTCGCCACCGCGCCGCAGCGTCGCTATCGCGCATCGCAGCTCGATCAGATGAACTGGGACCACTTGCGCTTGCGTGCGTCGCATCGCGTGGAGCTCGGGCTGCGCACGCGCATCGAGACCACCGCGTACCGGCACAGGTTCCACCGCGCGTGGGGCAAGGTCGATGGCTTCGTGGGACAGCGCGACTTCTACGGGCTCATCGCGAACCCCGATGTCGGCGCGAACCAGCTCTACTACCAAGTGCTCACCGGGCAGATCGATTCGTCGAGCACCGAGGACCAGCTGATCCTCGGCACCAACGATCGCAGCTTCACGTCGCAAGGCATCCAGACGCGCATCGGTGCGGAGCGCACGACGGGACCGTTCGAGCACCACATCGACGCAGGCGTTCGCATTCACTTCGATCGCGCCGATCGCAAGCGGTACGAGGACACCTACAACATGTTCGGTGGCCAGCTCGTGCGTACGGATCGCATGCGCGCCACGGTGCTCGACACGCGCGCGGAGACGATCGCGATGGCGACGTACGTCGAAGACACCGTGCACTACAAGAAGCTCGAGGTCACCGCGGGCGCTCGGCTCGAGCTGATCGACTACCGCTTCGCCGATTGGCTCACCGCCGCGCAACGCGAGGGCGACTACGCCGTGTTCATCCCCGGCGCGGGCGTCGAGTACCACATCACCGACGAGGCGAGCGTGCTCGGCGGCGTGCACCGCGGCTTCGTGCCAGTCGCGCCGTCGGCGGCGTCGGACGTCCGTCCCGAGTCGAGCATCAACTACGAGCTCGGTGGTCGGTGGCGCGATGGACGCATCAACGCCGATGTCATCGGGTTCTACAGCGACTACTCGAACCTCAAAGGGGCCTGCACGCTCGCGAGCGGATGCACGGAAGCGATGGAGGGCGATGAGTACAACGGCGGTCACGTTCGCGTCTGGGGTGCGGAAGCGCAGATCGGTGGCGAGTGGCCGCTCGCGAAGAAGCTCGCGCTGCCGTTCACCGTCGCATACACGTTCACGGGCTCCGCGTTCCAGCACTCGTTCTCGTCGGAGTTTGCGGGATGGGGTGACGTGGAAGAGGGCGACGAGCTGCCGTACTTGCCGCCGCATCAAGTCGCGGTCACCGCGGGCATCGCGCATCCTCGCGTCGAGGCCAGCGCGACCGCGCGGTACCGCGCTGCGAGCCGCGATGTGGCCGGGCAGGGGCCCATCGAAGATGCCGTGCGCGCCGACGCGCTGTTCACGATCGATCTCGCAGCGCACGTTCGCGTGCGTCCGTGGGCCGAGCTTTACACCACTTGTTCGAACCTATTCGACGAGCAAGTGATCATCTCGCGCCGCCCGTATGGGGCGCGACCTAACCCGCCTCGAATGGTGGCCGTCGGTCTCAAGGCCCGGTTCTAAGAGGCAAGAGAGAGCCTGTCATGAAGAAGCTGCTGTGCATCAGTTCGGTTCTGTTCATCGCCGCGTGCGGTGACAACATCAAAGGCAACGACCCCGATGGCGGTCCGGGCAGCGATGCGGAGATCGACGCGCCGATCGATTCGCCTCCGTCGTGGACGCAGCCCGACGCGCACTCGTTCATGTTGTCGGCGACGCGCCCCGACGTGATCATGTCCGCGGCGGCGGGACCGAGCGGAAGCTTCTACGCTGCCGGCTACCTCGACAAAGACATCGATCCCGATCCGGATACGACGACGATCGAGCGCCGCATCATCGTCGTGAAGCTCGGCGCGAATGGTGTCCCCGACGCGACGTTCGGCACGGGCGGCGTCGCGGACACGGGCTTCGTGTTCCGCGGCGGTAACGACGACATCGACATCGCCACGCTCGCGAACGGCGACATCCTCGTGTCCGCGACGGTGAACGCGGCGGTTGCCAACGGCGTCGACGCGTCGGACACCGACATCGGCATCATCAAGCTGTCGCCGGCGAACGGCGCCGTGGTCACGGCATGGGGGGACAACGGCATCGTCCGCCACAGCTTCAACACCTCGCTGGCGAGCAACAACCGCGACTCGTCGCGCGGCCTCGCCGTCGGCCCGGACGGCTCGATCTACGTGAGTGGAGCGGGTCGCGGCCCGGGCAACCAGCAGCCGGCCGACACGACAGCGCGTACGGATCTCGATTGGTACGTCGCGAAGTTCACGTCGGCGGGTGCCATCGACACGACGTGGGGTATCGAGACCAACGTCGCGGGCGTGCACACCGGACACCGCAACGTCGACCTGTTCATCCCGGCCGTGGGGACCGCAGCGCCGAACCTCCACCAGGGCGCGACGGCGCGCAGCCTGATCGTGCTCTCCGACGGCTCGGTGATCTCCGGCGGCTACGTGAGTCAGACGCTGACGGCGTCACCGCAGGCCGTGCTGTTCAAGCTCGACCCCAACGGTGACCTCGACGGTGACTTTGCCGACGGCGGTATCTTCCACGAGACGGTGTTCGGCGGGCAGACCGAGGTCTACAACTTCGCGCTGCACGGCGACAAGATCGTGACCGCAGGCTACGGCCGCGACGCGGCGACGGGGCCCAACGATTGGGTCTCGATGCGCTTCGACATCAACACCGGCGCGCGCGATATGACGTGGGGCGGCGCTGCAGGCGGCAAGAACCTGATCGATGCCGATCCGTCGATCGACAACGAGGGCAGCAACTGCCGCAACATCATCGCGCTGCCGAACGGCAAGTCGCTCCTGATCGGTTCGACGGGCACCGCTGCATCGGGACAGCCGCCGTCTCCGACGCAGGACGCAGCGTTTGTCGTGCTCGACGCCGATGGCAAGCCCGACACCGCGTACGGCGATGGCCGCGCGAAGTACAAGCTCGACGCCACGGATGACGGCGCGGATCAATTCTGGGGCGCCGCGGTGAACGGCAACAAGGTGCTGATCGTCGGCTGGCGCGGCGCCACGATCGCGAACCCGCAGACCGAGACGAACAACGACAACTCGTACGGCGTGATCCTCGAGCTCCAGTAGCCGGGATCAGCGCGTGGCGCGCGGTGCGATCACCAGCCCCGCGCTTCCCTCGAGGATCTCGAAGCGCGTCGCGTACGCTGCTTCGAGGCGACTCTCGACGAGCACCTCGGCGGGCGGGCCGATCGCGACGAGACGTCCCTCGGCGAGCAGCGCGATGCGATCGCACCACGTCGATGCGAGCGTCAGATCGTGAAGCACCACGACCACCGGGTGTTCGCGCGTTGCAGCTCCGCGCGCGAGCGAGAGCACGAGGTTCTGGTGGCGTGGATCGAGGGCCGATGTCGGCTCGTCGAGGAGCAGCGCTGCACCGGGATGGCGCGCGAGCTGCGCGAGCACGCGCGCGAGCTGCACGCGCTGCTGCTCGCCGCCCGATAGCGATGGATACGTCCGATCGGCAAGCGCGGCGAGCTCGACGATGCCGAGGTAGTGGCGCGCCTGCGCATCGGTCAGCGAGGGATGTGCGAGACGCACGACCTCGCACGCGGTGAACGCGAGCGACAGCGACGATCGTTGCGACAGCACGGCCCGCGCACGCGCGAGCTCCATGGTGCTCATCACGCGCACGTCGCGCATCGCGCCCGACGATGACAGGCGCACGCTGCCAGCGGCGAGGCGACGGTCGCCCGCGATCGCACCGAGCAGCGTGGACTTGCCCGCGCCGTTGGGCCCGACGATCGCGACGAGCTCGCCCGCATCCACGTCGAGGTCGATGCCGTCGACGAGCGTCGCCGCGCCCGCGTGCACCGTGACGCCGCGCGCGCTGATCACAGCATCACCTGCGCGCCGCGACCGCCGCGAACGACATAGAGCAAGATCGGCGCGCCGACGAGCGCGGTGAGGATCCCGATCGGCATCTCCGTCGGCGCGACGATCGTTCGCGCGACGAGATCCGCCACGACCAACACGAGCGCACCGGCGAGCGCGCTCGCGGGCAACAGCGTGCGATGTCCGGGTCCGAGCGCCGCCCGCACGAGGAACGGCACGACCAAGCCGACGAAGCTGATCATTCCACACGCCGCCACGGCCGCGCCGACCGCCAGTGCGACGAGAAACACGATGCGCCGGATCGTGCGATCCACGTCGACCCCGACGTGCCGCGCCTCCGCATCGCCGAGCGAGAGGCGATCGAGGTCGCTCGCGAACCGCGGGATCCACACGACGCCGACCACGATCGGCACGCTCGCGATCGCCACGAGCGTCCACGTGGCTCCACCGATCGAGCCGAGCGTCCAGAACGTGACCGACCGCAGCGCCGCGTCGTCGGCGAGATACAGCAGCACGCCGATGCCGGCGCCGCACAGCGCGGCCAGCCCGATGCCCGCGAGCAAGATGGTCACGCCCGACGTGGCGCCCTCGACACGCGCCATCGCCAACGCGATTCGCGTGGTGACCAACGCGCCGCCAAACGCAGCCGCCGGCACGAGCCACGGGCCGATCGTCGCGTCACGCAACACGCTCGCACCGAGCACGAACGCTGCCACCGCCCCGAGCGCTGCACCCGCCGACACGCCGACGATCGTCGGGTCCGCGAGCGGATTGCGAACCACGCCCTGCAGCGCGGCCCCCGCGGTCGCGAGCCCCGCGCCCACGAGCGCCCCGAGCAACACGCGCGGCATGCGAATCGCCCACACGATCGCGACCTCGCGCGACGACACGTCGCCGGCATCGAGCCCCAAGCGCCGCCCGATCGCCGCGAGCACCTCGAGCGCCGACAGCCGGACGGGCCCGTGCCCGATCGACACGATCATCGCCACCGCGAGCACGATGGCGAGCGTCACCAACACCCGCCGAGCACTCGCGCGCGTCACGCCGCCCTCGCAGCGTGGCGACTCGAGTTGCCGCCAGCGTCGCCCGCGCGCACCCGTCCACGTACGGCACGCGGCCGCAGCCAGGTCCCCGAGATCACGCGCGCCACCGCACCGGGGTTAGGGAGAAGACCCCGCGCGACCACCGCACCGGGGTTAGGGTTGTGCCGCGTGCGGCAACAATCGGCGGCCGATTGTCTTGTCCGAGATTTGTCCGAAGCGCGTGTCCGACAAGCGGACGGCTTTCGGAGCCGGACGGATGGCGCTCGTGCGAGGACGAGGATCACGTCGATGGGCTCGCGACGAGGGCGCGCGCGAGCTCGTCGATGCCCTGCGCGAGTCGGGGGCCGAAGCCGAGGAGCAGCAGATCGTCGAACGCGACGATGCGCCGCGACGTGCCCGCGGGAGTTTCGGCGATGCCCGGGAGCTTCAGGATGCCGTCGATGCCGCCGCCGGTCTTCAGCGTGTGGGCGGGCACGACGATGACCTCGGGAGCCGCTGCGATCAGCGCTTCGGCGGACAGCGCCTTGTAGCCGGTGAAGCCCGAGACGGCCGGGGTGCCGCCTGCGAGCCGCACCATCGCAGAGCCCGATGTGTCGTCGCCCGCGGCCACCATGGAGCCCGCGCCGCGCGCGAACATCAGCACGAAGCGCGGCCCGTTCGCGGGGACGCGCGCGAGGGCGGCCGAGGTGTCCGCGCGCAGCTTCGCGACGAGGTCGGCGGTGGGGCAATCGAGTACGGCGCCGATCGCGATGGTGCGCGCGATGGTGGACTCGAGGTCGGTCGCGGTCGGCATACGCTCGACGCGAATGCCTGCGGAGCGAAGCTGCTCGATCGCGGCGGGTGGGCCGGCTTCGTCGGCGACGATGACGAGATCGGGCGTGAACGAGAGGACACCCTCCGCGGACAGCGTGCGTTGATAGCCGACCTTGGGCGCCTTGGCCGCGGCGTCGGGATACACGCTCGACGTGTCGACGGCGACGACCTCGTCACCCGCGCCGAGTGCGAAGACGGTCTCGGTGACCGCACCACCGACGGCGACGATGCGTCGCTTCTTTGCCGACTCGGACTTCACCGCTTCGTGCGATTCGCGTGTGCACGCGAGGATCGCGACCGCGATGAACGTGAGAGACGCGAGCCAACGCCACAGCCGGGTCGTGTGCGGATCGGGAATCACACGGCCTCCAGGTGCGAGAGCAGCGCGCTCCACGAGGGATCTTCGGCCTTCTCGCGATCGTCGCGCTTGCGGAAGACGAGCGCGATGTTGTCGCCGTTCGCGTCGAACAGCTCGAGCGACGTGACGATGCCGGACTTCGTCGGCTTGGACACGACCCAGCTCGACGCGATGTTGTCCTCGCGCAGGTGCAGGTTGAAGCTGGGGTCGAGCACGTTGAGCCACGGCCCCATCCGCACGATCTTGTTCACCGTGCCGCTGAAGATCTGGATGCAACCGCGGTTGCCGACGAAGATCATGATCTTGTCGCGCGACGCGGCGGCGCCGTCGAGGATCTTGCTCGTCGAGTCGTTCGCGACGCGCTTCGCACGCGAAGGACCTGCGAGACGCAGTGCTTGCGCGCGCGACACGTGATGCTTCGCGAGGAGGGGGAAGAACTCGTGGGTGTCCTGCATCGCGTCCCACGCGGCGAGAAATGCATCGACGTCCACCTCCGTATCGGGACGCTCCGCGCGCGGCGAGGGCGCAGGCTCGACGACGAGCGGCAGGTCTTTGCGGCGCGTCCCGACGATGGCGTCCCACGTCGCCGCGTCGCCTTCGGGCTCGAGATAGACCTTGTGTACCGCCGTGCCGGTCGCGTCGAAGACGTGCAGTGATCGGCGACGCTCGCCCTCGCGCTGCGGATGCGGTTCGTTGACCGCGAAGACGTGCTTCCAGTGCGCCGGGAACACGCGCAGGTCGATATCGGTGCCGACGACTTGTCCGACGTGACCGCCGAGCTCGACGCCGCCGTAGACTCCGCGGACCTCGCTGACCACGTGCGCGTTTCGCGTGAGCGCCATGCAGCGGCCCACCTCGGGTAGTGCGTGGAGCAAGCTCGCGGCGTTGCTGTCGAGCCGCGAGACGGTGCTGCCGAGACCGGTCGCGAGGAGCTCTGCTTCGCTGACTCCGAGTTTGTCGGCGGCGTCGCGAATGCGCAGGTTCGGCAGCTCGGACTTGAGGTGCTGCCAACGCGTGGCGAGTGGGATCGTTGCTACTTCCATGACAGGTGCCTCCAGGTCAACGTGAACAAGCCGGCCGTGCCGGCGCTGTCGTAGTAGTTCTCGAACTTCAGCTTCAGGGTCGTCGTCGGCGAGCGGACGACCCACGTGAGCGGCTTCGGCGTGAGGACGTGCGTGTCGGCGTTGTAGTCAAACCAACCGTCGCCTTGCTCGAACGCGAAGTCGGGGTCGCCGTTTCCGTCGAGGTCCTCGTCGCGCACCCAACCGGTGGACGGCGCGGTCGTCACCGAATCGAACGGAGCGGCGACCGGCGCGACCTCTGTTCCGTGCGCCGCGGAGATGTGAAAGCGTTGAAACCGCAACGCCCACGGGCCCTCGGCATCGGTCGCCGAGAACGCCGCGATGTCGACGTGGGTCCACACGTCGGACGAGGAGGCATCCACGATGGATGTCGAGCTCCCGTCGGGATTGCTCGTCGTGCGGACCGGTCCGGTCTGCACGATCGCGTCGTCGTCGAGCATCGACGCATCGGGGGATTCGCTTGCTGGCGGACCGATTCGCTCCGCACATCCGACGAGAAAGACGATCGCGATCAGCTTCACAGGTGCGCCTCCATGCCCACGTACAGCGTGCGTGGCGTGATGCGGTCGAGGTCGTTGTCGCCGGCGCCGAGGATGTTGTCGCAACCGACGAAGGCGCCGAGACCGTTCGCGAAGCGCTTTCCGGCGCGTGCGCGGAGCTCGACGCGCGTGCCGGTGTACGTGGTGTCCTGCGGATCCGCCGAGCGATAGAACGGGCGACCACCGGTCACCACCGCGGCGAAGAACCCGTCGAGCTTGTTCTTTGCATCGCGCCACCGCGTCGTCGCCGTGAGGCGATGGCGAGGCAGACCTTCGAGAGCGCGATCCTCGTCGAGATCGCGCGTCACGTTGAGCGCATAACCGAGCTCGAGCGCAGCGCGGCCGCGCGTCGCGATCGCGTACAGCTCGCCGCCCGCCGTACGTGCACGCCCGATGTTGTCGTACGAGAAGCGCAGCATGTCCGCGTTCGTCGACGGCAGCGTCGTCGCGAGGATCATGTCGCGCAGTCGATTGACGTACGCGTCGCCGCCGAACCACAGCCACTTGGTCGCGCGCCACTCGCCTCCGAGCTGCACGCTCAGCGAGGTCTCCGGATCGAGATCCGGGTTGCCCTCGACGACGTAGCCCGCGCCCGGGTTCTGGAACAGCAGCAGCAGCTCTTTGAAGCTCGGCGCGCGATAGCCCATTCCGACACTGCCGCGCACCACAGCGCCCTCGTCGATCTCCCACCGCGCGGCGAGCCGCGGCGTAGCGTGCGTCCCGAACTGCGTATCGATATCGAGTCGCGCCGCCGGAACGAGTAGCAGCGCGTAGTCCTTGCCGAGCTTCCACTCGTCCTGCGCGAACAGCGCGGCACGCGTGCGCTCACCACTCGACGCGAGCCGCGGAGAGTCGAGGGTCTCGTGCAGCACCTCAGCTCCGAGGAGCCCGCGGTGCCTGCCGTGTTGATGTGCGAGCTGCGCGCGTCCTTCGACGAGGACCTCGTCGGTGATCTGGTACTGATCGAGCGCCGTCGACATGCGCTGATCCGAGAGGTACTGGTCGCGATAGAAGCTCGTGTTCACTTCGCCGCGGAGCGCGGTGTTGTCTCCGGCGTACGTCGCGCTCGTCGATGCAGATGCGCTCTCGACGAGGTTGCGGCGATCGAAGATCGCGCCGGTCTCCAGCGTGTCGATGCCGCGCAGATCGCGCTGCACGTAATCGCCCGAGGCATCGATGCGCCAATGATCGGAGTATCGATAAATGCCATGCGCCGTCACGTGCGCGTCTTCGTACGCGTCGATCGACGTGGCCAGGCGCGTACCGTCGTCGTCGATGCGAATCGCATCCGCTTCGCGATACGAGCCGACCAGCGAGCCCGCGAACTTGCCGCGTCCACCAGCGACGCGTCCGCGGCCTTCGATGCCGGAGCGGCTATCGATGCGAAGAAGCACGTCGCCGCCGATGCCCTGTTCGGGCGTTCGCGTGACGAGGTTGATCACACCGCCGAGCGCGTCGGATCCGTACAGCACGCTGCTCGGGCCGCGTACGATCTCGATCCGCTCGATGTCCTCGAGTCCGAAGCGATCGAGATCGAGCACGCCATCCGTGCGGCCGATCTGCCGCGCGCCGTCGACGAGGATGAGCGTGTACTGCGGCGAGAGGCCTTGCAGCGACACGCCTTGATCTCCGCCGATTCCGCGATCGACCCAGATGCCGGGCCGGAGCGACAGCGCCTCCGATACGGTTTGAACGCCGGACTGTTGGATGCGCTCGCGATCGATCACCTCGGTGGTCACTGGCGACGCCGCACGCGGACTCTCCGACCTCGTGCCTGTCACGACGATGACCTCGCCCGTGATCTCGGCGTCGGGCTCGGGCGGCTGGTCGGCGAAGGCCGGTGCCGTCGTCGCGATCATCAGGAAGAACGGCATGAAGCGCCGCCGGCGAGACGGACGTGGAATCGCGAGCAGGATCAGGATCGCGATCGGGAGGCCCGCTGCCGGTGTGCTCGCGCAGCCACCGCCGGGCAGGGGCTCCTCGATCTCGACGGTCACCGCGCTCGCGATCGATCCTTGCGCGAGCCCCGTGATGACGAGCGTGTACTCGCCTGCATCGAGCGCGGCTCCTTCGCTCGCCGCCACGCTCACACCGTCATCGGATCCCGCGGGCACGAACCACGCTGCGATGTCCACCTGTGTCGAGAGAGCGATCGTGCGCTGCTCGTCGAGAACGATCGGCATGTAGCGTGCCGACAACCCCTCCAGGTACGTCGTGACCTCGCGTCCGCCGGCTGCGGCGAACACCGGATCGCGAGGAACTTCCGCGCGCAGATGAAGGGAGCGGGTGAAGTCGATCCATGCGGCATGGAGCGAGCTACCTCGCGCGGCGAGTGCGCCATCGATCGCACGCAGCCACGGCTCGTTCGCACAGCGCTCCCACGCGTCGACGATGACTCGCGCAGCGAAGCGCTCCTCGAGGAACGCCGGCCACATCGCTGCGCCGTACGGATAGTCGTCGCCGAATCCGGTGATCGGGCGGTCGAAGGGGCGGAACGTCTTCGCGAGGAACCCCGGAGCGAAGCGCTCGAAGTCGCTGTTGCCGTCGCCGTAGAGATGCTCGACGGCCCACACGGCGGTGCCTTCCGACCACTGTGCGACATGCTCGACCGCATACGCGTACTGCACGAGATGGAACAGCTCGTGCGGAACGATGGAGCGAATCGCTTCGGATCTCGACGAGTAGTCGTAGCCAACCCAGTCGTTCTCGACGGTAGCGAACGCTCTGCACGCGGTCGCGGTACAGCTATCGGTGCTCGCGCTGCCGTCGGCACCTTGCAGGTCACGCAGGTAGAAGTCGATGCGCGCATCTCCGCCCATCACGCCGTCCTCGACGGGACGACGAAACCCGAGCGCCACGTACCGCGCGAGCGCTTCGTCGGCGGTGGTCGCGATCTCCTCGACGAGGTCGGGAACACCATCGTGATCGAGGTCCTCGAGCGGCGGCGCATCGGCACCGCTGGTCGCGAAGTGGACCACCACGTCACCCGCGCCGAACGTCGCTTCGCCTACGAGCACCGGGCGTGACGCTGCCGCCGCGCGGCCATCGAGTACGTGCGCGCTCGGTGTATCCGCGTGCGATGCAGTCGCGAGAGCGATGGTGACGATCGATGTCCACATCGTGATCACGGTGCGTCGCCGAGCTGCTTGGTCTCGATGCGGTAGAAGCCGCCGCGCATCGGGCTCGAGGTGTCGCCGTAGTACGAGATCACGCGAAGCGCTGTCCGCGACTTGTCGGGGCGCTGCAGCACGTAGACCTCCTCTTTGGGCATGACTGCGTGCGTATCGAGGTCGTACTCGTACCACTCGCCGAACGCGCTCATCGGCTCGCCGCCCGGGATGGTCTCGAGCATGCAGTCGTCGGTCGTGAAGTCGTCTTCGGCGTACCCGCTCGCGGGTGCCGTGACGGTGGCAACCGAGGTCGCGCCGGTGACGATCGCGAGCGTGCGACGACCGCCGCCGGAGTCGCCGCCGTTGATGCGAAGGCTCGAACGCTTGAGCGCGATGTCCCACGCGAGCGACTCGCGCGCGTTGACATCGCTGACATCGACACGCGCGTTCGCGACAAGATCGACATAGATGTACGGGTTGTCCGCGGCACCGGACAGTCCGCCGGCGGTCGCGTCGATCGTTCCGGTCGTGACGCTCGCGGTGGTCTCGAGCATCACCGCGCCGGTGGAGACGGTCGGGATGGGGCGGTAGTTCGTGGGAAGAACGGAGAGCGGATCGCAGCTCGCGTTTGCATCGATCGGGAGGTCGGGCTCCTCGGAGCCGCTGGACCCGGTGCAAGCGACGAGTGCAACCGCGAGCGAGAACATCGACTTCATTTCGGGATAATGAAAACCATTTTCAATTTCAAGTCAACGAGAAACGCAGGACTTGTCGTTGGTTGCCGGCCTGGACGAGTCCGGAAGAGACGCGATGTTTGCTAGATCGCTGGAGATCTAGCGACGAACGACGCCGCGCTCGATTAGGATCTGGAGCAACGCGCGCGTGAAGCGCGGACCGTCACTCGAGTCGATATGCGACGTGTCCGGGCACTCGAAGTCGGAGAGCTGCGGGTAGTCCGCGAAGTGGACGGTCTGCGCACGCGTCACGGCAGCGAAGCGATCCCAGTACTGCGCTTTGGGCGCGACGCTCTCGTCGTACGCCCAGCGCTCGTCGCACGTCGGCATGCGCACGAAGACGACGTTGCCGCCGCGCGCTTGGATCATCGCGACGAAGATCTCGAGCGCGAGTGGCTCGGCGAGCCAGTTCCGCAAGTCGAGCGTGTCGGACCAGCCATCGATCCGAGCGACACGCTGCTTGCGGCGCGCCTGCGCGTCGACCATCGTGTAGTCCGCGTAGCGCGTTCGATCCGCCGCGGTCGTCGTGTAGGAAGGCGAGGGCCACACGCCGTCCACCCACAGCGAGCGCAACGCGCGAAGGCCGCCCGTGGACAACACCGCGAGGTGCTCCTGCACGTGCTTCGAGAGCCAACGCTCGGCGAGCTCGCCGACGCCGCGCCACCCGCGGCGATACGCGCCGAGCTCGCGCTTCAGCGTATCGAGGCCTTCGGAGCTGAAGTTCAGCTCCACGATGTCGACGAGCGCGACCCCGCGGAACTCGGGATCGAGAGCGAGGTCGATCAGCGCACCGAGCGGTCGCGAGCCCTGCACCGCGAGCTGCACGTACTTCCAGCGTGGAAGCTCCTCGCGAAACGCAGTCGGGTTGAACGCGAGCAGGATGCGCGACGAGCCGAGGATCGCCATCGTCGCCGGCGATTCGTCGGATGCGCGTGTGCGCTCTAGAGCCCACAGGTACTCGTCGTCCTTCACCGACGGTCGGAAGGCATTCGCGCGCACGACGACCTCGATCGCGATCACGGCAGACAGCGTCACGATCGCCGTCGCGAGCATCGTCAAGCCCCAGCGTCCGCCGGGTATGCGCCGGTCAGAACTGGAAGTAGATGAAGGCACGTTCGACTCCAGAGAACAGGAGAAGGGACAGGGTCATCGCAGACAGCAGCGCGGTACGAACCGGCCAGCTCGTGCGCTCGACGACGGTCTCGAGCGTCGTGTCGCGCATCAGCCAGTGAACGGCGAGCAAGAGCGAGACGGGGGCGAGCGCGAACATCACGAACGAGTTGGTCGTGCCGGATGCGCCGCCGAACATCGCGCGGCAGATCGCGAACGCTTGGTCGAACGTCGCCGCGCGGAAGAACACCCACGCGATGCACACGAGCGCGAACGTGAGCAACGCGAGACCGAAGCGCACGAGCGGCGCGCTCCACAGGGGCGAGGCAGGCATGACGCGGACGAGGACGCGCTCTGCGACGAGGTAGAGACCGTGCAACCCGCCCCACACGACGAACGTCCACGAAGCGCCGTGCCACAAGCCGCCGATCAGCATCGTCAGCATCAGGTTGATGTTCGTGCGGATCGCGCCGTGGCGATTTCCGCCGAGCGGAATGTAGAGATAGTCCCGGAGCCAGCTAGAGAGTGAAATGTGCCAGCGGCGCCAAAAATCGGAGAAACCAACCGCCGCATACGGAGAGCGAAAGTTGTCCGGTAGAGAGAAGCCCAAGCACAGCGCGACGCCGATCGCGCACGTGGAGTATCCGGAGAAGTCGCAGAAGATCTGGCCGGCGAACGCGATCGTTCCCGCCCACGCGCCGGCGGTGCTCGGCACCTTGCCGCCGTAGACCATGTCGACAGCCGGCGCGAGGAGGCCATCGGCGAGCACGATCTTCTCGAACAGTCCGAGGACGACGAGCGCGAGTCCCCACGCGAGCATCGGTCCCGTCGCGCGGCGCGGCTGTTCGAACTGCGGGACGAGCTCGTTCACGCGAACGATCGGTCCCGCGACGAGGTGCGGAAAGAACGTCACGTAGAGCGCGTAGTCGAGGAACGAGCGCGCGGGGCGACCTCGGCCCAGATACACGTCGATCGTGTAGCTGAGCGTCATGAACGTGTAGAACGAGATGCCGATCGGGACGACGAGCGGAGCATCGGTGATGCCGAGGAAGCCGGCGTACTTGAAGTACGCGAGGAGCCCGAGGTTGAACGCGAGGCTCGTGCAGAGCAGCGCTTTGCGGCGGCGCTTGATCGTGGACGCGGCCATCCACTTCGCGACGAACCAATCGACGATCGTGGATCCGATCAAGAGACCCACGAACGGCGGGTCCCACGCGGCGTAGAACGCGTAGCTCGCGAGCAGGAGGACGACCTTGCGCAGCGTCCATGGCAAGGGGGACGAGTGGATCGCGAGGACCACCACAAAGAACCCGCCGAACAGGTACGTGTTGAACTGCACCCGAAGGCGTCGTTACCACGAGTGACAGATCGGCGTGGAGTGCTTGCCGACGAGGATCGAGCGCGCCAGGCTGGCAATCGAGTCGACCGAGAGACCCCAGATGGACGCCAGAATGGCAGGTGTTCTCAAATCTTGCGCTCGTCGCCATTCCGCGCCAACACTCGGTCCATGCGGCTCGTGCTCGTCGGTCTTCTGGGTGTGCTCGGTACCACCAGCATGGCGCACGCGGACTCGCTGCAGGACCTGCTCGGCCCGCGCGAGATCGCCGTGGGCGAGGCGATGCGCGGCGGAGCCACCGGTGCCACGGCGATCGGCCTCAACCCCGCAGGGCTCCCCCTCAACCGCGAGCTCGTGTTCGAGGGCGGGTACGGCTATCGCGCGTCCGACAGCGCGTCCATCGTCGGCGTCTCCGCCTGCGACTCCACGAACGCGGCGCCCGGCTGCTTCTTCTACGATTATGCGAGCAGCTCGCCGGTGCTCGATGGAATGTCTGGAACGCGGACATCGCACATCGCGGGCCTCTCGATCTCGCGCGCGATCGTCCCGCGCATCGCGATCGGCGCGACCGCGAAGTACTTCCGCTTCAACGAGGACATGGACGGCTCCTCCGAGGCGAAAGACAAGGGCTTCTCGTTCGATCTCGGCGCCACCGTCCGCGTGACAGAGATGATCAACCTCGGCGTGTCGGGACAGAACCTGTGGGGCGAGGACTCGGCGCACTTCCCGCGCGCGGTTGGCGGCGGTGTTCTCGCGCGTCCGATTCCGACGCTCGCGCTGTCGTTCGATTCGCGATGGAAGACCGACGGCAAAGGCGCTCGCTATGGCGGCGGCGGCGAGCTGTTCATTCGCGCGGGCAACAATGGATTCCCGATCCGCATCGGCGGACTGCACGACAGCGAGCTCGGCTCGACATACATCACGGGCGGGATCGGCCTCGCGAACCTGAAGTGGGGGATCGATGTCGGTGCGCGCCGCGGCCTCTCGGGTAGCGACGAGACGCTCGTGCTCGCGAGCATGCGGTTCTACGGGCCTCGCCTCGCGGCGCCGGTCCTCGACGCGCAGTAACGCCGCTGACGTTGCTCCCGAGGAGGGATGTTGTGGGCACTCGGCTCACACACGGTTGCGGGATCAAATCGTGGCTTCACCACGAGGCGGACGCCTACAATCGATCAGGGTGAATCCTTCCGGAGAGAAGGCGAAGGCGCCGGAGAAGACGAAGGCGTTGTGTGTTGCTACGCGCTGCACGTCGATCGAGCAGTTCGTCGCGACGTTTCATCGCTTTTGCGACGAGTCCTCGTTCTTCGTCGCGACGCTCGCGACCCGTCCCGTCGGTCTCGAGACCGCGTTCTCGATCCAGCTCGAGGACAAGACGCCCGTGCTTCGCGGACTGTGCGTCGTCGTCGAAGCATGGTCGACACCCGCGAATCGCTTCGGTCGGCCCGGCGTTCGGCTCAACGTTCGGCGGTTGACCAACGAGTCGCTGCCCGTGTTCAAGCAGCTGCAAGCGGCGCGCATGGCCGCCGAAGCAGCAGAGAAGGCGAAGGCCGACGAGTCGACGCCGGTCACGAAGGTTGCCGATGCCAAGCGGGTCGATACGAAGGCCGCCGATGCAAAGCGGGTCGATACGAAGGCCGCCGATGCAAAGCCGGTCGTCACGAAGGACGCCGACGCCAAGCCGGCGGTTGAAGCGAAGCCGCTCGAGGCAAAGCCAGTCGTCGATGTGAAGCCGGCGGGCATCGCGGCGAAGGCACCCGAGAAGCCGAAGACGCTGTCGGAGAAGCTCGCCGAGATCAGATCGCAGCCGAAGCCACCGGCGATTCCGCCGCGCAAGACCGACGGCGTATCGCTTCCCTCGTCGGTGCCACCGCTTCCCTCGTCGGTCCCGGCGATTCCGTCGACGCTGCCGAAGATCACCCCTACCGCGTTTGCGGTGAAGCCGGCGCCGACACCAGGCGCGAAGCCGATCATTGTCGAGGTCGAGGTCGAGATCGACGAGCCGACGAAGATCGAAGCGAAGACCGTACGCGCCGAGGGCACGGCTCCCGTCGCGCGCGCGGAGGTCGAAGCGCCGTCTGCGCGATCGGTGACGAGCGCGATGGCTGCGCCGATCGATGCCCCCTCGCGTCCGACACCACCGCCGCGCGCGGCGAACGTCACGACGCCCGCGATCGGAATCTCGACGAGCACGATCAACCTGTCGAACGCGGCGCTCACCGCCGAAGACACGCACGCGCAGGCATCGTCGTACGACACGGCGTCGATCGTCGATGCGCCGCCGCTGCTCGATCCCGTGCTCGATCCCGTGCTCGATCCCGTGCTCGATCCCGCTTCGAAGCCCGAGGCTGAGGCGAAGGCCATCGTCGCGACGAACAGCGATGCCCCCGCGCTCGCCGCGACGAACAGTGATGCCCCCGCGCTCGTCGCGACGAACAGCGATGCCCCGGAGGCGATCGCCGCGATCGATGACATGACGAGCCCCGTCGCGAGCGAAGCACGCGCGCCCGGCTCGAGCTTCGTGCTGCCAGCGAATCCGCTGATGAACCTCAGCGACAAGTCGCTCGAGGGCTTCGTCGACTGCGCGCTGTACGAAGAGACGGGCAACTTCTTCCGCGCGCCAGGCTACGAGGATTCGCTCGTCGACATCGACGAGGTCGCTGGGCCGCCCGGTGTGCTCTCGCCAACGCCTGCGATCCGGCCGGGCGATGAAGTCTCGCAAGCGGCATACGTGATCACGCCGACTCCGAGTTACGCGCAGCAGTCGTTCACGCAACCAGAGATGCCGGTGTCGGGGCGCAACCCGACGCAGCCGCCGTATCCGACAGGGCCGATCGTTCCCGTGCAGCTTCCGACCGGGCAGATCGTGCCGATGCAGTACCCGACGGGACAGATGGCGCCCCTGCAGTACCCGACGGGTCAAATGGCGCCGCTGCAGTACCCGATGCAGAACGGCACGACGAACCCGCCGTACGGTGCGCCGAACGATGCGACCGCGGCGATGCTCGCGTCGCATGGAGCGAGTCGCCGTCGGTGGATGATCATCGGCGGGGCTGCGGTGATCGGGAGCCTGCTGTTGCTCGTGATCGTCCTCGCGATGCGCGGCGACGACAAGACGGCGACCGCGGCCACGGCGACGACAACGTCTACGCCGCCGGCGACGCCTACCGAGAAGCCGCCCAGCGACGAGAAGGTCACGATGGCCGTGACCGCGCCGGTGGAGACGGCCGCGCCGGAGCCGAAGGTGACGGCGACGCCGGAGCCCGACGAGAACGCGTCGGTCGGCGATCCGAATTCGCCGCCGGTCGTGGGTCAAGGTCCATGCAAGCTCACCGTGACGACGACGCCCGCGGGATCGATCGTGCGGCTCGACGATCAAGTGATGGGCCCGTCGCCGATCACGATCCAGAGCGAGTGCGCACGAAAGCGCGTGGACGTGAAGCATCCGCGCTATGCGCCCGGGACGAAGTGGGTGAGCCTCGCGGCGGATACGCCTGCGAGCGTGGACATTCCGCTCAGCCGCCCCACGCACAAGGTCACGATCATCTCGCAGCCAGCTGGAGCGACGGTGTCGATCGCGGGCCGCCGCGCGGGCACGACTCCGACGGCCGTCCAGATGATGGGCTTCACGAAGGTGGCGCTCACGATCGAGAAGAAGGGTTACAAGACCGTCGTCGAGTCGATCTACAGCAAGTCCGATGGAGAGCGGCGCACGGTCACGCTCACCAAGTCCAGGTGATCCGGTAGAGTGCGCCGATGTCCAAGCCTGACTCGTCGCTCGTCGATGCTGCCGCGAAGTTCGCCTCGGAGCTCGAGAGCTACGGCCGGCTTGGCGAGCTGTTCCTGAAGACGCCGCTGTCGAGCGTGAAGCACCTCGAGCGCGCGAACCAGACGCTCGCGGACATCGCGGCATGTGAGGGCCGACTGCAGACCGCCGGGCAGGATCTCGTACGCGTGCTCGCGAGTGCACGCGAACAGCAAGAGGCGCTGAGCAAGGGGGTCGTCGATCACGTGCCCACCGTGCAGAAGCGCAACGAGCGACTGCGCGAGCTCATGGACGAGCTGACGAGCGTGGCGGGAGAGGTCGGGACGCTCAACACGCAGATCCAACACAAGGCCGGAAACGGCGACGCCACGGTGCCTCCGACGGCGAGTGATGCGCACGACGTGAGCGAGACCGCGCTCGCGTTGTCGGCGCGAGCCGAGGCGCTGGCCGCGACGGCGCGGGATGCCGAGTTCGAGGAGCTCGCGACGCAAGCACATTCGCTGCATCAGCGTCTGCAGGCGATCGGTAAGAAGCTCGCGAAAGCCGCCACCTGACGCGCGACCTTTTCAGGTTGTGAAGCGTCCGGATCCTGGGTCGCGAACCGTTATGCTTTCGTGTGAATGCGGAGCGGTGGCTTCCGTCACACTGGCTTCCGTCGAAAGGTGCCCGGGTCATGGTGCGCATGAAGAAGTGGCTGAGCGTTCTTCTCTTGGCTGGCTGCACGGTGCAGAACCAGCCGCCTCCGCAGTACGGCTACGGCCAGTACCAGCAGCATCCGCAATACGGGGCGTACGATCCGAACACTCCGCCAAGTGGGCCGTACGATCCGAATCGCAACGACGTGCCGGCGCAAGACCCGCAGTCGATGTCGATGCCGCCGGAGTACGAGCCGCCCCTCGAGCCGCAGTACGACGAGCCGATCGGTCCGTCGTATGTCGACGTGAACGTCACGTTCGACGGCAACCCGGTCAACGACGTCGATTACTTCTACGAGAAGCTGGCGCCCTACGGCACGTGGTACGACGACAAGACCTACGGCTGGGTGTTCGTGCCCGCGCAGCAGGGCTATCAGCCATACACGAACGGCAGGTGGCATCACACGGACTTCGGGTGGACCTGGACGTCGAACGACGAGTTCGGCAACTACACGGATCACTACGGTCGTTGGGTCTGGGTGAATCGGTGGGTGTGGGCGCCCGATACGAAGTGGGGACCCGCGTGGGTGCAGTGGCGCGTCGGTGACGGTTGGGTTGGTTGGGCGCCGATGGGATTCTCGGAGGACACGTGGGTGCCCGACGAGCAGTGGCGCTTCGTGCCCGCATTGCAGTTGACGAGCGGTGATCTGCGCCGGCACTTCGTGCGCTCGAACTGGAGCGCGTACATCAAGGGTACGCAGCGCATCCATCGCTTCTATCGGCATCAGAAGACGCAGTGGGTCGCCGGTCCCGACGAGGACTGGATGCGCAAGAACCGCATCAACACGCGGCGCGACCGCGTCGAGGTGCGGCAGATCGGACGCTGGGATCGCGACGCGGAGCGCGAGGCCGAGCGACGCGCCGAGGATCGACGCCGCGAGTACCGCGAGCGCCAGCGTCGCGAGGAGCAAGTCGCGCGCGAGCGCGAGGCGCAGCGGCGTCGCGAGGACGAGGACCGGCGTCGCGCGGCCGAGGAGCAGCGCCGGTACGACGAGGAACGCCGCAAGCGCGAGGAAGAGCAGCGCCGCTTCGAGGAGCGCAACAAGCGGCTGCAGGAGGAAGCGAAGCGTGCGTCCGACGAGCGCGAGCGTCGCCGTGCCGAGGAGGATCGCCGCAAGTACGAGGAGGACAAGCGTCGCTTCGAGGAGCGCGAGCGCAAGTCGCGCGAAGAGCAGCAGAAGCGTCGCGAGCAAGAGGAGCGCGACCGCAAGGCGGCGTTCAAGAAGCAGCAAGAGGAGCTCGAGAAGCGCCGGCTCGACGACGAGCGCCGCATCCGCGAGGAAGCGAAGAAGCGCGACGAGGAGATGCGGAAGCGCCGCGAGGACGAGGATCGTCGTCG
>JAEYYV010000359.1 GCA_023428295.1 Pseudomonadota bacterium
GACATCGCCGATCCACCTGGCATGTCCGCGCCGCTCGTCACGTGCAACGCGCCCATCCTCGGCGATCCCGATCCCGCGATGTGGCGCTCGACGGATCGCGCGTTCTTCGATCGCCTGTGGAGCGCCGCGCGAGCCTGCGTCTCGGCCGGCGGCGAGGTCATCGTCCACTGCGTGCGCGACGGCGTCCCCGACGTTCTCGACGGAGATGTCGTGGTCGTCGTCTACACACCCGAGGGCGAACGCGCGTACTGCGTGGTGTGGTGGACGCCCGATGCACCCGCGCGACGGGTCTTCGTGCACCGCGAGCTGACCGCCGCACGACCGCACCTCGATCCCCGCGATCGCGACGACGCCCGCGCAACGTGACCGCGCGTTGACCACCGCCCTGCTCCGTCGGTGTAACGTCGTCCGCGGGAGGAATGCGGACCCTTCTCTTCGCGTTGGTAGCGCTCGTCGGTGTTGCGTGCTCGCAGCAGCGCGCGATGGAGATGCCGCTGCCTCCGGAGGATCCATCGCGCCTCTCGCACGCGCAGCACACGCAGGTGTCGTGCGTCGCGTGTCACAAGCCCACGGGGCAACCCGGCGCGGACAATCATCGTCCGTGCGACGACGCCGCGTGCCACGCGAAGGAGTTCCTCGCGCAGCCCGGCAAGATCTGCCAGGTCTGCCACACGAAGGTCACGCTCACCGGCGGGCTCGAAGCGCCGCTCAAGCCGTATCCACTCGAGGATACATGGCAGACGCTGCCGTCGAGGTTCTCGCATCGGCGCCACCTGGACTCCGGGCTCATGGAGTCCCGCGTCGGGTTTCACGTGGCGTGCGCCGATTGCCACGTGCGCGACGGCGCGAAGCTGCCGCCGAACCACGCGACGTGCGCGCGATGCCACGCGCCCGAGGCCAACCTGCCCAAGGCGCCGAAGATGAACGAGTGCGCGAACTGTCATCAGACCGGAGCGCGAGAGCGCACGCGCGCGCGGCTCATCAAGGACGACCTGCACTTCGATCACGATCGCCACAAGACCGATCGCAAGGGCCGCGCGATCCGCTGCGAGCAATGCCATCGCGAGACGGCCAGGTCGAACAGCTACACCGACCACGCAGCACCGCGCGTGCAGCAGTGCGTGACGTGCCACGACGACACGGATCGCACGCCTGCCGAGATGCGCATGCGCGTGTGCGAGACGTGTCACGCCGCGCGACAGAATCAGCTGACGACGATCGCGCCGCGAAGCCACTTACCGGCGACGGAGAGGCCGCTCGATCACACGCTCGCGTTCCGCCGCGATCATGCCGAGGTCGCCGAGCGCGATGCAACGCGCTGCGCGACGTGCCACGTGCGCATGAGCGGCAATCCGCGGCAAGCGTGCGACGAGTGTCATCAGACGATGCAGCCCGCGGATCACCGCATCACGTGGCGCGAGCTCGATCACGGCCCGGAGGCCGCCGCGAATCGCGATCGCTGCGCGCAGTGCCACGTCGTCGAGCTCTGCACGGCGTGTCACCAGCAGCGCCCGCGATCGCACGGCATTCGCGGTGACTTCCAGGTCGAGCACGGTCGCCTCGCGCGGATCAACGTCCGCTCGTGCCTCACGTGCCACACCGAGAGCTCGTGCGCGCAATGCCACGGCCCGACCGCACCGAGGATGCGATGAAGCGCGCCGCGCTCCTCGTCATCGCGTGTGCGAGCACCGCCACGGCCGAGCCGCGCGTTCCCAAGCCGTCCGAGGTGCACGAGCCACCGCCGAGAAACCTCAAGATGCGCCCGCGCGTCGCGCAGACCGCACCGGCTCCTGCACCGACGGGGACGCCGATGCCGCAAGCACCGCCGCCCATGTCGCGCGCACCCGCACCGGCGACGCGCGATGACGAGGCGACGGTCGCGCTTCGCGATATCAATCAGCGCGTCTCGTTCAGCATCGACATCGGCTATCAAGTCGAGTCCGCGCAGCCGACGGGACGCGCGTCGCTCGATCGCAAGGCTCCCGTCGAGGGCCGGCAGTTCGACGCCTTCCGCGCGTACGGCTTTGGCGAGCTGTTCGCGGCCACCCGCGGCGTGGGACTCCAGAGCTTGTCGTCGTACTTCGCGCTGCGCTTTCAAGCGGCGCGCAAGTCGCTGACGATGGCCGAGGACGCGCCAACCATCGTCGATGTGACGCCGCCGATCGCGACGTGGTTCCAACGCTCGGGCGTCGATGCGCGCTCCGGTTGGGCCGAGATGCGCGACTTCCTCCCGCAACGCTGGGGCCTCCAGCAGCTGCGCGTGCGTGGTGGATCGCAGTACGTGTACGGCCCGTGGGTCATGCACCTCGACGGCTTCCTCGTCGCGTACGAGGGGGCGATCCTCAAGGCATCGGGCTTTGGCGGCCTGCGCCACTCGGACTACACGCGCGAGCAACCCGATCGTCGCCCGAGCGTGTCGGGCCTCTCGCTCCGCGCGGATCTGCGTGGTCTGCCACGTCCGCTGCCGCTCGCGGTCCAAGCGGATCTTCTCGCCGTCGGTTCGTACGCCGAAGCCGGTCAGCCCGCGTCGCGAAGCGGCCTGGTGCAGGGCGATTGGCGACCGCGCCGCGACGTCGCGATGATCGCGTCGGTGCGCACGCTCGACGGCAACGTCGCGAGCCAACGCCTCGAAGTGCGCGCGCGCTACAAAGAGGTCACGAACGTCGTCCTCGATCTCAATCGCCACACGGAGTTCGACTGGCGGTGGGATCCCGCGCTCGTCGCACCCGATCGTTCGGATGCCACCGCCGCGCGCCGCTACCTGGATCTCGGCCCCGTGGTGCCGCGCTTCGTGGGCTCGCTGCGCGCCGGAACGCTCATCGCCGAGAACATCGACTTGCTGCTGCGCGGCGCGTTCGCCGCCGACGTCACGAGCGATGACGCCGACATGAAGAACACGTTCGCCGCGCCGTACTACGAAGTCGGCGGCGCCCTCGAGGTGCGGTTGCGCCGCACGGTCGCTCTGAGCGCGAGCGCGATCACGCGAGACACCAAGCACGAGAGGCTCGCGATGCCCATCTTCGACGCGCCCTCGTCACCGCAGATGTTGCCTGCCAACGAGTTTCGCGGCGAGGACGGCTTCACCGAGGTCGGCGCGATGATGAAGCTCAGCCTCGGCGCACGCACGTTCTCGTCGCAGCTCGAGTTCTACGGCCGGCGCACGCGTTACACCGTGCTGTACGAGGATCCGGCGCTCGAGATTCCAACGAGCGACATCCGCTACGGCGGCCGCATCACGCTCGATGCGTGGGTCGGGCGACAGCTGCGATTGTTCGCCGCGTACGATCTGTCGAGCGCGTTCGACTTCCAGCCGGAGATCAGCGGCTACAAGACGCTTCGCCTGATGGTCACGGGAGTCTACTGATGCTCCGCGCGTTGGTGATCCTCGTGATGCTCGCGGGCGCTGCCATCGCCGACGACGCGGCGCCCGATGGCTTCGATCACAATCTGCACGCGCGCGATTGGAACACCGCCGGCAACGAGACGCCGATTCTTTGTACGCGCTGCCATACGCTGCAGAACGGGATGCTCGTCGGCCGTCCCGATCACGCAGCGTGCTTCGGCGCGTGCCATGGCACGGCGCCGGCCAAGGGCGTGCGCGGAAAGAAGCTCGCGATCCTCGAGAGCCAAGCGCGCACGTGCAGCAACTGCCACGCGCCCGCGTCGCTCACCAAGCCGTTCGAGAAGAAGCTCGCTGTCACGTATCCGCCGTACACGCCGACGGACTTCGCGCTCACGGCGAATCACAAGGCACACGCAGGTGTCGCGTGCTCCTCGTGCCACGTCGCCAGCAAGGGCGCGCCGCACAAGCGCTGCCTCACGTGTCACGACGGTTCGGGCGGCACGTGGAAAGCAGCCGCGATGACGAACTGCGAGTCGTGCCACACGCCAGGCAGTGGAACGCCGCAGCCGCCGCGTCTCGCGGAGCCGATCAACACGGTGACCGCCACGTTCTCGCATCAGCGACACGCTGCACGCGGTGGTCGCGGGGCGCAGTGCGTGACGTGTCATGCGGCCATCAACGAGACGAGTGACAACATCCTGCCGCGCACCCAGGCCACCTCCTGTGCGGTCAGCGGGTGCCACGACGGTGCGCCCGTGTTCTCGATCACCGCGAGCTGCACTCGCTGCCACACGACCGCGCCGGCGAAGTACGAGCAGAAGCTGCGCGACGTTCGCTTCTCTCACAGCACGCACAAAGACACGGGCCTGCCATGCACGGGCTGCCATCCGATCAGCGGCGACGAGGTCATCACCTCGGGACACGCGCCGTGCGTGACGTGTCACGCGGATGACTTCACCAAGCGCGATCCGCAGTACTGCGCGGCGTGCCACAACTCGACCGAGCCGTGGCGCAAGCTCATCGCGGATCGTGCGCCTGCCTCGCGCACCGAGTTCGGCGCCACGCTCGATCACACGCGCGACGCGCACCAGCGCGAGTGCACGACGTGTCACTCGCTCGCGACCGCAGGCTCGCAGCTTCGTCCGCCGCGCGGACATCGTTCGTGTACGGGCAGCGGATGCCACGCGCAGTCATCGGGCCCCGCACCACACCTGTCCGCGTGCGAGGGCTGTCATCAGTACTCGCTATCCACCACGCGCACGAGCAAGCGCACGAGCGCGCCGTGGTCGGTGCGCGCGACGTTCTCGCACGCGACGCACGCACGCGCGAAGGACGGCAGCGATCTGAAATGCACCGCGTGTCACGTCGAGCTCGGCTCCAGTGTCGCCGCGATGCCGACGCCGCCCAAGTCCGCGTGCGTCCCGTGCCACGACGGTGCGACCGCCTTCAAGCTGACAGGGACGGGATGTACGCGATGCCACCCCGGCCCTTCGCAGCGTTAGCGATTCTCGTGTAAGCGGCGGCGATCGGCGTGCGTTCAGAGAGCGCATGATGAAGGCCCTCGCACTGGCAACGACGGTGGTGGGGATATCGGCCGGCATCGGCTATCGCATCGGCGATGTCACGCTGCGCGGCTCGCTCGACAGCCCCGCCGTGTGCGGTGGGCGTGCTCGAAGGCAACAACGCCTTCACGTCTCGACGCGAGCATGTTCTTCGAGCTCGGCGTGCACGGGGGCCGCTGACTCTCACGCTCACTTCCGAAAGGACACATTCAATGACGATGGCGAAGCGGGTGCTGCGGCACTCATGGGTAAGCTCTGTCCTGATCCTCGCGACCGCCTGTGGCGGCTCGAAGCAGACCAGCGTCGCATTCGGCGGTGGTAGTCCAGGGCCGGCACCGTCGTCGAGCTATGCGGCCGCCGACTCCACGCACGCCGCCGAGCGACCGTCGTCGGCGCCGAGCGGATACATCGCCGATCCCGTTCCCGAGCGGCCGGGCCTCGGCACGTCGTGGGGCGAGCAGGTGTCCGCGCCGATCTCGTACGCGCCGTTTCAACGCTCCTCGACGAATGCCTGGGCCGAGCTCGCGCTGCACTACAACGACGCGCATGGTGTGCAAGCACACGCGGCGTACCTCGGCACGCGCCCCGCACCGATGGAAGTGATCGCGGGCGACGGCGCGATCTCGGTCGCGCTCGTCGACGAGCTCGGTCGCACGCTCGCGGGCTACACCGCCGGTGGTCGGACGCTGATCATCGGCGAGGACGGTGAGCGCTATCGGATCGTCGTGCGCAACGCGACCACCGCGCGCTTCGAGATCGTCGCTTCGGTCGACGGGCTCGACGTGATCGATGGTCGCCCCGCCGATCCCAACCGTCGCGGCTACATCGTCGATCCGCACGACACCCTCGTCATCGATGGCTTCCGGACGTCGGACGACGCAGTCGCGGCGTTCCGCTTCGGCAAGGTCGCCGACTCGTACGCCGCTCAGACGTCGGGCGATCGCAACGTCGGCGTCGTCGGACTCGCGATCTTCAGCGAACGTGGGGCCACCTGGACGGTCGGGGAGCTTCACGCACGCGACACGGCGAATCCGTT
Source organism: Pseudomonadota bacterium (assembly GCA_023428295.1). Lineage (GTDB taxonomy): Bacteria > Myxococcota_A > Polyangia > Haliangiales > Haliangiaceae > JABFXX01. The sequence goes on from JAEYYV010000359.1 coordinate 5,942, forward strand.
TCCGCAGCGCGGCTACGCGACACCGCCTCGTTAACGTCCGGGCCGAACCCATCGATCTGCAACGGATCTTCCACCAGGGAGTACATCGCCTCACTCACGATGTGCGGGGCGTGGTCGAATCGGGTGCCGTGGAAACTACACGCACGTCCGAGCTCGACGCGACGCTGGACGCCGTCGCGCTGGAGCGTGCGCGTGTGTTTGCCCCGTTCGTCCTGGGCGGCATCATCATCGCTGTCGTGATGAGCGGCCCGATGGGCGTGCCGCTGCCGTTCCCGGTGTACGTGTGGAACGCGTTCGCGATCACCGCGATGCTGGCGCTGATCTTCGCGCTCTACACGCGACGCGTTGCCCCTCGCTTCGCGCATCTCTTTCTCGCCCTCGTGTGGATGATTCCCATCACCGGGACACTCCTCACGCAAGCCTTCACGCGCGATCCGGTGTTGACCTACGTCCTCACCGTCGAGCTTCTCGCGTGCGGGCTCCTGCTCCGTGCGCCGTGGGTCCTCGGCGCGTTCGCCATCATCGATATTGTCTGGCTTGTCATCGCGATCGATCACAACACCAAGCCGCTATTCGGCGCGCTCATCATCATGAGCGAGGTCATCGGCTTTCTCTTTCATCGGGTGTACACGCGACAGATCGTTCGCGCCGAGACGCATCGCCGCGAGCAGGAGCAAACGGCCGAGAAGCTCGCCGCGCAGCTCGACGAGCTTCGCCGCAGCGAGGAAGAGCGCGGCCGGCTCCACGAGCAGCTCGTTCACGCGCAGCGCATGGAGGCCGTCGGGACGCTCTCCGCGGGGCTCGCGCACGACATGAACAACATCCTCGGCTCGATCATGTCGTTCGCCGAGCTCGCGCGAACGGATCTCGATTCGCCGGCAGGCAACCCGCGCGAGGAGCTCGAGCTCATCATCTCGCAAGCAGCGCGCGGCGCCGAGCTCACGCGGGCGCTCCTCGCATTCAGCCGGCGCGGGCAATATCGAAAGCAGCCGGTCGTGATCGGCGATCTCGTCCGCGAGGTCAGCTCGATGCTGACGCGCACGCTGCCGAAGTCGATCGCGTTGCGGGTGAAGCTCCCCGACGAGCCGCTCTACGTGGCCGGCGATCCGACGCAGCTCGTGCAGGTCCTCATCAACCTGGCGGTCAACGCCGCCGACGCGATGAGAGACAGCGGGACGCTCTCGATCGACGCGAGCGTTCACGGGCGCTTCACGCACATCGAGGTCAGCGACACCGGATCGGGCATGGACGAAGAGACGCTCAAGCGAATGTTCGAGCCGTTCTTCACCACCAAGGCGCGTGGCAAGGGCACGGGCCTCGGTCTCTCGACGGTGTGGGGCATCGTCACCGGCCACGATGGCTCGCTCGACGTGCGCTCCACCGTGGGTGTCGGCACCACGTTCACGATCCGCTTGCCGCTCACCGCCGAGCGGCCTCCGTCCCTGCCCGCTCCTGTCGAGACGCCTACCAAGGAGAAGGTCGTGCGCACGAAGATCCTCGTCGTCGACGACGAACCCCACGTTCGCCGCGGCACGCGCCGCATCCTCGAGCGCAAAGGGTACGAGACGCTCGAGGCGGCGAACGGCGCCGAGGCTCTCGAGGTGTTCGCCGCGCACGCCGAGGAGATCGGCCTCGTCGTCCTCGATATGATGATGCCCGTCATGGGCGGTCGGGAGTGCTTCGAGCAGCTGCGCACGCGCACCGATGTCCCCGTGCTCGTCACGACGGGCCACACGAGTGACGACGCCGCGCAGCAGCTCATCGCGCAAGGCGCCGCCTTCCTCGAGAAGCCGTTTCCCGCCGCCGATCTCGTACGCGAGGCCGCGCGGCTCCTCCGCCTCAGCTAGTCATGCACAGTCGGGGTCGCCCGCTTCGCACGGCTGCACGACGAGCGTGTATGCGCCCGGTTGCGCCCCTGCTGCGCCCACGAACGTGTCGACGACGATGCGAATCTCGCCGGCACCGACGGTGCGATCGATGACGCTGTTCGCGCGCTCCACGCAGGTGCCATCCACCAGCACATGCGCATCGACATCGACGCCGTCGCGATCGAGGACGACCACGCGAAGCGGCCGCGACTCGGTGGTGGTGAAGCGATACACGATCTCCGGGCCGCTCTCGTTCTGCGCGCCGCACTCGGGATAGCTCGCGCGATTCGTCTCGCCGTTCGTCGTGTCGAACGTGTGCGTGAAGGGCAGCGAGTCGATCTCGAAGGGCTCCGCCTCGGTCCCCGCGCCAGCGAGCACGGGCACGGGCGAGACATCGGGCGCCGCGGCTCCCGCGACGACCACCTCGCGCACCTTCGCGAGCATCTCGATCGACGCGAGGTTGCGCTGGTTGTAGTTGAACGCGAGACCTGCCGCGTCGAACACGCACGGCTGGGCACCGCCATCGGCGTACACGTTCCCGTGAATGCCGTCGGAGACGAGCCCTTGATTCGCGAGCGGAGACGACGCGACGTACAAGCTGATGTACGGCAGTTGCCGCGCTTCCGCGAGTGCGCGTGTGGCAGCGTCGAACGTGGGCGCCCAGCGCTTGGCACTCTCGGAGTCGCCGCGAGGATTGAGGCCGGTGATGATCGTGACCACCCCGCGCTCGTCGAGCAGATCGAGGAGCTCGTTCATGGAGTCCCAGAACAGCGCGAGCGAGCTCGCGTACGTCCCGCCGGAACCCATGTCGTTCGTGCCGTAGTTCACGAACGCGAAGCGCGGCATGGCAACGTCGAGCTCTCGCTCGAGTGGCGATGGAGATCCACTGATCGCCCACCGCGCGGTGCGTCCGACCTCGGCCGCGAGCGTGACCCGATCGAACGGCGTCGCACCGTCGATGTCGCTCCCACGAAACAGCTCGATCGCCGGTACGAGCGCATCGCGTCCCGCGAGATCGATCCGGTATTGCGCGGCGCCCGCAAAGCAGAACAGGAGATTGCGGCTGACCGTCCCCGACGCGCCGACCTTCACGAACACGTCGTCACGGCCCGATCCTCGCGCCGCGATCGCGCGCATCGCATCCGCCACGCCCTGCGTCACCGGCGAGGAGATGCTCCCCGCGGGATAGCGCGAGGACACGGGCTCCACCATGGCGTCGTCGCCCGGCATCGCACTATCGGTAACCACGGTCGCCGGGTCGTTGCACGCAAGGAAGAACGCGAACGCGATCGCGATCGGCGCCTTCACGAGCGCATCCCTCGCACGAACAGCGCGAGCACGGTGACCATCGCCACGAAGTACACCATGCCGCTCGAGAACACGTCGAACATGCCCGGCACCAGCGGACAGCTGTACGGCAGGCCGGCGATCGCGAGCGCGCCGAGCAGCATCAGCATCCGCTCCCAGGCCTGTGCGCGCAGCGCGTTGAAGATCATCGCCAGCGCGAGCGCGATCGGCGCCACGAACACCAGCACGGGCGTCCAGTAGCCGCCGTCGCTGAACGTATTCACCGCGATCGCTGTCATGACGGTCATCGCGAGGATCCCCGCGATCGCGACGATCACCGCGCCCCACCCCGGTGCTCGATCGCGCCGCGCCCCCAGCCCGATCGAAACGGCGAGCACGCCGGCCACGACATGCACCGCGAGGAACGGCGAAGGGTCCGCGACCGGCATGGTCACCGTCGCCCACTGCATCGGATACCCGTACGGCACGAGGACCGCGGCAAACATGCCGAGGGCGATCACCGCGAGCGGGATCACCATGAGCGTTACGTGACGGCGAGCGCGTTCCAACGACCGCACGGTATCACGCACTGGAAACTCGACTTGCCCGTGCGTCTGGGACATTGCCCCCGAAACGCTGTCTCTCGCGATAGACACCGGCCTTCGCTCGTCGAGGAATCGCACAGTTCGGCGCTCGCCCTCCCGACCATCGTGCAGGCGCAAACGCATCGTGTGCACGAGCAACGTGGCACCGACGCTGCAGCTAGCGACTCTCGAAAGGACACACAGCCATGTCGAACCTCTTCGAGACCATCACGGACGAGCAACTGACCACGGCCAACGGCGGCGCGCAGACGTACCGCGAGCTCTCTCGCTTCGCGCAGGATCGCGGCTTCACCGTGACGTCATCGACGGGCGGCCGTCACCTCGGCTGGGCGCATCGCGCGGGTCGCGCGATCGACGTCCGCACGCGTGACCACTCCACCTCCGAGGTCAACGCGTTCATCCGCGAAGCGCGCGGCGCCGGCATCACGGTCATCGACGAGCGCCGCGGCGGCAACGCGGCGTGGAGCGGTCCGCACCTGCACCTGCAGAAGTAGTCGTAGCTACGATCGGCGCGGCCGCGGCGATCGTACGGACACCAGGCGTACTCGGGGCAGCGCGCGATCGAAGATCTCGATGCGCTGTTCGCGCGCCCGGCGTCCCCGCCTTACCCCTCGACCGTACCGTCGCGCGTACGGTGATCGATCCTGCGTGCGATGAGCACGGGGATCGCGAGTGCGACCAGCGCCACGAGGTCCGTCGGATCACGTACGAGCGACACGCGCCCGAGCCCGGGCACCGCGCGGCCATCGACGAGCGCCCGCAACGCCCGCACCGGCCATTGCAGGACCGCGAGGCCCACGCGATAAACCTCGCCCGCCGACGCGGACAGCTTGATCGCCGCGAACACGATGCCCGTCGCGATGGTGGCGATCACGATCGCCTTCATCCCGCGACGCACGCCCACGAGCTCCGCCGCCGCCGCGAGCAGGAGCGGAAAGAACGCCAGGCCCGCGAAGTCGGAGAGCTTGCCGGTGACAACGCCAGGCGCCGCGCTCTTGAGTATGTGGTCGTTCACGATCAAGAGCGCGATCGCGAGGAGCGTGCACGGGTGCAGGAGCGCGCGTGTCGCGATCAAGACGGCAGCCCGCTCGAGATCTCCAGCTCGAAGTCCTCGATGCACGGATTCTGGCCGATCCGAACGACCACCGAGAGGTCGCCGTCGAGCGAGTGATACACGCCGCCGCGGACCTCGATCTGGATCGGATACGTCGCCGACGCGGCTTGATCGAGCACGCCGTCGGCGAGCTCGTCCACGTCGTACATCCACGTCGGATCTGCACGCGAGGTGGCGATCGATGCGACCGCTGCCATCGCGAGCACTACCCGAGCGAGCCAACGAGGTGCCATCGGTGTCCCTGTCGGCACTGTGCCACGCCCACACGCGGCGATCACATGATACAAGCGGGCTGGATGCGCTCGCCTCTCGTCGTCCCGTAGCGGAGGAGCCATGGGACGGCTCGTCTACATCTCGAACATCACGCTCGACGGATACGTCTCCGATCGCGCCGGCAACTTCAACTTCACGACGATGACGCCGGAGGTGTTCTCGTCGATCCTCGAGCTCCTGCGTCCGGCGAAGACGTACGTCTACGGGCGGCGCATGTACCAGGTCATGTCTCCGTGGGAGACGGCCCACCTCTCACCCGATTCGCCGTCGTTCATTCCGGGCTTGGGCGAGCTCGAGCGCGACTTCGCCGACACCTGGCGCGCCGCGAACAAGCTCGTGATCTCCACGACGCTCACGGCCGCGCACACGCAACGTACGCGCATCGCGTCCGCTCTCGATCCCGATGCGATCCGCGCGCTCCTGCGTGATGGCGATGTCACGGTTGGAGGAGCGCAGCTCGCTGGCGCGATGATGGCGGCCGATCTCGTCGACGATTTCCACGCGTTCCTCAACCCGACCAGCGTGGGCGGTGGGCATCCGTGGTTGCCGCTCGATCTGCGCCTGCCACTCGAGCTCGTCGCCGCGCGCCAACTCGGCAGCGTCGTTCATCTGCACTGCGCGCGATCCGCTCGAGGCTGACGGCAGGTTCAATCGACCGGCGTCGGTTTCTATCGGGTCACGCGTCCGATCGACGCGTGACAGGTTCGCCGGCGGCCCGCACTGATCACGGCCACGAGCTCGCCTCGAACAGCTCGCGCATCTCGCGCAACACGCGCACCGTCGCGGCCACATCGCTCTTCGTCGCGCGCAGCTGCTTGCCGATCACCGCCATCGTGTGGTCATCCGCTGCGTCGAGCGCCGCAACCGCCGCCACGCCGCGCGCCGTCGGCGTGATGAGCCACGATCGCACGTGCGCGGGATTTGGCACGCGACGGACGAAGCCATCTGCGAGGAGCGTGTCCACCACCTCTTGCGTGTGCTGCCGCGTCACCGAGCGCGCGAACGCGAGCTGCGGCACCGTGCGCGCGCCGTATCGCACGAGGCCGCGCAGCACGCCGCGCGCCGTCTCCGATCGGCCACCCGTCGTGTGGATCTGGTCGGCGACATAGCGCACTCGCCAGAACAGCGCGACCGCCTCGTCCACCACCGCGCGGACCTCGTCGTGATGACGCTTGCGAAGACGTCGCGGCTTCCGTGTCGCCATCCGCGAATCATGACAGGCACCCTGTCATATTGCGACACCCTCCCTCGCCGCCCCCACCACCAGGCGAGTTAGGAATACGCCATGAGCGCCGAACGTCGCCTGTCCCGCCTCGATCCCGCACTCACCGACGAGCAACACATGATCGCGCAGGCCGCGCGCTCCTTCGCGCAAACGCGCCTCGCCCCGCGCGCCGCCGAGCGCGACCGCACCGGCGAGTACCCGCTCTCCGACATCGCCGGCCTCGCCGAGCTCGGCCTCGTCGCCGCCAAGGTCCCGACCTCGCTCGGCGGCGGTGGCACAGACAACCTCGGCTACGCCCTCGCCCTCTCCGCGATCGCCGAGTCCTGCGTCTCCACCGCCGTCATCCTCGCCTCGTGCAACCTGGTCGCGAAGCTCCTCGCCGATCACGGCACCGCCGAGCAA
>JAEYYV010000106.1 GCA_023428295.1 Pseudomonadota bacterium
GTTCCTGCTCGGGCAGCAACGCCACATCAGCGATCCCTTGCGCGTCGTCGGCAACCATGGCCTTCAGGATCGTGGTCCAATGCGCGGCAAAACGCTCGATCGTCGCCGCCGCGAACAGCGCCGTCGCATAGGTGAAGATGGCGCGGATCTCGCCTGACATCCCCTCTTCGGTGTCGAGCGCAAGGTCGAACTTGACGGTGTCGACCTCTGTATCGATCGTCTCGATCTGGAGACCGGTCCGGTCCGGTGGACTGGCCGACGCCCGGCGACGCTGGTGATTGTAGAGAACCTGGAACAGCGGATTCTGACTCAGGCTGCGCGTGGGTTGAAGGATCTCGAGCAGTCGTTCGAACGGCAGGTCCTGGTTTTCCTGTGCCTCGACAGTGGCCGCATGAACCACCGCAATGACGTCCGCGAGTGCCGCGCGGCCGTCGATCTGCGTACGAAGCACCTGGGTATTGACGAACAGACCGATCACGCCGCGCGCTTCGTCGCGATGCCTGTTGGCGACTGGCACGCCGATATTGATGTCGGACTGGCCGGTGTAGCGATAGAGCAGCAGCTTGAAGCTCGCCAGCAGGACGGCGAACAGGGTCGTGCGATGCCGCCGCGCGAGCGCGCGCAAGCCATCGGCTAGCGCCCGATCGAGCGGGATGTGAAGTGCCGATCCCGCCAGGTCCAGGACCGCCGGGCGCGGCCGGTCGATCGGCAGCTGGAGCACGTCCGGATCGGCGAGACGCCTGGTCCAATAGCCAGCTTGGCGTTCGCCATCGACCGCGCTCATCCAGAGCCGCTGCCATTCGGCGTAGTCGGCATAGTCAATATCAGGCTCCGGCAGCGCCGGTGCTTCACCGCATGCGAATGAGGCGTACAGCTTCCAGAACTCGTCAACCAGTACGCCCATCGACCAGGCGTCGGCCACGATATGGTGCAGGCTGACGACGAGGAAGTGATCGTCCTCGTCCAGCGTCAGCAACGCCGCGCGCATGAGCGGGCCGGCCTCGAGATCGAATGGCAGCGAGGCCTCCTGCCGCGCCAGCACGCGCGCCTGCCCTTCGCGGTCCTCGCCAACGAGGATCACGTGCCGCAATGCGACCGGCTGCGGGTCGTGGACAATTTGTTCGGCCTGCTCCCCTTGCTGCCGAAACACGGTGCGAAGCGCGCTGTGGCGGGCGACGAGCATATCGAACGCCTGTTGCAATGCGCGTGGTTGCAACAGGCCGCGCACGCGCACCGTCGCCGATATGTTGTAGGCGGCGCTGGACGGATCCATCCGCCACAGGAACCAGAGGCGCGCTTGCGCAAAGGACAGCGGCGCCCGCTTTCGCTCCTGCCGCACGATGGGCAGCATGGCGAGGTTGACGCCCTTCGCTGCGAGCTGCGACAGGAACGCGTGCTGCTTGCCGGAATCGAGACGCATCAGGCGCCGTGAAATGTCGCGCAGCAGCTGCTTTTGCGTGGTTGCCGTGTCACTCATGGGACAGTTCGACTTCCTTCATCAGGTCAAGCATCGCGGCGATATCGCCGCTTCGCTTGTCGGTCTCGCTCTCCGGGCTCAGCGCAGCAGCCATCGTTTCGACGGTCGTCAATTCAAACAGACGATTGAGCGGCAGGTCGTGGCCGAGATCGCGCTTGATGCGGCTGACGAGCTGGACCGCGATCAAGGAATCACCACCGAGCTCGAAGAAATTGTCGGTGACGCCGATGTTGGGCTGGCGCAGCAGATCGGCCCAGATCGCGGCCAATGCGGCCTCCCTCGGCGTGCGCGGCGCCACGTGCTGGGCGGAGGCCGCGAGCTGATCCGGCGCCGGCAATGCCTTGCGGTCGATCTTGCCGTTCGGCGTCAGCGGCAGACGCTCCAGCACCACGATCCGTGCCGGAACCATGTAATCGGGCAGCACCGAGGACAGCGCCGTCTTGAGCGCCACCCCATCCAGCACCTCGCCGCTGACATAGCCGACCAGTTGGCGGCCGGCGCCGGCCTCGCGCGCCACCACCACGGCCGCGCGGACACCCTCCTGCGCCTGCAGCCGCGCCTCGATCTCGCCGAGCTCGATGCGGAAGCCGCGGATCTTCACCTGGTGGTCGGCACGGCCGACATAGTCGAGCACACCGTCGGAGCGCCACCGCGCCACGTCGCCAGTGCGGTACAGCCGTGCGCCCGGCGGACCGAAGGGATCGGGGATGAAGCGCTCCGCGGTCAGCGCGCCGCGCTGCCAATAGCCGCGGGCGAGCCCGCTCCCGCCGATATAAAGCTCGCCGGCGACGCCGACCGGCGTGAGGTTGAGGTCACCGTCGAGAACGTACAGCGTCGTGTTGCCGATCGGGCCACCGAGCAGCGGACGATCGTCCGCCGCATCGAGCCGATGGCGCGCCGACCACACCGTTGTTTCAGTCGGGCCGTACAGGTTCCAGACTTCGCCGGCCTGGGCCACTAGCCGCCGCGCCAGATCCGGCGGCAGCGCCTCGCCGCCGCACAGCACCCGGCAGTTCGCCGGCAGCCACGGACCGTCATGATCGAGCAGCATCCGCCAGGTCGACGGCGTTGCCTGGATCAGGGACACGCCATGCCGCTGCACGATCGCCTTGAGCTTGGCAGGATCATGCGCGGCCGCACGATCCGCCAGCACGACACAGGCGCCGATCGTCAGCGGCAGCCACAGCTCAAGGACTGCGATGTCAAAGGACAACGACGTCAAGCCGAGCACGCGATCGCCGGCCGTCATGCCGGGCTGCTCCGCCATGGTTGCGAGGAAATTGGTCACGGCGTCGTGGCGGACCATCACTCCCTTGGGCAGGCCGGTCGAACCCGAGGTGCAGATCACATAGGCAAGGCTCTCGCCGTGAATGGCGAGATCGAGATTGCCGGCATCGCCGCCTTCGCTGTCCTGTCCATCAACCAGCCAGGCCTCGGCCCCCGTCTCAGCCAGCACAACGGCGAACTGATCGTGCAATCTCTCTTGCGTCAGCACCAGCGCCGCACCGCTGTCGCGCAGCATGTGCGCCAGCCGCTCCGGCGGGTAATCCGGATCGAGCGGCAAATAGGCGCCGCCGGCCTTCAGCACCGCCAAGAGCGCGACCAGCATCTCGACGCCGCGGTCGAGCGCCAGCCCGACCACGATTTCGGTCCCGACGCCGCGATCCCGCAATCGTCGCGCCAGCCGGTTGGCGTGCGCATTCAGCACGGCATAGCTCAGCTCGGCCTCGCCGAACATCAGCGCGATCGCTTGCGGCGACTTCCGGACCTGTGCCTCGAACTGAACGATGAACGGCTCTCGCGGATCATGCGCCTGAGTCCGGTTCCACGTCTCCAGCAATTGCCGACGCTCCTCAGGGGGCAAAATGTCGAGCTGTCGGACCGGCGTACGCGGCGCATGTTCCAGCGCATCGGCCAATTGGTCGAGCGTTTGCTGCATCAAGACGCAGATGCGATCAGGCGAGAACGGATCGACGATCTGCGCGGTCAGGCCAAGCGCTTGACCATAGTCTTCGACCGCCAGCATCAGGGGATAATTGGTGCGCTCCTCGCCGCCGAGCCATTCGATCCCGGAGTGCTCCCTGTTGGCAGCCAGATCCGCCGGCATTGCATTGTGCCGATAGTTCAGGATCGCGCTGAACAACGGCGCGGGTGCCGTGACGCCGCTGCATCGCTGCGCGAGCGCCAGCGAGGCGTGCTCGTGTGCCATCAGCTCGGTCAGTCGACGATGCGCATCACGAACACTGTCCTCGACCGCTGTGTCGTCGAGGTCGAGCTGCAGCGGCAAGGTGTTGATGAACAGGCC
>JAEYYV010000138.1 GCA_023428295.1 Pseudomonadota bacterium
CACGTCGCCGAAGGTCGATGTCGCCGACGCGGAGGCAGAGCTCGCCGCTCCCTCGACGCCCGAGGAGGTCTTCGATCGCGAGTGGCTCGCCCGCGTGGTCGCGCTCGCAGTCGAGCGTACGCTCGAAGCGCTCGCGCGCCGCGACAAGCCCGTGCACGCCGAGCTGTTCCGTCGCTTTCACCTCACCGACGGCGATCCGCCCGCGTACGCGCAGGTCGCGACCGAGCTCGGCATCACGCCCGTCGACGTGACCAACTGGCTACACGTCGCACGGCGCGAGTTTCGCCGCGTGGCGCTCGCGCTCTTGCGCGAGCTCACCGCGACGCACGAGGAGTTCGTCGACGAGGCGCGCGAGGTCTTCGGGATCACGGTCGACGAGGAGGCCCGATGACGGCCCTGCGGTTTCGCGCGCCGATCCTCGTCAAGCTGCTCGTCGCGCTGGTGCTCCCGGCGCTGGTGCTGTTCACCGTGTTCGCGTTCGTCGCGCACGAAGTGAGCCGTCGCGATCTCGATGAAGAAGTCGGTCGCCGCCTCCAAGCGATCGCCGCGAGCGCCGCGACCACCGTGCGCGGCAAGTACGTCGAGGAGCTCGCCCCCGGCGACGAAGGCGAGCGCGCGCATCAGAACTACGTCAACAAGCTCGCCGTGCTCGAGGCCGCGACCGGCGCGCACCTCTACATGTTCGACAAGCGGTTCAACAGCCGCCTCGACACCGACAAGGCGGTCCCGATCGGCACGCACTACTATCACCTCGAGCTGGATCGCACCGAGCTCGCGCGCGTGTTCGACAAAGGCGAGACCGTCGCGTCCGTGACGTTCGAGGGCAAGGACGGCAAGACGTTCAAGGCCGGCTACGCACCCGTGCGCGCCGAGCTCGATGGTGGGCCGATCGTCCTCGCGATCGCCGCGCAAGCGCCCGCCGCGTACTTCGATCGCCTCGCCGACCTGCGGCAGCGGTTGTTCCTGTGGGGTGGCGGCCTCCTGCTCGTCAGCATCCTCGCCGCCGTGATCGCGACGCTCCTCATCACGCGCAACGTGCGGCGGCTCGCGAGCGCGGCCGAGCGCATCGGCGCGGGCGATCTGCGCGAGCCGATCAAGGCGCACTCGCACGACGAGCTCGGCGTCCTCGCGCAGACGATGGATCGCATGCGCAGCCAGCTCGCCGAGCGCGACGCGCGCATGCAGCAGATGCTCGCCGGCATCGCTCACGAGGTGCGCAACCCGCTCGCGGGCATGACGCTGTTCGCGGGCATCTTGCAGGACGAGCTGCCCGAAGGCGACGAGCGGCGCGGCCATGTCGATCGCATTCGCAAGGAGCTCGGCTACCTCGAGCGCGTCGTCAACGAGTTCCTCGAGTTCGCGCGCCGCCCGCGCCCCGAGCTGGTCCCGACGCCGATGCGCGAGCTGCTCGAGGAGATCGCGCAGCTCGCGTCGACGGACAGGGTCCGCGTCGCCGTCACGCTGATCGAGGACGTCACCGCCAACGCGGATCGAGCGCAGCTGCGTCGTGCGCTCCTGAACCTCGCGCGCAACGCGGTCCAAGCAGCGACGGCGGCGGAGCAGGAGGGCGAGGTCGTTCGCCTGTCCGCGCGCATCGATGGCGAGTCGCTGGCGATCGCCGTGTGGAACCGCGGCAAGGAAATCTCACCGGAGACGTCGGGCAAGCTGTTCGAGCCGTTCTACACGACGCGCGAGAAGGGCACGGGCCTCGGCCTCGCGTTCGTGCGCGAGATCGCGCTCGACCACGGTGGTCACGTCGACGTGTCGAGCGCCGACGGCGAGACCACGTTCACCATCCTGATCCCGGCGTAGGCGTCCCGTGTTATCCACGTCGAGATGCCCGTCATCCTGATCGTCGACGACAACGAGACCATTCGCGAGGGCCTCGCGCACCTGGTCAAGAAGCTCGGCCACGAAGCGATCATCGCGACGAGTGGGGACGCTGGCGTCGCCGCGTTCAAGAAGCGCCCCGCGGACTTCGTGATCACGGACCTCAAGATGGAGGGCGGCACCGGCGTCGACGTGCTGAAGGGCATCTCGGCGATCGATCCGGACGTGCCGATCATGATCATCACGGGCTTTGGCACCGTCGAGACGGCGGTCGAGGCCATGAAGCTCGGCGCGTTCGACTTCATCACCAAGCCGATCCAGCCGGAGGTGGTGCGCCTCAAGGTCGCGAGCGCGCTCGAGCTCGCGGCAGCGCGCAAAGCCCGCAAGCGCTCGGAGGCCACGGCGAGCACGCTCGCGGCAGACGCCGACGCGCGGTTCCCCGAGCTCGTCGGTGGCGGCGAGAAGATGGCGATCGTGCGGCGCACCGTGGAGAAGGTGGCGGCGAGCGACACCACCGTGTTCATCGCGGGCGAGAGCGGCACGGGCAAGGAGCTGATCGCGCGCGCGATCCATCGGCTCAGCAAGCGCGCGAACGGTCCGTTCATCAAGGTGAACTGCGGCGCGCTCACCGAAACGCTGCTCGAGAGCGAGCTGTTCGGTCACGAGAAGGGCGCGTTCACGGGCGCCATCAAGCAGAAGCTCGGACGGTTCGAGCTCGCCGATGGTGGCACGCTGTTCCTCGACGAGGTCGGTGACGTTCCGCCCGCGATGCAGGTGAAGCTGTTGCGCGCGTTGCAGGAGCAGGAGTTCGAGCGCGTCGGTGGCGAGTCGCCGATCAAGGTCAACGTGCGCGTCTTGTCCGCGACCAACAAGGATCTCGACGCGGAGGTCGCGGCCGGGCGGTTCCGGCAGGACTTGTTCTTCCGCTTGCACGTGCTGCCGGTGAAGCTGCCGCCGCTGCGCGAGCGCCGCGAAGACATCCCGCATCTGTGCGCGCACTTCGTCGCGAAGCTCGGGCCCAAGACCAACGCGCGCATCCGCGCGGTGAGCGATGCGGCGCTCGGTCGGATCATGGCGTATCACTGGCCCGGCAACGTGCGCGAGCTCGAGAACGCGATCGAGCAGTCGCTCGTGTTCGCGGAGGGCGACGAGATCACACCGGCCGCGTTGCCCGCGTTCCTCCAGGGTGGCGCCGAGGAGGACAAGCTCGAGGTGCCGCGCGAGCTGTCGCTGCCCGAGATCCTCGACGACCTCGAGCGCCAGCTCATCCTCAAGGCCTACACGAAGGCGGCGCGCGTGAAGACCGAGACTGCCCGGTTGCTCGGGATCAAGACGTCGGCGCTGTACTACAAGCTCGAGAAGTACGGGATCGAGTAGCCGTAGGCAACGGTGAGTTCGACGCGATCCTGGTACCGAACGCGCACTGCGAGCGGTACCTAACCGGACATGGCCGACTACACGCTCTATTTCTCGCCGAGCGCCTGCTCGCTGTCTCCGCACATCGTTCTGTCCGAGGTCGGTGCCAGCTACGAGATCGACAAGGTCGATCTGCGGACCAAGAAGCTCGCCTCGGGCGGCGACTGGCTCGCGATCAATCCGAAGGGCTACGTCCCTGCCCTACGCACTCCGTCGGGGGACATCATCACCGAGGGCGTCGTGATCGTGCGCTACCTCGCCGACCAGTTCCCCGACGCGAAGCTCGCGCCGCCCACTGGAACGATCGAGCGCGTGCGCCTCGATGAGTGGTTGCACTTCATCGCGACGGAGATCCACAAAGGGATGGCGCCGCTCTACAAGACGATCGCCAACGATGACTACAAGAAGAACGTCCGCGAGGTCGTGCTGCCGCAGCGCCTCGCCACGCTCGCGGCCGCCGTGAACCCGTTCCTCATGGGCGAGCAGTTCACCGTGGCCGACGCGTACGCCTTCTACGCGCTGCGCTCGTGGATCCATCACCAGAAGCAAACACTCGACGCGTGGCCCACGCTCGCCGAGTATTACCAGCGCCTCGCTCGCCGTCCGTCGGTCGAGAAGGCACTCACGGAAGAGGGAATCACCGCGTGACTCGGTTCGAAGATGCCGGGTACGCCGCGCTGCGGATCGTCGCCGGCTTTCTGTTCATGTTTCATGGCGTGCAGAAGATCCTCGGCTACTTCACCGCGAAGCCGCCGCCCGAGGTGTTCTCGCAGATGTGGATCGGCGGCGTGATCGAGCTCGTCGGTGGCGCGTTGATCGCGCTCGGACTGTTGACGCGGCCGACGGCATTCCTCGCCGCGGGCACGATGGCCGTCGCGTACTTCCAGTTCCACTGGAAGCTGCAGCTCGGCGCGAAGATCCTGCCCATCGCCAACGGCGGCGAGCTGAGCGCCCTCTACTGCTTCGTGTTCCTGTTCATCTTCATCAAAGGCGCGGGCGCGGCCTCGCTCGATCGCGTCCTCGGGCGCGGTTAGTCGCCTGCCGGTGTCTCGGCCGAGCCGGCGGCGGACGAGAGCTGCTTTCGACACGAAAGCAGCTCCGCCTCGAACGCCTTGCCCTTCTTGTCCTGTGCGTCGGTGGGCTTGGCATTCGCGTCGAGCGAGTCGCGCATGGTCTTCTTGTATTCGCGACGCGCGTCGAGCACGCGAT
>JAEYYV010000171.1 GCA_023428295.1 Pseudomonadota bacterium
GTCGCCCATCACCAAGAACATCACGCCCGCGGTGGCAGCGACCGCGAGCACGCCCACGACGACGAGCGGCCACAGCTTTCGCGCGGCAGGCGGCGCCGCCGGGCCGGGTGCGGACTGCGTCGCCAGCTGCGGCGGTGTGGCCTGCGTCTGCGCGAGCTCCATCGCCGACGGTCGCGGAGCGTCGGGAGGTCGCGACGACACCGAGTTGATCGTGGCCGCTTCACCGCTGACCGGTGGTCCCGACCTCACCGAGCGCGTGGGCGACGCGGCGAAGTTGCCCGAGTCCATCGTGTTCGCGAGCGCGTCGAAGTTGGAGACGTTCTGCGAGCCCTGCGCGAAGCCGACGTCGGGTGACGCGAGCGCAGGACGCACCAGCGTGAGCGGCGAGCCGGTGAGCGCCTCGATGAACGCGCTCACGTTGGGGAAGCGATCCGCGGACTGCTTCGCCATCGCCTTCTTCACGGCGGCCGCGATCGCGGGCGGCACCGACGCGGGGAGCGGCGCGGGCTCCTCGTAGACGACCTTGAATACGACCTCGGGGATCGAGGCGCCGGTGAACGCCGGCTGCCCGGTCAGCATCTCGTGAACGATCGCACCGAGGGCGAACACGTCGGTGCGCTCGTCGACATCGTCGTGACGACCGGTCGCTTGCGCGGGCGCCATGTACTGCGGCGTGCCGAGCAGCGCCGTCTCTTGCGTCTTCACCGTCTGCGATCCGCGGATCTTGGAGATGCCGAAGTCGAGCACCTTGGCGACATCGACGATGCGACCGGCGACATCCGTCGGCACGAGGAAGATGTTGTGCGGCTTGAGATCGCGATGAACGATGCCTTCGCGATGCGCGGCAGCGAGCGCCGATCCGACTTGCCGGATGATCGCGAGCGTCTGCTCGAGCGGGAGGGGACCTCTGCGCAGATGGCCCGCGAGCGTGTCGCCTTGCAGAAGCTCGAGCACCAAGTAGGGCGTGCCGTCGGGTGTGACGTTGAAGTCGTGCACCGCCACGATGTTGGGATGGCCGAGTCGCGACGCGATCTCTGCTTCGCGACGGAAGCGCGCGAGCACGTCGCCGTCCTCGATCTCGGCGTGAAGAAGCTTGATCGCGACCTTCTTGCCGGGAAGGCGCGCGTGGCTCGCGAGGAACACCGCGCCCATGCCGCCGCGACCGATGAGCGCCTCGATCTTGTACGTATCGGCGATGACCGACCCCACATCGACGACGGCACGCGCCGGTGAATTCGCCATCCGCACGAGCGTATAATGAGACACCGATGCGTGCACCAAGTTGGGTCGTCGTGGCGTTGATCGCGGGTGTCGGTGCTCGGGGCGCACATGCCGACGAGAAGAAGGTTCCCCAGGATCCCGCGCCGTTCCCCGTGGACGTGAACCCCAAGAAGCTCGGGGTTCTCGTCCTCCAAGATGCCAACGGCGGCACCTATGTCATCGTGGGGGACAAGAGCGGGTCCGTGTCAAACCGCAAGGCGTTCTACGGCGCGAACAGCAAGCAGCTCTACGAACAGATCTCGCCGGGCGGTTCGCGTGACGGCGACGCGTGGATGATCAGCACGTGGTCGCCGCGCATCCCCGAGATGCGCCCGGGCTCGATCGCGAAGCGCAGGGACGGGACGTACTTCCGCTCGTGCGATGGTCTCGACGACGCCGTGCTCACCGAGGTCACGGGCGACAAGGCGAAGGCCATCATGGACAAGGCGAAGTTCCTCTCGCCGGGCCTCGTGCGACGCCCACACCTGCTCGCGCGCGACGACATGGGCATCTACTACTACGTCGACAAGCTCGCGGACCGACACGGCGGAAAAGGGTTCCGCGTGTTCGTCGGCAAGCGCGGTGCGATGAAGCAGATGCCGCTCGTCGATGTGGCGATCGACAGCGCCGGTCAGGTGTTCTCGACGAAGACGGGCGATCTGCGTCTCGTCGACTCGTACCAAGACACGGCGACCGGAGCCAAGAAGACCTCGACGTGGGTCAAGGGTTCGAAGAAGACCGAGCTGTTCATCCTCGACCTCGATGTGAACTCGGTGGTCATCTTCAAGGAGCTCGGCATCTACAAGATGGTCGGCGGCATCTGCGACAACGTGTAGCCACGCGCGTACGCTGCGCGCATGCAGCTCGCTAATTCGGTAGCTCTCGTCACGGGTGGTGCGTCGGGACTCGGTGCCGCCACGGTCCGCGCACTCGTTGGCAAAGGTGCGAAGGCGGTGATCGTCGATCGCGATGAAGCGAAAGGGCAGGCGCTCGCCGCCGAGCTCGGCGCCTCCGCGGCATACGCCAAGGCCGACGTCACCGACGCCGCGCAGATCGAAGCCGCGATCGAAGCGGCGCAGAAGCTCGGAACGTTGCGCATCGCCGTGTCGTGCGCCGGCGTGGGCTGGGCGTCGCGCACGCTCGACAAGACCGGCAAACCCCACGATCTCGATCTGTTCAAGAACGTCATCGGCATCAACCTCGTCGGTACGTTCAACGTGCTGCGCCTGGCCGCCTCCGCGATCAGCAAGGCAGAGCCGCTCGCGAACAACGAGCGCGGCGTGATCGTGAACACCGCGTCGGTGGCGGCGTTCGACGGACAGATCGGCCAGATCGCGTACGCCGCGTCCAAGGCAGGCGTGGCGGGTATGACGCTGCCGGCCGCCCGCGACCTGGCGCCCGCCGGGATTCGCGTGGTGACGATCGCGCCGGGCATCTTCGACACGCCGATGCTCGGCCAGCTCTCCGAGGAGGTCCGCGCGGCGCTCAGCAAGGATGTCGTGTTCCCGAAGCGCCTCGGTGACCCGGCCGAGTACGGCGCGATGGTCGCGTCGATCGTCGAGAGCGGCTACTTGAACGGCGAGACGATCCGCCTCGACGGCGCGCTGCGCATGCCGCCGAAGTGAGCGGCGCCGCGCACGCTCGTCGCGTGAACGCTCACGCGCAGACCGCACGCTCGCGATCAACTCGTTGATCGAGGCCGCTACCCGACATGGGAACTCGGGTTGCACGACGAGAAGGCATCCCTCCTCGGGACCCTTCCGATGCGCCTCGCGTTCCCTCTCGCGCTTCTCGCCGCCTGCGCCGAGCCCGGCGACACGGTGCTGACGATCCAGCCCGATGCGGACGAGAGCGGGCCCGCGCTCGTCGCGACGCTCGACGTGAGCTCGCCGCAGTGCGCGCGTCCGATCGTCGCTGGCTACGACGTGCGCGCACGCTACACCGACGACGACACCGACGTCGCGAACCTGCGCTGCCACGTCACGTTCCCCGATGGATCGATCGCACAGCGATGCACCGGCGAACACGTCGTCGGCGCCCCGGGGGCCCACGACGTCATCGCCGAGGTCACCGACCTCGATACCGGCGCCACGGCACGCGTCGTCGAGCGGGCCTACCTCTACCCGGTGATGGAGATCGACTTCGACATCCAGCCGCGCGGTCACGCGTTCGACGTGCACATCTCCGTTCCGCAATCGACGGGGATGCGCATCCTCCTCTCGCCGGCCGAGAACATCGTGGACTACGACGGCGGCGACTGGATCGGCGGCTCGCACGTCGAGGTGACAGCGACCGGCACGTATCGCGTCGACGCGTTCATCGAGCAAGAGCGCGCGAACGGACCCACCTGCGTAATCCACGTGTTCCGCGATATCTCGATCACTTCGGGATGAGCTCGGTCGGAATCGTGAGCGGCAGCGACGGGACCTTGCCCGTCCCCGACGGCGAGCTCGCGATGTCGTCGTACAGCCACGAGTACGTGAAGAACGTCCCGAGCACGCGCTTGGAGTAGTTGCGCGCCTGATCGTCGACGATGCCCTCGATGAACTCGTCGGCGTCCCACGTGCCGCGCGCCCTCAGCATGCGGTTCACGGCGCCGGGACCCGCGTTGTAACCAGGCGGCACGAGCAGCGTGAAGCGCTTGAACCGCGTGAACAGGTGACCGAGGAAGTTGCCGCCCACGGTGACGTTCATCTCCGGATCGAACATGTTCTCGCGCGTGGGTGCGATATTGGTGCCCTTCGAGAAGTCCTTCGCCGTCGGCGGGATCATCTGCGTCAGGCCCCACGCGTTCGCGTACGACTCGGTGCGCGGGTCGAACGCGCTCTCTTCGCGCACGATGCCGATCTGCATCGCGAGCGGCGTCTTGTACAGCGTGGAGTACTTCTCGAGCAGCGCGTAGTACGCCTTGGGATACGCGATCTGCCAGCGCGCGCGGTTCGCACCGACGGGCCACTGCTTGCGGTAGTCGAGGATGTGCCAGCGCGTGGGCCAGTGGCTCGTGGAGTACCGGCCCGCGCGATCGTAGAGGAACGCCATCGCCCACAGCTTCTCGATCTGATCCGGATCGTCGACGCGCTTCTTGTCCCGAGGCGTGGTCAGCTTCAGCTTGCGCAGCTCGGCTTCTGCGGAGTCGCCGAGGCCGAGCTTTAGAAACTCCATCGCGCGCTGAAAGCCCGGCGTTCCCCACTCGACGCGCGGCTTGAACGAGAACGCCGGTGCGCCGGGATCGTAGTCCGGCGGATCCGCGCTGATGTCCGCGATGACCTTCTCGTAGCGCTTCGCGTCGTTCTCGCGAATGCGGTTGAGCCCCTGCAGCGCGTAGTACGCCGCCGGGTACTGCTTCACGCCCGCTTCCCACGTGTCGAGCGCGAGCTTCTTCTGGCCCTTGGCCAAGTACGCGCGACCGAGCCAGTACTGCGGCTGGCCTTCGCCGTAATAGCTGTCGTCGTGGGGAACCAGCTCGATCTGCTTCTTCCACCACTTGATGGCGTCGTCGAGCTTCTTGTCGCGCCACGCGCGCCAGCCGAGACGCCACATCGCCTCGGCGATGTTGTCTCCGTGGGGAAACTTCTCGGGCAGCGACGACAGCGTCTCTTGAACCTTGGTGTCGTCCTTCAGCGAGGCCCACTCCTCCGCCTCGCGAAGCAGCGCGTCGTCGGAGTAGCTGTGCGACGTGTCGATGGTCTGCGCCTCCTGGTACTTCTTCGCGGCGACGTCGTGCGAGCCGATGAACGCGTACGAGCGGCCCGCTTGGTAGACGCTCTTGATGTGGAGGTCCGTGTTCTTGGCCTCCTTGCACGCGTCGGCCGAGGTGTCGAACATCGGCGCGGCGCCCTTGCGATCGCGCGCTTTGAACCGGCTCTGCGCGGCGTGATACGCGGCGACGCACTTGTCCGCTGGCGTGATCTGCGCGTCCGCGAGCGCGGCGACGAACTCGGCCTCGCTCTCCGGGTTGCGCATCGCATCGAACAGCTCCTTGCCGCGCGCGATGCGATCGGGGGCCGTCCACACGTTGTTCGGCGCGAGCACCTTCAGGCGCTCGTTGGCCTTGGTCGCCCACGACGAGAGCGGGTCGTCGATGGAGATCCGGCGGTACAGCTCGATGGTCTTCGCGGCGTCGCCCTTCGTGCGCTCGAGGGCGTCGGCCAGGCGGAAGCGCGCCTCCGAGCGACGCGGTCCCTCGGGGCGGCGCTGCAAGTAGTCCGCGTAGTGCGCCGCGACCTTGGTGTAGTCACCGAGGCCGCGCAGCGTGTCGCCCGTGAGCATCTCGGCGTCCGGCCCGACGATCGACTCCGGCGGGACCTTGGTGCTCAGCGCGAGCGACTCCTTGCTCTTCTTGTCGAAGTACAGCGCGCGCGCCGCGTGATAGCCGATGTAGTCGGCGAGCAGCGGCAGCTCCTTCTGCACGGCGACGAGGCGCGTCGCCGCCGCGGCCCAGTTCTTCGAGAACTCCTCGCACAGGCCGATCATCAGATCGAGGCGCGCGGCATCCATGCCCGTCGCGGTCGCGCGCGCCTTGACGAACGCTGCACGCGCGTCCGCCCACGCTCCCTTCGCGAACGCAGCGGCACCCGCCGCCGCATCTCCCTCGGTGAAGTAGGGCGTCGCCATGTCCTCGGACAGCGGCGCGGGCGGGTTGGTCGGTTCCGCGACCGCCGCATCCGCAGGTGCCGCGACCGGAGTTTGCGTCGCTGTGGGGTGGAGAGTGGATTGCTTGTGTCCGTCATCCCCGGAGCACGCGGCAACGAGGACAACGAGGGGCCAAAGCAGACGCATGCTTGACCCTAGCAACGTCGATCACCGAGGACAAATTCCGCGCTCGAATCGCTACGGCGCGGTCAGCGGGACAAGATTACGCATGCCCTGGCTCGTGCCATCGATGTCCTCCGGCGAGATGTAGATGAGGATCGAGGTCGGTCGTGCAGAAGCACGTGCCCGTCACCGGCTCGCCGGTGTCGAGCCATCTCGGATCGCGGATCTCCCCGTCGATGACCGAGTACTCGGTCTCGATGAGCTGGACCTCTGCGTTCCAGTACTCGATGTGGTAGTCGACGACTCGGGGTGCTCGCTGGCGCAGGCCGCGAGTGGTAGCGCGAGGAGGATCAGCCGCACGGGCGCACGCCGCAGCCCTCGACGATCGGTTCGACGTTGCTGATGACGAGCGACAGCTCCTCGTCGGCGATCTGCTCGCTGTAGTCGATGGCGACCGACTTCGGGAAGCCGAGCTCGCTGTCGTACTCGACGTAGATCATGTGCGCGTTGTCATCGATCGCGTCCTGGATGCGATCGAACACGCCCTCGATGGTGTCGAGGTTCGCGCGGATTGCTGCGGGAACGGGCAGCTCGGTCTCGATGTAGATCGCGCTGCTGATCGCGCCGTTCGTCACGGTGACGAGCATCGGTG
Source organism: Pseudomonadota bacterium (assembly GCA_023428295.1). GTDB lineage: Bacteria > Myxococcota_A > Polyangia > Haliangiales > Haliangiaceae > JABFXX01. The sequence goes on from JAEYYV010000171.1 coordinate 6,668, forward strand.
CCGTCGTGTCCTGCGTGCACTCGCACGACTGGCGCCACTGGAACTGATACGAGCCGGTCATGGCCTGCTGGAACTGGGTGCGCTTGGCGGCGAGCTCGGTCTCTTCCGGCGTGGACGAGCCAGACCCGGTGCAAGCGGCGAGGGCGAGGACGAAGGCGAGATGAGTACGCATGACAGCCGATTCGTGCAGCGAGGATGCCACTTCACGAGCCCTGGGACATCGCGCAGTTGGGTGGACCACGCTCCCAGAAAACTGAGACCGCTCGGTCGCCGACCGCCGAACTTGTGGAAGCGATTAGCGTGCGCTCTTGGGCTGCAGCGTCGGTCGCGCGACGCGGTTGCGGCCATGCCCCTTGGCCTTGTACAGCGCCTTGTCCGCCGCCTCGATCAGCGCTTCGATCGTGTCCGCGTTGGTCGATGGATAGCCCGCCGCGCCGATCGATGCCGTCGCACGAAGCTCGAGGCCGTTGTGCTTGGTCACCGTTTGCTGGACGAGATCGCGCAAGCGATCCGCGAGCAGGAACGCGGGCTCGAGCGGAATCGCGCGCAGGATGATCGCGATCTCTTCACCGCCGAAGCGCGCGACGACATCCTCGTTGCGCACGGCGCGCTGGAGCACCTGGGCGAGGTTGACGAGGATCGCGTCGCCGGCGAGGTGACCGTGCGTGTCGTTGACCGCCTTGAAGTGATCGAGGTCGGCGAGCAAGAGCGAGAGCGCCGTGTCGTGGCGCTTGGCAAACTTCAGCTCGCTGTCGAGGCGATCGAGGAAGTAGCGCTTGTTGAACAGCTTGGTCAGCGGATCGCGCAGCGCCGACGACATGAGGTTCTCGTGGAACGACTCGTCGAGATCGTCGTGATAGGCGAAGCGCACGACCGTCGTACGGCCGATCTGGATCTTGTCGCCATCCTCGAGCTTGCGAGACGCCTCGAGCTTCGTGCCGTTCACGTATGTTCCGTTGCGGCTCTCGAGATCCTCGATGTACGGACCTTCGGTCCCGAGGCGAACGCGTGCGTGGTGGCGCGAGACTCCGTCGTCGGCGAGGCGGACCTCGGCGTTCGTGGCGCGACCGAGGATGGTGTTGCCCTCGGGGAGCTTGTAGAGCTGGCCCGAGCTCGTGCCGGTAAGCACCGTCAAGCACGCGCGCTTGCGTGACTCGTGACGGGCGCGAATCTCCGAGACATCGATCGACGTCGATGTCGTCTCCTCGTCCCAATCGTCCGCCACGCCCCGAATCCTATCTCACGCCTGGTGCGCGAACCACGCAGCGATCGCATCCAGACGCGCCCCTCTGGGGCCAAAGCCGTGCGCGATGGAGCGTGCTTCGGCGCCGAGCTCGCGCATGCGCGCGGCCGCTTCGTCGGCGAGGTGACCGAACTCGTGATCGTCGCGATCGTCGGCGTGCTGGAACGCGATGCCGAGCGCCATGCCGTACCGCCCGAGGAGCGCCACGGTGTTCTGCGTGGCACCGGCGGCGATCGCACCGAGCTCCGCGGCAGCGGCGAACAGCGCGCCGGTCTTTGCGGCGTGCAAGCGCTCGACAGCGGCGAGCGTGGGACCGGCACCGCCGAGCGACGCCATGTTCTCGGTGAGATCGATCGCTTGCCCGGCGAGGAGCTCGCGCGATCCCGCGCGGCGCGCGAGCGCCGACACTGCGGCGCCCGCGTCAGGTCCGAGCTCGGCGAGCGCAGCGAACGCCGCGGTGAGCAGTCCGTCGCCGGCGAGGATCGCGATGGCTTCGCCGAACGCGATGTGGACGGTGGGGCGACCGCGCCGCTCGTCGTCGTCGTCCATCGCGGGGAGATCGTCATGCACGAGCGTGTACGCGTGCAGCATCTCGATGGCGATCGCGGCAGGCATCGCTCGCGCGCGCGTTCCACCGCACGCTTCGGCGGCGGCGATCAGCATCGCGGGACGCAACCGCTTGCCCGGGCTCGTGGCCGCGTACAGCATCGCTTCGTTGAGACGACCGGGATCGTCCGCGGGCGGTGCGAGCCGGCGCGCGAGGTTGTCGTCGATCGACGCGCGAACGTCATCGAGAAATGCTTGGAGCTCGGCGGGTGCCGTCTTGGTAGCGAGCGTGGTCATGGGGTCCGATCGGCAGAGTCCGCCACGGTGAACGGAACGACCTCGATCGATCCGCTCGCGCTCACGAGGATCTCGACGCGCTTCTCGGCGGTCGCGAGGAGCTGTTGACCTTTGCGCGCGAGCTGAACGCCTTCTTCGTAGACCTGCAAGCTCTGCTCGAGAGACAGCTCGCCAGACTCGAGCCGAGCGACCACCTCGCGCAGGCGCGTCATGATCTGATCGAAGCTTTGCTCGGGAGCGTCGGCCATCGGTTCTCGCTGGAAGAACCGGCACCATAACGAACGCGAACTGAAAAGTCACCCTTGCCAGAACGCTTGACGTAGCAAGCACTTCGAGGAAAGCTGAAACGCATGGGACCGACGGAGCGCCAGGACTTCCGCCCCGATGATACGGGCGAGTTGAAGGAGCGCTGGCGCACGTATATCCAGGACAAGCGGCTGAACGTCACCGCGCAACGCGAGGCCATCGTCGAGATGTTTCTGCGTACGCGGGACCATGTCTCGATCGACGAGCTGCTGTCCAAGGTCCGCAAGCGTCAGCCCAAGGTCGGCTACGCCACGGTCTATCGCACGCTCAAGTTGCTCGTGGACTCGGGCCTCGCGGTCGAGCGTCAGTTCGGTGACGGACAAGCGCGCTTCGAGGTCGTGGGCGATCATCACGATCACCTGATCTGCGTGAAGTGCGGCCTCATCCTCGAGTTCGAAGACGACGAGATCGAGCGCTTGCAGGAAAAGATCGCCGAGCGCCTCGGTGGCTTCACGGTGCTGCGCCATCGCCACGAGCTGTACGGCGTGTGCCCCAAAGCGGCGGGCAACGCGTCGGGCACGTGCCCCAACGAGCAGCGCAAGAAGCCCGGCCACTAACGCTCCCGCCGCATGCGCGGCCCGACGTTTTCGCTTGGTCGGGTCCAGGGATGGCAGGCATAGTCCGCCGTCCGTGCGTAGCCTCGTCGTACTGCCCGTGATCCTCGTCGCTGCCGTCGCTTGTCGAACGGAGGGCGCAGAGAACACCGATGGTGGCTCGAGCTCCGACGCGCCCCCCGGCGTGGGCTGCACCATGACGTCGCCGCGCTCGGTGACGCCCGAGACGTTCGTGGGGCCCACCGGCGTGCAGGAGCGCATGACCGCGCTGATCGACGGCGCGCAGGACAGCCTCGACATCGCGATGTACCTGTGGACGGTCAAGCCGCTCGCGGATCGTGTGGTCGCGGCGAAGAATCGCGGCGTCGACGTGCGCGTGCTGCTCGATCCGGATCACGACGGCAACAACGCGGTCCGGCCGATCTTCACGCAGGGCGGCGTGAACGTTCGTAACGCGCCGTCGCTGTATTCGTTCTCGCACGCGAAGTACATGATCGTCGACGGCAAGGCCGCGGTGATCATGTCGATGAACTTCAACGTCGACGCGATGAACCGCGAGCGCAACTACGGCATGGTCGATCGCGACGCCGACGACGTCGCCGACGTGCAAGCGATCTTCGATCAGGACTGGGCGATGGCGGGCCAAGAGACCCCGCGCCCGGCCGACCTCGAGTGCACGCGCCTCGTCGTGTCACCGACGAACTCCAAGGTTCGTATCCTCGAGCACATTCGCGGCGCCAAGGACACGCTCGAGCTCCAGATCATGTACCTGTCCGAGACGGACGTTCGCGATGCGGTGATCGCGGCCAAGCAGCGCGGCGTCGCCGTACGCGTGATCATCAGCGACGACACCGACGGTGCGATCCCGATGCTCAAGGCGGCGGGCATTTCGGTGAAGACCGCGCCGAGCAGCTACTACCTCCACGCCAAGCTCATCACCGCCGATGGCGTGCCGTTCGTCGGCTCCGAGAACATGTCGCTCACGTCGCTGACCCGCAACCGAGAGGTCGGGGCGCTGGTCTTCGAGCCCTCCGCGGCCTCCGTGGTCACGCAACAGTTCGAAAACGACTGGAACGCCGGCCCGTCGCTGTAACGGGGTACTATCGCTAGGCTCGATGCCCGGCGTGAAGATGATCGTGTCCGCCATGACCGATGTCGGTCGTGCGCGCGAGACCAACGAGGACGCGTTCACGATCATGGATCTCGCGAGCGGCAAGAAGATCGACGCCGTGCGCGAGGACCACGCCGTCGACGTGCAGGAGCGTGGCGTCCTCCTCGCGCTCTCCGACGGGATGGGCGGCGCGGAGGCAGGCGAGGTCGCGAGCGCGCTCGTGCTCGAGTCGCTGCAGAAGGCGCTCGAGCGCGAAGCCAAGGGCGCGATCCACGAGCAGCTCGAGGCCGCCGTGCAACGCGCGAATCGCAACGTGTTCTTCGAGGCCAAGCTCGAGAACCGGCAGGGCATGGGCGCCACGCTGGTCGCGCTGTTCATCCGCGGCGACGAGGCCTACATCGCCGAGGTCGGCGACTCCCGCGGGTACCTGCTCCGCAAGGGGCGGCTTCGCCAGATCACGCGCGATCAATCGCTCGTGCAGCTGCTCGTCGATCAAGGCGTGATGACGCCCGACGAAGCGCGGCACTCTCCGTCGAAGAACGTGATCCTTCAAGCGATGGGGCTCGCCAAGGACGTGCGCGTCGCCATCGCTCGGTTGCGCCTGCGCGCCGGCGATCGCTTCGTCTTGTGCAGCGACGGCATCACGAACCCGGTGTCCGATCCCGAGCTGCAGAAGATCCTCACGGACAGCGAGCCGCGCGCCGCCTGCGAGACGATGATCGCGCTCGCCAACGATCGCGGCGGCGACGACAACCAGACCGCGATCGTCGCCGATCTCACCGGCGATCTTCCCGCGCCCGACGAGTTCGAGACCGTCACCGAAACGTACGAGGTGCTCAAGCGCTACGACGCGACGTATCGCGGCAAGCCGGTCACGCAGAACGTCGCGCAGGCCGCCGTCGAGAAGATCCGCGCGAAGTCCGCGAGCAAGCCACCACCGGTGAACATCGTGGTCGAGGAGCAAGCGCCGCCCACACCCGAGGCGGTGCCCGAGCGGGTGTCGTCGGAGATGAAGGCCGCCGTCGAGGAAGCGCTGCCGACAGCACCGGACGCGGCGCCAGAAGCAGAGGTAGCGACGGACGCGGCGCCCGGGGAGGCAGCACCGCCGGTCGTCGAGCGCGAGCCGAGCATCCGCGCGACGTCGATCCACTCGACGGAGCCGCGCGTGCCGATCCAGCTGATCATCGCAGCGACGATCGCGCTGGTCGTGATCCTGATCTTGATCCTGCGCTGACTATTTCTGCTTGATGCGCTCGATCTCGGCGTTCTCCGAGATCGGCAGCAGATGGATCAAGCAGCGCGCGGGCTCGCTCGGCAAGAGCGCCGCGGCCCACAGGTACTCGTTCTTCCAGTACACGCGGGTCGACTTGGTCTCGATCGGCGGACCGAACGCCGAGCGCATCCAGCTCTCGACCTCGGCCTCTTGGCAGCCGCGGATCTTCATCTGGATCTCGATCAGCTTCGACTCGGGCGCGGTGCCGTCGAAGTAGAGATCCACGTCGGCGATCGTGGACTTCGCGAGCCTGAACGGTGGAAGCGCGAAGCACCACGTGGCCATGCGCCCGTCCTCGAGCTGCGTGGGTTGGCAGTTGCCGTCGCGCGCGTCCTTGAGCGTGGTCTTGTTGAACGTGTACTTGCCGACGCCCGAGATGTTGTTCTTCTTCTTGTCGCCGCACGCGACCAGAGCGAGCAGCGCGAGCAGCGCGAACGCGATCGCGGCCTTCACGCGAGGACCTGTCCGGTGACGGTCACGTCGACGGAGACCTCGTCGGACATCTTGATCATCAAGAAGCGCGGCGCGGACAGGCCGAGCGCGCGGATATCGAGATCGAAGGTGGCGGATGCTTCGACGCGCATCGAGTCCAGCGTGCCACGGCCGGCGAGGGTCAGCACGACCTCCTTGCCGCGCCAGCGGAGCACGCCCTCGGCGTTCGCCGTGAACTTCGCACCGTCGCGGACCACGTCCTTGACCGAGCGCAGCTCGAAGGTGGCTTGCGGGTGCTTGTCCATCTCGAAGTCGCTCTTGAGCTTCCGGTTCTTCAGCCAGTCGCCTGCATCGAAGGACGTCATGTCGACGGCGAAGGTTGCAGTCGCTCCCGCCGTGGCGAGCGTGTCGGCGTCTGCTTCGACGTCGCCGCTGACCTTGTCCCAGACCGTCGTCGTGTCATGGACGCGCGAGCGCGCCTTGACCGTGAGCTTCCCCGAGGAAACTCGATACTTCATGGCTACGCCGCGAGACACTGCAAGAGCAGCGTCGTGACGTTGTCGGTGCCGCCGTTGCGGTTGGCCGCGTCGACGAGCTCGGCGACGGCGCGCTCGAGGCTCTTCGCGTTGGAGGCGATCTGACCGATCTGATCGTCGACGACCATGCCCGACAGTCCGTCGGAGCAGAGGATGTAGACGTCGCCGCTCTTGATCTGGTGGCTGCGGATATCGACCTGCACCGTCTCGCGCATGCCGAGGGCGCGCGTGATGACGTTCTTGTGGGGGAAGTTCCGCTCTTCCTCCTCGGTCATGTCCGGCTTCGCCTCTTTGTAGTCCTCGAGCAGCGAGTGATCGCGCGTGAGCTGCGTGATGCCGCCGTCGCGCACGCGATACACGCGCGAGTCACCGACGTGACCGACGTAGATCTTGTCGCCCGACACCAGCGTCGACACGATCGTCGTGCCCATGCCCTTGTAGCGAAGGTCTCGGTTGGAGGTCTCGAAGATGCGGAGGTTCGCCAGCTTGATGCTGCAGACGAGCCGGTTCTCGATATACGAGAGCGAACGGTCCATCTTGTACGGCCACGTCGCGTCTTCGTCTTCGCGCGTGCGCTGGTAGAACTCGCCGATCGTTTCGGCAGCCATCTTCGACGCGACTTCGCCGGATGCGTGACCACCCATGCCGTCAGCGACGAGGAACAGCTGTTCGTCCTCGATGAGCGAAAAGTAGTCCTCGTTGTGGGTCCGCTTCATGCCCACATCGGTCTTCGCGGCGTAGCGGATCTTCATAAACCTGTCGCGGAGCCCACATCTCCGCGCGAGAGAAATCATAGGTGGCGCATCACTCGCGCGTCAACCGCGAGACCATCTGTTTGCGCTATGGTCTCGCGGCGATGCGCGCCGAGATCTTGACCATCGGGGATGAGCTGTGCCGTGGCGAGATCGTGAACACGAACTCGTCGTACTTCGCAGCCCGGCTGTGGGACCTGAACATCACTACGCGGTGGATGACGAGCTGCAACGACGACGAGGCAGACCTCGCCGCCGCCCTCACCCAGGCCGCCTCGCGCGCCGATCTGGTCCTGTGCTCGGGTGGCCTGGGGCCGACCGAGGACGACTTGACCGTCGACGTCGTGTCCCGGCTCGCCGGCGTGGACCCGGTGATCGACGAGCCCGCGCGTGTCCATATGATGGAGCGGTTCGGGCGGATGGTCACGGGAGGGCAGGTCCAGTCCGAGCGACTCGAGGAGCTCACCCGCATCCAATTGCGGCAGGTGCGCGTTCCGGGCGGTGCCCGGGTGCACGCGAACCGGGCGGGCCTGGCCCCCGCCTTCGAGGTCGCGCTCCAGGGCGTGCCGGTCATCTGCCTGCCCGGGATCCCTCGCGAGGTGTTCTCGATCTGGGATGGCGGCCTGTCCGCGCACCTCGCCGAGCTGCGCGAAGCCCGCGGCGACGTCGAGCGGATCGCGCGGCGCATCTATCGGTGCTTCGGTCGCGGCGAGTCGCAGGTCTCGCAGATCTGCCGCGGCCTCGTCGACGGCGTGCCGGGCGCGTCGATCCATTACCAGGTGAAGTTCCCCGAGACGCTCGTGAAGATCGTCGTGCGCGACCGCGATCAAGGTGCCGCCAACGCGCGCCTCGAGCAGGTCGACGCGTCGGCGCGCGAGCGACTGAAGGGCGTGCTCTACGGGGTCGGCGAGACCGACACGCTCGTCGAGAAAGTGACGAAGCGGCTCATCTCCTCGACGACGACGATCGCGACCGCGGAGTCGTGCACGGGAGGCATGATCGGCGAGCTCCTCACGCGGATGCCGGGCAGCTCGCGATCCTTCTATGGAGGCGCGATCGTCTACACGAACGCGGAGAAGGTACGGCAGCTGGGCGTCTCGCAGGCGACGCTCGATGCTGTCGGTGCGGTCAGCGAGGAGACGGTTCGCGAGATGGCCACCGGCGCGCGCACGCGGTTCGGAACGGATCTCGCGGTGAGCGTCTCGGGCATCGCGGGCCCCGACGGTGGGACCCCCGAGAAGCCCGTGGGGACGGTGTGGCTCGCCCTCGATTGCGGCGCGAAGCCAGGCGACGAGGTGGTCGTGAAGAAGATCGCGTGGCCGGGCGCGCGCGATCAGGTGCGCCTTCTGTCTGCGTGGTGGGCGCTAAAGCTCATCGACGACGCGCTCGACCGACGAGGAATCGCGTGACCGACCCAAAGACCGACCCGAAGTCCGACCCGAAGACCGACCCGAAGACCGACCCGAAG
>JAEYYV010000181.1 GCA_023428295.1 Pseudomonadota bacterium
GTCAACCTTGACGAGTCGGTTGAGCAAGCGCCGCGTCGAGCGGTCAGCGATCGACGCGTACATCTCGTCGAACAGATCCTGCGCGCGCATGAACACACCGCGGTGGCCATTCTGGAGCGCCTTGAGCAGGAGTGCGGACGCGAGGCCGGTCTTGCCGACGCCGGTCGGTCCGATGAACACGATGTTCTCGGCCTTGGGCACGAACTCGAGCTCGGCAAACGTGCGGATCTGGCGCGCGTTGACGCCGGGCTGGCGTTTGAACGGGAACGTCTCAAGTGTCCATTGCTCGGGAAGGCCGGCGCGCTTGATGCGCCACGTGAGCGCGGCTTCTTGATTGGCCTGCCATTGCGCGCGAAGCAGGCGCGCGACGAACTCCTGATACGAGAGGTCGGTCTTCTCGGCGCGCTTGACCTCCTCGTCGAACAGCTCGGCGATCTTGCGCAGGTGGAGGCTCTTGAGCAGCTGCTCGAGGTCATCCTTCATCGGACGATTCCTCGTCGCGGTCTGCGGGCACGACGAAGTACGCGGTCGCGACGTTACGCAGGATCATGCGCTCGACGCGGTCGAGATCGTAGAGGCCGTAGTGCGCGGCGGTCTCGATCGCGGCGGCGAGCGGCGCGGTCGGGTAGTCGCGGCGCATCTGCGCGAGGCGACGCAGCGCGATCGGCCAGCGTGGCCCGACGCGCTTCTTGAGCGTCGTCGCGTAGTCGGCGAACGGCGCACCGGCGTCCGCGAGCTCGCGCTCCTCGGGGAGCGGCGTCACATGCATCGCGCCCTGTCCGCGCGGCGGACGATGCTCCAGAAGCGTCTTGCGCTGCTTGGTCGTGGAGATCGCCTTGTCATGCATGGCGACCTCGCGCGGCCCGAGGAACACGCGCACCTTGTCCTTGGTCTCGCGGACCTCGACCGCCTTGCCGATCAGCTGATACGGCACCGAGTAGATGTGGCCGTCGACGTGGATGTAGCCCTCGAGATCGACGATGCGCTGGTGGAGCACGTAGATCTCGGGTCGCCACAGCGGCAGTCGCCGCATCGCGGATCGCTCGACGGCGTAGAGCTCGTTGGAGCTGGCTGAGAGGCTGCGGCGGAACCTTGCATTGACCTTGTCGCACCACTCGCGGGCCTGGCGATTGGCGTCGGCAAAGTCGGCGAACTGTCGGCCGGCGAGAAAATTCCGCTCGATGAACCAGAACGGGCCCTCGACCCGCGCCGAGCGATTGGCGTCGCCTTTCTCGTGCGCGATGAACGAGAAATCGAGCCGGCTTGAGAACGCCTCCATCTCCGGCACGGGAACCATCTGCTTGCCGGTGCCGCGAAGCACGACGACGTGGGTGTTATCGATCATGCAGAACTCGCACGCGCCGTCGTGGTACGCGACGCCGTCGTCGAGAAACACCTTGCATTCGAACCGCGTGAACCGCGGGTAGAACTGAAAGAACAGCCGGCGCGAGTAACACAGCACGAGCGAGGCCGTCTGCACGCGACGGAGCGCACCGCCGATGTGCACGTCGTGCGGTGACGTGTCGTGCTGCATCTCTTGGCCCGGCGCGAAGTGATACTGGCCCTTCGGCTTGGGCGGCTCGTGGCCGATGCCGTGCTTGCGGCAGAACGCGGTCAGCGCGGAGTACGACAGCGTCACGATGCCGCGCGCGAGCAACTCCTCGTGCACGCGCACCAGATTGCCCTTGCAGCTCGCGTGCAACGCGAGGATGTCGTCGCGGTGCGGCTCGGCGCGCTCGACACGCACGAGTGGTGGCGGCTCGGCCCGGCCGTCGCGTAGCACGCGCTTGACGGCGCCGCGCGAGATGCCAAGCGCGTCGGCGATCGCGCGTGAGCCGTGGCCGGCGTCATGAAGTTTCAGGATGGTCTGTCGGGTGGTCTGGTCCAGCATGCATCTCCTCGATCGTGGTGCCGAGCGCCGCGAACCCATCGGCCGCGGCGCGCCAGGCGCGGTGAAGCGCGGCGGTGAAGCGACCGCCGTCGCGTACGCGACGACCCGCGCGCCACGCGATCGCGGCGAGCGTGGTCAGGTCTTTGTGGAGCGAGGCCGACTCGTCGTCGGCCTCCGCCGCCGTCGATGACAGCGCGCGCAAGAACAACAGCGGCGCTTCGACGATACGCTGCTTGCCAGCGCGGTCCGCTTGCCGCCACGCGCTGTAGAGCGCGCCGACCTCGCGTACCGAGACGCGCGTGTCGCTGAGGCCAGCGAGCAGCTGCTCGCATTGCCGCTTGTTTGCCCGGGCAAACGGCACCAGGTACTTCATCGCTGCCTGCGGTGGGATCGTGCCGGCGCGCACGCGCTCTTGCACGGCGGCGGCGAGCTCGTCGAGAAGACCGAGCCGGTGCGAGACCCACGTCTTCGATCGGCAGAGTCGGCGTGCGACCTCGTCCATCGTCAGCCCGTGATCGCGTAGTCGTCCCAGCAGCCACGCGTCTTCGATCGCGGTGCGCTTCGCGACCGAGAGGTGGCGGTGGTGAAGCAACGCCTCGATCTCGGTGAGCGGCCACGTCGTCGCGATCGCCGTGTCGCGATGAAGCTGTCGCAGCGCTTCGACGCGCAGGTAGCCGTCGATCAGCACGAGCTGCTCGGCGTCGCGGATCACGATGACAGGCACCTGCTGCCCGATCTCGGCGACCGATCCGATCAGTCGGCGGCGCTGATCGCGGTCATGGATTCGCAGATCGCGGTGTCGAAGCTCGAGCTGGTGCAGATCGACCTCCACGCCACCACGGTGCCGGCTCTACCGAAATCGCTCCATCTCGTCTTGCGTGACGGCATGGGCATGTCCGGGTACTCCCGGTGCAATCACGACTACTTGCTTGCGTATCTCGTCTTGCACGAACAGACCCATTACTCGGACTACTCCTGCAAGGATCACGCGGCCTTCGACCTTCATCTCGTCTTGCACCACGTCCCAGGGCACTCCCGGAATTGGTGCAGGTGCATTCGTCGCAGGTGGCGCGGTCTTCGACTCCGCCTTCGCCGCGCCGATCGTTTCACGCCACCGGCGATCACGGTCGTAATCGCGATTCGCCGCACGCCATGCTCGATCGGATCGCTGATGGCGGACTCGCTGACACTCGACCGACCCACATGCTCGCTGGCGATCACCTGCTCGTGCGTCAGGCAGGAACCAACGTCGACACACGCAGCACGGTCGCTTCTTTCTCACAGCGATACCCAGGATCGCCGATCACGCGTCGCATCACTGGCGGTTCATTTCTGCCGAGCAGACGCGGGTCAATTCTCACGAGCGTTGCAG
>JAEYYV010000182.1 GCA_023428295.1 Pseudomonadota bacterium
CCCAAACGTGCCCGCCCTTACGCACGTGTCATCGAGCCAACGGGCCCGACCAACGCCCCGTCGCGGGCCCTCGCCAGGACCACCGCCGCCGAAACCCCACTTGAACTTCCTCGCCGCCGCGCACCCCGACGATCCGACGATTGTCTTGCCCAAGGCGACCTGAGCGCGTTGCCTCGACGCCGCGTGTCTGTCACCGTCGCGTCACGCACATCGTGCTAAGCGTTTTCCATGCTCGTACTTGTCATCGAGGACGAAGTCGACCTCGCCACGACGGTCGAGTACAACCTGCGCGCGGAAGGGTTCGAGGTTCGTCTCGCTCACAGCGGACGTCAGGGGCTTGCAAGCGCGACCGCCGACCCACTCCCCGATCTCATCGTGCTCGATCTGATGTTGCCCGATCTCTCGGGCACCGAGATCTGCCGCCGGTTGCGCGAGCAAGAGCGTACGCGCGACATCCCCGTGATCATGTGCACCGCGAAGGGTGAGGAGATCGATCGCGTGGTCGGCTTCGAGGTCGGCGCCGATGACTACGTCGTCAAGCCGTTCAGCGTACGCGAGCTGGTGCTGCGCATCCGCGCGCTGCTCCGCCGGGCCAACCGCGTCGAGGGCGAGCCTTCGCTGATCAAGTTCGGCCGGCTCAAGATCGATCGCGACGCTCACCGCGCGTGGGTCGACGATGCCGAGATCGGGCTGACCGCGCTCGAGTTCCGCTTGCTGCACGCGTTCATGTCGCGGCGCGGGCGCGTCCAGACACGCGATGCGCTGCTCGGCGACGTGTGGGGTATCGAGGCCGATGTCACCACGCGCACGGTCGACACACACGTGAAGCGACTGCGCGAGAAGCTCGGCGAGGCTGGGGCGTACATCGAGACGCTGCGTGGCGTGGGCTATCGGTTCAAGGATGGACCTGTAGATACGCCCGAGGAGAACGCTTGATCCAACGCGTGCGCGCGCGGCTGCTCGTGGTCGCCCTCGCACTCGCGTTCGTGACCGCGGGATCGTACCGCCTGGTCGCCGCGGATCTCATCACCCTCGACGCGACGAACGTCGCCCTGATCATCGCCGCAGCGGCGTTCGTGCTCGCGATGTTCGGCGGGATCGTGGTGTACACCATCTTGCGCCGTGACATGCGTGAGGTCGTCAGCGCGACCAAAGATGTCGTCCGCGATCCGACAAGGCGGGTCCCGCTCGGTGTCGCGCGACCAGGTGATGAAGTTCGCGAGCTCTCCGAGTGGGTGAACTTTCTCGCCGAGGATGCAACCAAGAGCCATCACGCGCTGGCCCGCGAGCGCGCGCTGCTCTCGGCTGTTGCCGACACGCTGAACCAAGGCGTGATCGCCGTCGACGCCGACCATCGCATCGAGCTCCTCAACGACGCCGCGCGCAGGATGCTCGGTGTGTCGTCCACGCCCGTCGGCATGCCGCTCGTCGAGTTCATGCGCGTGCCGCAGGCGTTCGAGCTCATCGAATCGGTCGAGGCCGCGCAGGTCGAGGTCCAGCTGCCGGGTGGACCGCGCACGCTGATCCGTGTCGGCAGGTCGTGGGAGAACGATGGCGGCCGCGTGCTGCTGCTCGAGGACGTCACGGCGATGCGCCGGCTCGAGACCGTGCGCCGCGACTTCGTGGCCAACGTCTCGCACGAGTTGCGCACGCCGGTCGCGGTGATTCGCGCGAACGCCGAGACGTTGCTGGCCGGTGCCAAGAACGACCCGGTGATGGGCGCGAAGCTGATCGACGCGATCCATCGCAACAGCGAACGTCTCGCGCGGATACTCGCCGATCTGCTCGACCTGTCGCGGCTCGACGCGGGCCAGTACCGCATGGACATCCAAAGCGTGTCGCTCGGTGCCACATGCGAGCAGGCGCTGTCCGCGATCGAGCCGCAAGCCGCCGCGCGTGCCGTCGAGGTCAAGGTCGACATCGCGGCCGACGTCGCGGTCGAGGCTGATCCGAAGGCGCTCGATCAGATCCTCGTCAACCTGATCGACAACGCGGTCAAGTACACCCAACGCAGCGGCCACGTCTGGGTCGAGGCACGCCGCGACACCACGAGCGTGCGCATCGACGTTCGCGATGACGGCCCGGGAATCGACGACGAGCACCGCGAGCGCGTGTTCGAGCGGTTCTACCGCGCCGACCCGAGTCGTTCGCGCGAGGCCGGTGGCACGGGTCTCGGGCTTTCGATCGTCAAGCACCTCGTCGAACGCATGGGTGGCGAGGTCGGCGTCGAGCCCAACTCACCGCAGGGCAGTGTCTTCTGGGTGCGTCTGCGGCATGGGCGCGCGCGTTGAGTAGATGGCGCTGATCGACCATGTCGCGACCGATCCGGCGACCGTGACACGCGTTGGAGCGGATCGGCGATCACATCAAGAACCTCGCGGAAGAGATCATCTAGATGGTGAGCGCACCGACGTGCGCCATCGTCCGATCGTTCCGGTGAACCGAGCGTGGAATCGAGGTTGCGAAAGATCTTGTTAAGGAGCTCGGATTAAGACGTATTTCGGACAGTGGCTCGGTCATGGCTAATGTTGTTGCCGCCGCGAACGCTGCACTGAAGTCTTCGTGATCGTTGATCGAATGAAATGGCACTGGTCCTGCTCATGGGCACGGCATGCGAACTCTCAATGCAGTGGCCGTCGTCGCGCTGGCCACCACGACGTTTGGTTGCGCGAACGATCAGCCGAATGTGGAGTGCGAGGAAGACGGCATCTGCACGGATGAGTCCGATGACAAGGCCGACTTCGGTGGAGGCAAGGCCGTCACGCTCGACCAGGGCTGGTCCACCGAGGAACGCAAGGCCTGGCGCAAGGGGACCTTTGGCGGTGGCTTGCTGCCATCGGACTGGTTCCGCGCGCTCGAGAATCCCGCCGGCCCGGGATCCTTGATCGACGCGATCAAGGGCGCAGGCTTCGTGAGCTCGCCCGACAGCGACTTCGGCATCATCGGCCTCGTCGAGACCGACACGCCACGCGGCAAGGCGGCGGTTCACAACTGCGCGTTCTGCCATACCGCCGAGGTTCGCTATCAAGGCAAACGCATGCGCATCGATGGCGCCGGTGCGCTCGGCGACATCGCCACGTACACGAACCTGACGATCGGCGCGGTGTTGGCCACGTCGCTCGATCCCGCGCGCTTCGATCGCTATCCGAGCGAATCGGTCCGCGCGCATGAGATCGAAGGTGCCCGGCGTGGCCTCGGTGGACACGTGGCGACGAGGCTTGCCTGACGTCCGGTATGCGGACAGCGCGTGTCGCAAGCGTGCGACGTG
>JAEYYV010000203.1 GCA_023428295.1 Pseudomonadota bacterium
CCGCTGCGCCGACGACCGCGCCCACCGTGCCCATCGCGGCAACCACGGAGGCGAAGGGTGACGAGAAGAGCGGGACTTCGATGACGGACGAGACGATCGGGGGAGTCGACGAGAAGACCGAGACCCATCCCTTCGGCGAGAAGGCCAGAACCGAGCAGACGAGCAGCACGACATCGACCTCGGCTTCGCCATCAGCGAAGAAGCCCGCGACGAAATCGACGACGAAATCCACGACGGCGAAGCCCACGGCGAAGACGACGACGAAAGCCACCACGAGATCGTCGACCAAGCCCGCGACGAAGCCTGCGACGAAGAAGTCGACCGGACTGTTCGACTCGCGACACTAACGGCTTCGCATGAGCGTCATCCTTCGCGGCGAGCTGTACTGGATCGAACCCGACGAGGGCCGTGCCGTTGACTACAGCCATCCGTGGGTCGTCGTGCAAGACGACGTGTTCAACCGCTCGCGCATCGCGACGATCATCGCCTGTGCGCTGTCGACGAATCTGCACAAGGCGACCGAGCCGGGAAACGTGCTGCTCGACGATGGCGAGGGCGGTCTGCCGAAGCAGAGCGTGGTGATCGTCTCGCAGATCGAGGCGGTCGAGCGCTCGCGGTTCGGCGCGCGCATCGGCGCACTTTCGCAACGGCGCGTCGAGCAGATCGTCGACGGACTTCGGTTCCAGCAGCGTGCGTTCTTCGATCGATGACGGCGCGATCCCAGGAAGGCAAAGAAGTTCGCGCAGATCCGCGCCGATGTCACGGACGGCACCGCTACCTCGTCATAGGAGCATGCTGACCTGGCTCATCAAGAAGAAGCTCGAGGCCTTCCAGAACAAGTACGGCTACGACATGAGCTATGCGCGGGAGCTCCTCGAGGTGGACCCGCGCGCGCTGCTAGCGTTTAGCAAGACACAAGCGATGGGGAAGTACCGTCGCGACGTGCCCGCGCACGTGTACTACGCGGTCAAGCTGACCGGCGTGATCGCCGAGGACTGCGGCCCGTGCACGCAGCTCGGCGTCGCGATGGCGATCGAGCATGGCGTGACGCCCCTGGTGCTCGCGAGCATCGTGCGCGGCGACATCGCCTCCATGAGCGACGAGGTAGCGCTCGGGGTGAGCTTTGCGCGCGCGTGCTTGGTGCACGACGCCGAGGCCGACACGTATCGCGACGAGATCGTGAGGCGATGGGGAAAGCGTGCGCTCGTGTCGCTCGCGTTCGCGCTCACCATGGCGCGCGTGTATCCCACCATGAAGTACGCGCTCGGTTTCGGGAAGGCGTGTTCGCGCGTGGTGGTCGGTGACGAGCACATCGTGGTACGGCAAGCAGCATGAGCGACGAGCGCACCGCGGTGTTTGCCGCCCATCGCGCCCATCTCTTCGACGTGGCGTACCGCATGCTCGGCTCGGTGGCCGAAGCGGAGGACGTCGTGCAGGACTCGTTCTTGCGCTGGCAACGCGTGGACGAGGAGGTCGAGCACCCGCGCGCGTACCTCTCGCGCATCGTGACGCGGCTGTGCCTCGATCGCTTGAAGTCCGCGCAGGCGCGCCGCGAGCAGTATGTCGGCACGTGGTTGCCCGAGCCGCTCGTCGAGGACGCGAGTGCGCGCCGCGTCGCGGATGATCTGTCGGTCGCGCTGCTCGTGACGCTCGAGCGATTGACGCCGCTCGAGCGCGCTGCGTTCTTGCTGCACGACGTGTTCGATATGGACTACCGCGAGATCGCCGGTGTGCTCGAGCGCAGCGAGCCCGCCGTTCGCCAGCTCGCCGCGCGCGCACGCGATCACGTGCGCGAGAGGCGCGAGGACGTGCGCCCGCGGGTCGTGCCGGATCAGGCGAGCGAGGCGCGGCTCATGGGTGCGTTCGCGACGGCGGTCATGACGGGCGACGTGACGTCACTCGCGTCGATGCTCGCCGCGGATGCGGTGCTGTACTCCGACGGTGGCGGAAAGCGCCGCGCCGCGCTGAACCCGATCTACGGGCCCGACAGGATCGTGCGCTTCCTCGAGGGCGTGCTGAAGAAGACCCCGCTACCTACCGCCGCGGACGCGTTCCACCCCGCCCGCATCAACGGACTCCCCGGCTTGATCGTTCATGGCGCCGAAGGTCTCGAGACGATCGCGATCGAGGTCGACGGCGATCGCATCACGGCGATCTATATCGTCCGCAACCCGGACAAGCTCAAGCACGTGCACTAAGAGTTGTCCCGTAAATCGTCCCAGGTAGGGAACCAATCGACGGTACATGTTGTTTCGCACACGTGCACGGTCTGCCGTGGTCTGGCGCGAGCCAGTCTCATGCAGGGTTGCGCACGATGCCGTACCAACGTTTCGTCGAGCCACCGCGACAAGATCGGGTGTGGACGTCGCCTACGCGATGAATGATCCATCGCGGGCCGAGAGCACACCGCCACTGCCACCGGCAAGCGCCGCGACCGCAGTCGCCTCCCGGTCGATCGCCGTCACCAACGTCGCCGGCGAGAACGCCGCGAGCGCGCGTCCCCAGGTCCGAGCCCACGCGCTGACGCTGACGTCTTCGACGACGAGCTGATAGCCATG
>JAEYYV010000269.1 GCA_023428295.1 Pseudomonadota bacterium
CCATCATCATCATCATCATCATCATCTGGCTCATGCCGTCGTCCTTGGGCTGGTTCGCGAGGCCTTTGATGGAGTCGCCGATCGACGTGAGCATCGCGGTCAACTGCGCGTCGGCCTGGCCGCCACGAGCCGTGACGCGCGCGGCGCCGCCGGCGACGTTCGCGAGCTCGTTGCTATCGATCGACTGAAACGCATCGGCGGGCTGGACATTCTTCGTGGTGGGCTTCTTCGACATGGGCGGAGTCCTCGTGGTGAGAGGGTGGTGGGCAATCGATTCAGGAGCACGCGTCGTGCCACGCGGTGGGCATCGTGTGATCAACGATCTGGGAGCGATTCCTCGTCGAGAGCACCGGGGTGGGCCCCCAGATCGCGTTCGCCAGTAGACGATCGAGCTCGTCGCGTTGCTCGACGACAAACGCCGAAACCGCCAACGGGCCGGCGCGTGCCGACCCGATGACGCGTGAGCGCGTTGTGGTGAGAGTTAGAACAGGATGCCGATGTTGAGCGATCCGTTGACGGTGGAGTCGTTGGACTCGTACACGCCTTCCTCGTCGGTGATGGTGCCGACGCCGTCGTACTCGATCGTGTACTTGTCGTACGCGAGCGCGCCGCGGATGAAGAGGTCCCTGGGCAGCGGGATCACGAAGTCCGCGTCGAGACCGTAGCCAGACGCGCGGCCCGGGCCGAAGAAGTCCTCCGACGTCACGTCGCCGGTGTCGAGGATGTACATGAAGCGGCCACCGAACCCGACGGTCGCCTTGTTGGCGATGTTCAGGTCGAGCTTCGCGCCGAGGCTGAAGTACGAGTAGTCGGTGTCGGGCGTCTCGAACGTCATCGGGACATCGGGGAACTTGTAGATCGAGTGGCCGTACGTCGCGCCACCGTCGATGGTGATGAGGCTGTGCAGGTTGTGGCGATAGTGGACGCCGACGTTGTACGAGCTCTGGCTGATCGCGTACTCGCCCACGGCGTCACCGTCGTCGAACGTGACCCACGAGCCCGCCGACTTCGAGATGCCGGCCGTGAAGCCGAGACCGTTGAGGCCCGAGTCGAACTTCTCCTTCGGGAACGGATACACCGCGGCGTTGACCTCGAGGCCCTTGCTCGGAACGCCCGAGTACTGCTGCGGACCTTCCTGGTTCTCGGCGAGGACGTTGAAGCTGCGCGAGCCGTAGTAGAAGCCGGCGCCGATGCGGAACTTCTTCGTCGCTTCGGGAACGTGCGACGCCTTCGCGTCGGCGATCTGTCCCTCGGTGCTCGTCGCGCCGAACAGCGTCACGAGATCCGCGTTCTCTTTCGTCTCGATGTCCGCGGCGACGTCCTTCTTCCTCTTCTTCGTGGGCTTCTCGACCTCGGCCTCGATCTCGATCTCGTCCTCGACGGACGCGGTGCGCTTCTTCTTGCGCGGCGCCTCCTCGATGTCCTCGTCGTCGGCCTCGACGCGTGCCGCCTTCTTGCGCGGGCGCTCGTCACCGAAGCTCGAGCGGTAGTCGTCCTCGCCGCGCGACTTCGCGCCGACGAGCTTGCGCGTGTCGACGGTCTTCAGCGAGTCCGACAGCGCCTCGGGTGCACCCTCGATGTACTGCAGGATGCCGTTGAGCTCCTCGGACAGCTTCTGGCGGTTGTCCGTCGAGAGGCCCTTCTGCCCCAGGCGGATCGTGATGTTGTCGATCTCGTTGCCCGTCGTCGCCTCGCGGACCTGCACGGTCAGCTGCTTGTGGCGCCCGTCGTCCGAGATGTAGCCCTCGATCACCGCGTCGACACCCGACGTCTTCGCTGCCTTCTGCCACGCGCTCGGCCCCGCCGTCTTGCGCGATGCATTCGCGCGCGCTTCTTCCCACCGCTTCTTCGCCACGACGTCGTACGTCTCGCCGAGCACCTGGACGACCTCATCGCGCCCCGTGTCCGCGAGCCCGCGCGGGCCGTCGAAGTCGAGGATCACGAGGCGGCGCGGCTTCGCGTCGGCCGTGCCGGCGAACGAGGCGAGGGTTGCAGCGGCGAGGGCGAAGCGGACGGCGTAGGTGGTGAGCGACATGGCTGGGCTTCTTTCGGGTGGGGCGTGGTGAGAAAGCGTCGGGTGGTTCTCGTCGGGGGCGTCGACGAAGGTGCCTACGGGCACCACGTCTGGCAGGACTGCTGCGGACCGTTGCCAGTGTTGATGACGGTGCCGGAGTTGACGCAGCGGTCGATCTCGTACGCCTTGCAGTAACCGAGCACCGGGTTGTTGGTGACGGAGACCGTGAGACCGATGCCGAGCGAGAGGCGCGAGAGCTGCCCCAGGTTGGTGAGGACCTGGTTGTTGGAGATGTTGACCTGCCCGACGATGCGCTGGAGCGAGCTCGTCAGGCCGTAGAGGTCAGCGAGCGTGTCGTTGTCGTCGATGATCAGGTTGCCGGTGATCATGTTGAGCGAGCTCATGCTGCCGATCTGCGCGAGCTTCGCGTTCTGACGGAACGTGACGTTGCCGATCGTCGCGGCGGCGAGGCCGCTGAACGTCGTGAGCTGCGGGTTCTGCGAGACGTCGATGCTCGTCACCGTCTTGAGCGCGGGCAGCTTCACCGAGGTGACGCCGTTCTCTTTGATCGTGAGCGAGCCGTTGATGGTCTGGAGCTCCATGAGCTCGAGCGACGCGAGCTTGGCGTTGCGCTCGATCTGGAGGTCCGCACCGATCGCGCTGAGGTACTTGATGCCGCTGACGTTGGTCAGCTCGGCGTTATCGGTGATGGTGATGTACTGCGTGGTGTCGCCGGTGAGTGGGTAGTTGCCGGTCCACTTGGTGGCGGTGATGCGCTCGAACGAGCGCAACTTCGCGTTGCTCGTGATGCGAACGTGGCCGTACACCGAGACCTGCTGGAGCGAGTCGAACGTCTCGAGCTGCGTGTCGACGATCTCGAGGTTATTGACGTCGACGAGGTCACCGAGCTTCGCGACGCTCGTGACGGCCGAGCCCTGAAGGCGGAGCGTGCCGTTGAGCGCCCAGCACTTCTTGGGCAGCTTCGCGAAGTCTGCGTCGCTCGTGATCGTGAGGTCCTTGCCGCCGGTCTTGCCGACGATCTCCACGCTCGCTTCATCGCAGTCGCGAGCCGTCGCAGAGCCGGAGCCTTCTTCTTCTTCGTTCGCGCAGCGCTCGGACTGGCATTCGTTTCCGCCAACAGTCGCCACACAACCGATGGTGGTGGCACCAGCGAGGGCGAGGAGGAGGGTGGTGAGCCGCTTCATGCTTCCCTCCTAGATCAAGTGTCGTGCCGTCTACCGTGGTCTATGGATCCCGTGGGTTGCAGTGGTTGATCCTGGTGGGGAGCAGCTCCCCGATGCGTTCCTCGGTTTACAAAGCCGAGCGACCGGCCGACCGAGCCCCCACCTAGTTGCGTGCAGACTTGGGGCGGACGTTCACGCGGTACTGCTCGAGGATGGTGCCGCTCAGGTACTGAAGGGCCGCCACGGAGATGTGGTAGTCGGCTACGGCGCGGCCGCGCTTGAGCTGGGCGTCGATCAGCTCGGTCTGGCGCTGCATCACGCTGAAGTTGCTGGTCTTACCGGCTTGGAAGTTGAGCTGCTCGGACTTCCAGTTCCCGTCCGCGATGGAGATCGCCTTCTCTGCCAGCTGCACGCGCACGCGGGCGAACGTCACCTGCTTGACCGCGGCGATGACCTCCGCGTCGATCTGGCGCTCGAGGTCCTCGCGGTCCACGTCCACGCGGCGGCGTTTTGCCAAGGCTGCCTCGTAGTTAGACTTGGCCGCACCGCCGAGGTCGAACTGGACCTGCAGGCCCGCGCTGACCTCGAATCCCTCGAAGCCGGTCAGCGCCCCGATGGACTCGCCGGTGTTATCACCCGTGCCGAGCAGGCCGCCCATGAGCGTCGCGTCGACCTGGGGGAGGATGCCGTTCTTCGCGGCCTTGAGCTCGGCATCGGCGAGCTTCTTCTGGAGGGCGACCGACGCCATCTTGCGGTTCGCTTTGCGGCTCCGTGCGAGTGTCTCCTCGATGTCGAACTCGTCCTGACCGATCTCGAACTTGTCGCCGGGGCGCAAGACGTAGTTGCGGCGGTCGAGTCCCAGGCCCGCCTTCCGACGGAGATCCATCGACTTCTTCTCGAGATCGAGCTGCGCGGCGATCAGCGCCTCCTTGCGGATGTGCGTCTCGTAGAGGACCGCGTTCAGCGAGCTCTGCGGCGACTTGCCGGCGCGCAGCTCGTCGCGCGTGGTCTTCTCTTGCTGCGCCGCGAGCTCGACCGCGCGATTTCGCGTGTCGACCTGATAGTTTGCGAAGGCGACCTCCCAGTAGGCCGTGACGATGTCGCGGATCATCTCCTCGGCCTTGTGCTGCGCTTCGATCGTAGAGATCGCGAACTGGAGGTCTGCACGGCGCTTGGTAATGAGCGCGACGTCGGGGCCAAACCCGCGAACGAGCGGCTGTTTCAGCGTCAGGCGCAGCGCCGATTGGATGACCGTGGAGAACTCGTCGAGGGTCTGGCCGTTCTGCTTGGCCTGGAGTCCCTCGAAGCTCGCGTCGCTAGGGATGAGGATCTCGTTGGAGATCTGCCCCGCGCTCGCTTCGATGTCCACGCGACCGCCGGTCGGCAGGTTGCGCCCGAGCCCGAGCGCCGCCGAGAGGCTGCTCGTGTCGACGGGTTGGAACAGGCCGACGTCCGCTTCGTACCCTTTATAGTTGCGCTTGTACTCGGCGCCCATGCGCAGCTGCCACTGCTGGTCGGCGTTCGCGGCACCGGCAGCTCCTTGCGCGACCTCTCGCTCGAGCTTCGCGCGCGAGAACTCGGGGGCTTGTTGGACCGAGACCTGAATGATGCGCTCGAGATCGAAGACAGCCGCGGAGTCGGCCTCGGGACCATCGCTGTCCTCGTCGTCGTCGCGATCTCGATCGGGCTGCGCCGCGGCAGGCGCGATCGCGATCGTAGTAAGGAGCAACGAAGCGAGACACTTGCGAACGGTCATGGAGGTGACGGTAGAGCAGTCGCTATGCCCACGTCTAACTGCGCCGCGCACCTCGCAGATCTCGAATGCGCTCCGCAGGACTCGGCTACCCGGGGTTACGGATCCAGGACTCACCCCCCAAGTCCCCAGCCTCCGTCGACCGAAGGAATCATCAGTTGCCGAGATGCTCCGGGCCGATCGGCGCTGGTCCGCTGCTTGCTCGATGTCCTTTCACCATGGCCCACCATGACGCGCCCGAGTTCCTCGACACGAACGATATCGAGATCTCCACTCGAGCTCGCCGTGTTCCCGGCTACGGGCTCGCGCCATACGCGCAGCAGTCGTCGCAACAGAACGCACGCGAGTACACCGAGCGTTCGTCGCACGCGTACCGGGCCGAGGTCGCCGAGTTTCGCGAGACGGTCGAGGACCTCCCCCGCACACGCGCTCCCCGCGCCACGCCAGAGCCGTTCTCTGCACACGATCCGTACTCGCGCTCCGCGTCTGCATCCGCCTACTCCGCATCGAAGAGCACCGCGAAGATCGCGCCCGCTCCGTTCGCCGGTCGCGCGGAAGGCAGCGGCCCCAAGCCGGTCCCCGCGAAGCCGTTCGTGGACGTCGCGCCGCCCTCGCTCTATCCCGCGCCGAAACTGATCGCGCCGAGCAAGGCCGAGAAGCTCGCGAAGCCGGAGCGCGGCGCGGCGCCGATCATCCATGACGTCGCGCCGCCCAGCGTCTACCCGCAACCGAAACTGATCGCGCCGGGCAAGGCCGAGAAGCGCGATGCTGCGCCGATCGTCCATGACGTCGCGCCGCCCAGCGCGTACCCGCAACCGAAACTGATCGCGCCTGGCAGAGCCGACGAGCGCCGCGCAGCATCCAGCGCGGGAACCGCCTCGCAGTCGGCGTCGCGGTCGCAGTCGGCTCCGTCGATGACGCGCGCGGGCAGCCCTGCGAGCAAGCGCGAGCACTCGTCTTCGTCGAGCAGTCGCGAGCACGCGTCGTCGTCGTCGAGCAGCCGCGAGCACGCGTCGTCGTCGAGCCGGCGCGAGCACTCGTCGTCGTCGTCGAGCAGCCGCGAGCACGCGTCGCCGTCGTCGTCGAGCAAGCGTGAGCGCTCGAGCTCGTCGAGCGTGTCGCCGTCGTCGAGCAAGCGCGAGGCATCGTCCGCATCGGCCGCGCCCGTCGCGCCCGCCATCACCCAGTCGGCTGCGCCCGCGCCGCTCCCATCGGAGCCAACGTCGGCGTCGAGGTCGTCGTCGAAGAGCAGGTCGCGCTCGTCGTCCTCGTCTTCGTCCTCGTCGTCGTCCTCGTCTTCTTCGCAGTCGACCTCCTCGAAGCAGTCGGCGCCGAAGCTTCCGCCGCCTCCCGCTGCACCGGCGCCCTCCCCTGCCGCCGCAGCGGACGGTGCGCCGGCGGACGGTGCGCCGGCGGGCGACGCGATGCCGCCCGGCATGATCGATCCGCTGACGGTTCCGGTTCCGCCCGAGATGGCCACCACCATCTACAGCTGGATCCGCCGGCTCGCGCTGCAGAACGATCTGCCGACGGCCGATCGCGTGGTCCGCGATGCGCTCCTCGAGATGACCTCGTCGCTCGCGTGCACCATCATCTATCCCGGGCAAGACGGTCTGTGGACGCTCGGTCCCGACGACGAGATGCCGCAAGACACGAACCCGATCGTCGCGTGCGCGCAAGTTCGCCGCGCGCTGGTCATGTCGCACACCGCGCTGATCCCGATCGTGACGACCTCGGAGACGGTCGGCGTCATCATCCTCCAGCGCAACCCGCGCAACCCGGGCTATCACCCGCTCGAGCAGATCGCCGCGCTCGGCTTCATCCGCGAAGCCGCCGCGATCCTCCACCACCTCGCGGTCGCGCACCTGCAGAAGCAGTCCGAGATCCAAGCGGACAAGGGCTCGCTCTACCGCGGCGAAGCTCTCGAAGCGCACCGCACGCGCGGCAACGAAGGCGTCCTCGTCCACCTCTCGCCCGGCTGGGTGCGCCGCACGTATCCGTTCCTCCTCGCGGCGATCGCGATCGCCCTCGTCTTCTGCGCCTTCATCAAAGTGCCGACCTACGCGACGGGCCAAGCCGTGATGGTCATCGATGGCACGCCGGTCACCTCCGCGATCCCCGGCAACGTCGCCGAGTTGAACGTCGTCGCAAACACGGCGGTCAAGAAGGGCGCGGTCATCCTCAAGCTCAACTCGAAAGCAGAGCAAGACGAGCTCGAGTCCGCGCAACGCGAAGAAGATGCCTTCGTCTCCACGTACCTCTTCGACCAGACCGACGAGAACAACAAGAAGAACCTCATCGCGGCCGCGCAGAAGGTCGAAGCGATGAAGAAGCGGATCGAACAGAAGACGATCCGCGCGCCGCACGACGGCGTCGTCTCCGACATCCGCGCGCGCCTCGGCGAGCCACTCTCCGCCGGTGATCCGATCGTCACGATTCTCCCCGAGGACTCCGAGGTCACGGTCACGACGTTCCTTCTCGCCAGCGATCGCCCGCGCCTGCACAAAGGCATGAACATGAAGGTCAACCTCGCGGGCTACACGAAGTCCCCGGAGACCGCCACGATCACCTACGTGGGGAACGAAGGCATCGCGCCCGAAGCGGTCGCGAAGTACCTCTCGCCCACGCTCGCCGGCATGTTCAAGCTCGCGCCCGGCTCGTACAACATCGTCAAAGCCAAGATGCCCTCGCGCACCTTCAAGTCACAGAACCAGACGCTCTACTACCACCACGGCATGAGCGCCAAGGTCGACGTGCTGATCAACGAGAAGCCGTTCCTCGTCACGCTCATCCCGGCGCTCGAGAAGTACCTCGTCGACTGACGCGCGTGCCGCTCAGGGCAGCCTCAGTGGAATACAGGCTCCTACCCCGGACCACGGAAGACGAACGTGTGAGGCCCGACACGCGCCGGCTCGGCATTTCGGCGGTCGTCTCCGCGTATGCTGGTGCCATGAGAATGGGTTGTCTTGTAGCGAGCATCGCTCTCGCTGCTGCGTGTGGATCCGTAACGGCGACACCGGACGCGAACGAAGGCAGTGATGGCAGCGGGAGCAGCACCGATACGACGCCGCCCGAAACCACGTTGACGTTGGCTCCAACGGTCACGGGCACGTCAGCGACGTTCACGATCGCGTCGAGCGAACCGGACAGCACGTTCTCGTGCGCGGTCGACTCGACGACGCTCGAGCCGTGCGAGGAGACGACGACGGTGACGAACCTGACGCCCGGCGCGCACGTGTTTCGCGCGGCCGCACGCGATGCAGCCGGTAACACCGATCCCACGCCCGTCGAGCACGACTTCACGAGCGTTCCAGGCCCCACGGTGACGATCACGTCGCCAGCGGCAGCCAGCACGGTGGGAACGAGCGTGACGCTGAACTTCACCACCGACGCGAACACCGTCGTGACGTGCCAGCTCGACAATCAACCCGTGATCCAGAACTGCACCTCGGGCCGAGAGTTCTCGAACCTCACGAGCGCGACGCCCCACATGTTCACGGTGATCGGCACGAACACGCAGGGTGTGGCGGGACCGCCTGCGGTCGCGATGTTCACCGTGGATGATCAAGGACCCTCGCTCACGTTCAGCGGCGCTCCCACGAACGGTTCGACGATCAACGTCACCAGCGTCGCGATCACGTTCAACATCGTCCCGGCCAACGAACCGGCGCCGTTCTCGTTCGAGTGCAAGTTCACCGGTCAAGCGAACTTCACCGCATGTGCAAACTTCAACCGCACGGGCCTTCAGGACCAGGCCTACACGTTGGAGGTTCGAGCGATCGACCAGTTCGGCAATGTCGGGCCGACGGTCTCCACCGGGTGGACGGTCGCTCCTCTGAACACGACGATTCTCGCGATTCGGACCACCCCGATCGCCGTCGGCACGCGTGTGCGAATCACGACCAACGTACGCCTCACCGGCAAGACGAATGATCGATTCTGGGTTCAGGAAGTGGACGGCAATGCCGCTGGTAACGCGAACCGCGGCATCACGGTCGCTTCGACCACCGCCAACGGCGACGCGATGATGACCAGCGGCCGCAACGTGACCGTGGTCGGCACGGTCAGCAACCCGAGCGGGAACCTGACGATCGCGGACGCGACCTACACGGCAGGAACGTTGGGCACTCCGTACAACGCGAAGAACACGAACCGGAATGCGGTGAACGTCTTGCTGGAAGCGAACGAGGGCATGCTGCTCACGACCGCAGGACGCGCGTTCCGACAAGCCGGCGTCTGTGCCGCGCCGAACTTCTGCATCGAGTCGTGTCAGAGTGCCACGCCGCTGATCCAGTCGTTCGATGCTTCGGGGATGGTGATCCTCACCGAGGATCACCACTTCTCTGGCGTTCTCGAAGGAACGGCTGCAGCCACGTATCGCTTCCGCGTGCTCGATGCTAGCGAATCTAGCGATTCGTGTCTGTAGTCATCAGCCGAGTTTCGGTAAGAGCAGCGGACAGTACGCGAGGGCGCGAGGAATCGCGTATCGAAGCCACGACTGGATGCGCTCTTGTCGTGCGCTCGAGCTCTCGTTCGGAACGAGCAGCGTCGCTGGTGCGTTGGAAGCAGGCACGGACGTAATGTCGATCGCGAGATGGATCGCTGCCGCACCTGCTAGTGCACGCCCCGCAGCTCCAGCAACCAGCCGGACGACAAGTCCGTGGCCCGCTTCTACGGGCCAACAACACCGCACGATCGGACACTGTGGGCACAGATAGCGCCCGCTTCGCGCAGCCGTGACCGCGGCTTCGAGTCGCTCCGGCTCACTCGTGAGAGTGGTGACGATTCGAGGTCCGAGCGCGAAGTGCTTTGCGAGCATTGGCTCGAGCAGGTCTGCGATGTCGTTCGTCGCGTCGACGAGCATGTCTGTCTGCACCTGTGTGACACGAGAGCGCGCAGCAGCCGCTGC
Source organism: Pseudomonadota bacterium (assembly GCA_023428295.1). GTDB lineage: Bacteria > Myxococcota_A > Polyangia > Haliangiales > Haliangiaceae > JABFXX01. Next base: position 9,861 of record JAEYYV010000269.1, read on the forward strand.
TTGCTGTTCGTCGTGTAGCGACCATCGGCCTGGCTCGCGAGCCAACGGAAGCCACTCCGCGAACGCGAGCATCTCTTGCGCCATAGCGCGCTCGAGCACGACCACGAGCAACTCGTGGTTCGGTGCTGCTGCCGCCACTGCGAGCTCGTCGTCGGCTTCGATCGCCTCGATGTCAGGCGCCGGCCACCCCGCTGCATTCAACACACGCGCTGCGAGCAGAAGCGCCACCCGTTCGTTCGATCCGAGAAACGGTTGTGCTCGCAGGAGGCTCCAGATGAGTCGGGAGACGGCGTACAGGGGCCGTTCCGCTTCGATCGCGTTGGACCGCAAGAGCTCCGCGATGCGCTTCCTGAGTGTCGGATGATCCCACGCGGCCTCTACGTGCTCCCCGATGCGGAACGCCTGCGGTCGACTTCGCAGGTGACCCGGTTTGGGCGGTACCACTTCCCATTCGCCGTGTTCGTTCGCGCGGCGCACCCCGGTTGCGCGACCAGTGATCGCGATATGAATCAGTCGTAGGAGCTCGACGCTGACGGGTGTCGCTCGAATGTCCCGCCACTCATTCACCGAGACGCCCAAGCGTGCAGCTTCGCGCTCCTCGCGCAGTTGGAGCTGCCGAGGCGACAGCGTTGCGGCTAGCGCGGTTTGAAATGCGACCAGCGCGTCTAGCACCACATCCTCCACGCCTGCGTCGCCTGCGGATACGCGACGCTGAGCCATCGCTCGAAACGGGCGCCTCGTTCTTCGATCTCTTCGTCGGGAAGACACAGCATCGTCGGCGCAGCAGAGAGTTGTGGAACCTCCACGGCCAGCAACCGAAGCAGGAATGCAACTCCACCGCATGCACCGTGACCGGGCTCGGCGGCGATCAGCTGCAGGGTATGCGGCGCTGTAGATCGCAGGGGAATCGTCAGTGCGAGCATCTGACCGCGTACGCAGATCGTGTGTCCCGCAGAGCGCGCCCATCGCGCGATCTCCATCCTGCGTTCGATCGTCGGGTTGGTGTCCAGCTGCGCGTCCGAGCCAAGCGCCAGCCCTACCGGGTCGACAGCTCTCGTCGACAACTGAAGCAGGAAGCTGGCAGCCCGCCGCACGAATGGAACGAGCGAATCGACCGGAACCTGCAAGGCATGGGCACGTCTCGCCTCGATCACGGTCTTCGTCTCGATAAGAGTGCCGGCAACTGGAGGTGGGATGTTCTCCATCCAGACACACGCGTCCTCGAGCTGCCGATCCGCGAACCAGGTCACGATCGCGGGACCGACATGGGCGAGCTCGGCTGTCTCGATGACACGTCGAAGTGGTGGCAGCGCTGCGCGTTCTCGAACGATCTGGATCAGATGTGATGCGAGCGCATGGTGGGCTGGCGCGAGTGAACGCCATAGCATCGTGCTAGCGACCGCCGGGCGCTCACGTCCGTCCATGACGACCGTGGCGATGTCGTTCGCGCCTACGATCGGCTGAAACACACCTCCGGCCCGTTCCACCAGACGTCGTCCCATTCGCTCGAGTTGCTGAGGGTCGAGCGATACGCGTAAGTGCGCCAACACGGAGGAGTCCAGCGGTCGCGTCTGCTCCCAGATCTCGATGGCGTTGCGTTGCTGGTCGTCGAGGCGGTTACGCACATCGTCGAGAAACAAGCGAAGACGCGCTGTCAAGGTTGGCTCCACTAGAGCCATTCCGCGATACCTCGCACGAAGAGTGAGATTCGCTGTGTGCACCACGCTGCAAAGCGCTCGTCCGCAACACCGTCAGGCTCGTTACTCGGGGCAACGAAGTTGCGCGTGCTCATCTCGTCTTGGTTCGCGACGTGCTGGTCCAGATCGACACTCGACTCGAGACCCACGCAAAGCCAGCTCTCAGGTCCGCCACGTACGGGTGTGATCGCCACATCGAGCCTCACGGAGAGCGGATCAACCGAATGCCACTCCACGGTGTGGGCCTCGGGTGAGAGTGGCAGACGAGTTCCACCACGGACAACGCGTGCGACGATCGCATCGCGTGTGACGTCAGCGATCGTCGCGGACGCACCGAGGGCTGTTCGCCATGCGGTGCTCAGAATGTCCGTCCAGCGCTCGGCTCGTCGACGGGAAAGCTCTGTCCAGCGATCAGGATGACAAGCCTGCCCCAGAAGGAGGTCGGCGACGGTCTGCTGCATGGAGCCGTAGACGATCTCTACCAGCGGTCCTAGCCGGTTTCGGTTCGCATGCATCAGTGCCGCGATGTACGAGCCTTCGCGCTGTGCAGCGGTGATCGCGAATGGCGGAAGGAACGCGCGGGCGAGAGCGATCGAGCTGAGGAAGCGTGCCGTGCCGCCGTTCGAGTCGCGGAATGGGTGAATAGCTCCCACTGCCTGGAGAAGCCACGCGGCACGAACGAATGGGTGCGCCGGTAGCTCCTCGTACTGACGACCGAGTCGCGCGGTGTGCGCCGCCACATCGGAAGCAGCCATGTACTCCGTGCTCCAGCCATCTCGGTACGTGGCGATCACGGTGTTGGTGCGGAAGCCCGTCGCGAGTAACCGGCTCGCCGTTTGTCTCTCCACACCTGCACGCGCGGCGACGATGTGTCGCTGCGCCTTGATCAGCGCCTTCTCGTCGAGCGTTGCCGTGCGCCATGCCGCTGCAGCCTCCTCGTCGAGGAACAACGACAGTCGCGTGAACTCTCGGAGACGAGCATCCGACGCGTCCTGCCACCAACCACGACACGCCTCACTCCAAGCGTCCGAGCACGCTAGCTCTGGTCTTCTAGCTAACTCGCTCCACGCACGCTCGACGATGCTGGTCGGCAGCGGCAGCGGTGTGGGATGAAGTCGATCGACCACTCAAGGACAAGCAGGCAACGACACGACGTTGTTGGTTCCAACCTGCGTTCCATTCTTCAACAACCTCCACGTGATGACGGGGACGTTTGCTGGATAGTTCGCGAACCCGGCCGTGGCCGTGATGTTCGTCGTAGTAAGCGCTGGAGCGCAGCTATTCACGGTCATGTTTGTCGCGCCGTTCCGGATCTGCGGAGTCAGATTTGCGTCCTCCGTCGTTCCATTCGTTCCTTTGCCCGGCGTCAACGCGACGATGCAGATCTGATACTGCGACATCGGCGTATCGGGATCGGAGATGGCTTGAAGCGGATTGGCTGGAGCCGTGGCCCCAACTCCGAAGCACAGGCTCGGCTTCCACGTAAACGCGACAGGATCGTCGACGGGCGTGATCGTGAAGTTCGTGATGTTCGATCCAACCGCTGGATTCACACCGCCGTCGGGATCCGCCACGCTCCACGAGAACGACGCCGTCGTGTTGTTCTGCGCCGCGAGGTTCGCGTCATCGGTTCCAGGATCGACGAAGCGCATGTTGCCATCGACGATGTCCTGCTGTGTGAACGTTCCGTTGATCGCGAGGTTCGTGAAACTGTTGCCGACCTTCTTTTGCAGTGCACCGCGTGTCTGCGCGAGCAACGTGAAGGTGAGCGGGCTGCCTTCCGCATCCGCCGCCATGAGCCGTGCGGGGGTCAGAACTTCACTGCTGCCCTCGGCGAGCGTCGTCACCGGATTGTTCACGATCGTGGGCGCGTCGTTGATGTTGTTCACCGTGATCGCGAAGTTGATCGTTCCGGTCGCCGGAATCTGGTGCTCGCCATCGGTGAGGTCCCACGCAAAACCATCCGCGGGGTTCTCGGCGCCGTTGTGAACGTAGGTGACCTTGCTGTCGTTCACGTCTTGTTGCGTGAACGTCGCGCCGACTGCCAGCGGAGTCCCATCGAGACGAATCGAGCCATCGACCGGAAGCGAGCGGAGCGTGTACGTCAGCTGGCTCGCGGTGTTGTCCATGTCCGCGGTGACGAGTCGCCCCATGAGATCGAGCGTGCCGTTCTCGTCCACCGTTCCCGCCGACGTCGCGTTGATCGGAAATCCTGCAGGTGGCGCGTCGGGCATCGCGTCCGCACTTCCACCTGCGTCGCCAGGACCCGCGTCGTCGTTGTTCTCGCGAACCGAACCGCAACCCGCGGCAAGCAACAATAGGGAGGGAGCGACCGTCGACCGAAGGGTTAGGAAGCGCATCGAGACCTCCATGTTCGGGCCAGGCCGCCCTCGACGTCAAGATGTAAGATATTGGGACCGCAGGGGATTTCTGGACCAAGACCTTCCCTTTTGTGACCCAGAATTCGTGCGAGCTGCGTGCGAGCTGTGATCGAGCTCTCGGCGAGTCGAGCTCGTCGGGTGCAGCTCGGGTGGGGGCCGTTGGTTGTCTACTCGGGAACGCAATCCCGGTAGGCGCATCCCAATGGCTGCATTCGTAACCGCCGGTATCCACGTGCACAAACCGCGCAGGGGAGCCGGCACACCCCGTGAACAAAGGAGGTTCGCCCGCCCGCTGCCCCCGCAATCGACCTGAAGGGAACACCACTCCCCATGGCCACCAAGAAAAGCATCGTCGAGTCCTGGCCCGCCCTGAAGAAGCTCGGCTTCATCCCGCAAGGGAAGGCCGTGCCCTTCGTCCAGCAGCTCGAGTGGACCGACTGCGGCGCCGCCTCGCTCTGCATGGTGATGGCGTATCACGGTCGCGAGTCCAAGCTCGCCGAGGTTCGCGAGGCGATGGGCATCGGTCGCGATGGCGTGTCGGCGAAGGCCATCCTCGACACCGCCGAGCGCTATGGCTTTCAGGGCCGCGGCATCAAGGTGGACATCAGCCAGCTCAAGCTGCTGAAGCCCGCCACGATCCTGCACTGGGAGTTCAACCACTTCGTCGTGTTCGACAAGCTGGTGAAGTCGAACGGCAAGCCGGCGGTTCGCATCGTCGATCCCGCGACGGGTCCGCGTGACGTGCCGCTCGACCAGTTCGGCAAGTACTTCACGGGCGTCGCGATCGAGCTGACGGTGACCGATCGCTTCACGAAGAAGACGGCCGAGAAGGGCCGCCTCGTTCGCTACTGGAACGAGCTCATGTCCGAGAAGGGCCTGTTCTCGCGCATCATCATGGTGTCGCTCGTGTTGCGCTTGGTGGCGCTCGCGATGCCGCTGATGACCGGCATGATCATCGACCGCGTCGTTCCGCGCACCGACTATCACCTCTTGTACGTGTGCCTCGCGGCGATCGGAGGCATGACGATCTTCAATCTCCTCTCCGAGATCGTGCGCATGTATCTGATGCTGCACCTGCGCATCGCGCTCGATACGAAGATGACGCTCGGCTTCTTGGACCACATGGTCTCGCTGCCGTTCAGCTTCTTCCAGCGCCGCTCGACGGGCGACCTGATGATGCGCGTCGACTCGAACGGCACGGTTCGCGAGATCGTCACGAGCAAGTCGATGTCCGCGTTCATCGACGGCGCGTTCGTGCTGCTCTACGCGATCATCATCTTCTACGTCAACGCGACGCTCGGCTTCATCACGATCGCGATGTCGGCGGCCGAGGCGGTCGTGTTCCTCGCGGCGCGCCCCACGTTCCAGCGCCTGCTCGCGGCGGACCTCGACAAGCAGGCCAAGGCGCACTCGTACATGGTGCAGATGCTCGGCGGCATGGAGACGCTCAAGTGCGCCGGCGCGGAGCGCATGGGTGTCGAGAAGTGGAGCAACCTCTACACCGAGGAGCTCAACATCAAGATGCAGCGCGCGCGTGCGTCGGCGTGGGTCGACAGCATCCGCGGTGGCATCGCGAGCCTCGGCCCGCTGCTGATCCTCACGATCGGCGCGAGCGCGGTCATGGAGGACAAGATGACGATGGGATCGATGCTCGCGATGAACTCGCTCGCGACGTCGCTGTTCGGACCGCTCTCCGCGCTCGTCGGCTCGGCGCTCGAGCTGCAGCTCGTGAAGGGTCACATGGACCGCATCGACGACGTGCTCCAGACCAAGCTCGAGCAGGACCGCGACACGGCCGCGCAGCCGCATCGCCTGCGCGGTGGCATCTCGCTCCGCAACGTCAACTTCAAGTACGGCGAGCAGGCTCCGCTGGTCGTGCAGGACGTCAACCTCGACATCCAGCCCGGCATGGCCGTCGCGTTCGTCGGTCCGTCGGGCTCGGGCAAGTCGACGCTGCTGAACCTCATCGCTGGCCTCTATCAGCCCGTCGCTGGCGAGATCCAGTACGACCAGCGTCCGCTCAAGGACATGGACCTCCGCTCGATCCGCCAGCAGATCGGCATCGTCCCGCAGCACCCGTTCATCTTCGGCGGCACGCTCCGCGAGAACGTCGCGCTGACCGCACCGGGCGCCGCGCTCGATCGCATCTCGGCCGCGTGCAAGGTCTCGTGCTTGCACGACGACATCATCCAGATGCCGATGAACTACGACACGGTCGTGTCGGATGGCGGCGGCTCGCTGTCCGGTGGTCAGCGCCAACGCGTCGCGATCGCCCGCGCCGTCATCCGCAACCCGAGCGTGATGCTCCTCGACGAGGCGACGTCCGCGCTCGACAACTCGACCGAGAAGAAGGTCATCGCGAACCTCGAGAAGCAACGCTGCACGCGCATCACCGTCGCTCACCGTCTGTCGACGGTCCGCAACTCCGACCTCATCGTCGTCATGGACAAGGGTCGCGTCGTCGAGCAGGGAACTCACGACCAGCTGCTCGCCAACAACGGTCTCTATTCACAACTCGTTCGCGCCTCGCAAAACGGCCCCGTGGAGATGCCCTATGAACACGCCTTCGCTGCTGCTCCGTCCGCTTCGTCCGCTCCTTCTGCCACTGCTCCTTCTCGGAGCGTGCACGGCAAGCGGCAAGCCGCCCGAGCCTGATCCCGCGTCGGCGCAAGTCGAAGCAGCGCCGGAGCCGGTGGAGGAGCTGCCCACGTTCGCGGGCGTCGTGTCGACGCGCAAGAACAAGGTCATCATCTCCGAGGTCGACGCGAAGATCGAAGACCTGCGCATGACCGTCGGCAAGAAGGTCAAGGCCGGCGAGCTCCTCGCCGTTCTCGACGACGACAAGCTGAAGACGGACCTCGCACAAGCCAAGGCGCAAGCCGCGGCCGCCGCGGGCGATGCAGGTGCGCAGGCCGCGCAGGCCAAGGCGGCCGCCGCGAAGCTCCGCACCGAGAGCATCCTCATGAAGAACGGCGCGGCGCCCCGCAACGCGGTTCGCGAAGCGCAGTACGGACTGCAGGCCGCGCAAGGCGGCGCCGGCGGTGCCGGTGGTCGCTACAAGGCGGCGATGTTCGCGGTGTCGCAGATCCAAGCGCAGATCGAAGCGACGCAGGTGAAGGCTCCGATCGACGGCGTCGTCACGCGCATCAAGGTTCGCGACGGTGGTCTCGCGCAGCGCGGCACGCCGATCGCCCACGTGTTCGACACGTCGGATCTCCTCATCCTGTTCAAGGTCGATCGCGACCACAAGGATCTCGTGAAGCTCGGCGATCGCATCTCGTTCAAGATCGAAGGCGAGCAGCGCCCCGTGCTCGCGACGATCACCGAGATCTCGAACGAGCTCGAGCCGCCGCTCAACTTCGTCATCGTCACCGCCGACCTCGACGACAGCAAGCTCACCGAGGACCAGATCAAGGTCGCCTCGAACGGCCGCGTCAGCCTCTACGACGTCGAGCAGGCGCGCGCTCCCCAGAAGACCGCCGCCAGGTAATCCCATGGTAACGTCGAGTCCACGCGTGTCTGGAGATCTAGAGACCCCGACCTGGGTGACGTCGTTCCAGGGCCTCCCCCGTACGGTCAATGTTCGTCGGTGCCGCCTGGAAGTCGTCGCAGGCGCCGATCAAGGCAAGGTCATCGAGCTCGCGCAGCCGACCATCATGATCGGCCGCACGGGCGCGGACCTGAACCTCACGGATCCGAAAGTGTCCGGTCTGCACTGCGAGCTCCGGCTGCAAGCAGACGGCTATCGCATTCGTGACCTCGGCTCCACGAACGGCACGCACGTCAAAGGTGTGCGCATCGTCGACGGATTCATTCCGCCGGGCGCCACGATCCAGATCGGAAAGAGCGCGGTCGTCTTCGATCCGCTCGACGAGAGCGTGCAGGTTCCGCTGTGGCACGAGTCGCGACTGCACGGCCTCATCGGCGGCAGCGCAGCGATGCGCCATCTGTTCGAGCTGATCAATCGCTTCGCGCAGTCCGACGCCACGGTGCTGATCCAGGGCGAGACGGGCGCTGGCAAGGAAGGCGTCGCCGACGCGATCCACCAGTGCTCGCCGCGTCGCGATGGTCCGTTCGTGGTCCTCGACTGCTCCGCGATCCCCGAGCAGCTGTTCGAGGATCAGATCTTCGGCCACGAGCACGGCGCGTTCACCGGCGCCGGCAAGCAGACCACCGGCGTGTTCGAGGCCGCGCACGGCGGCACGCTGTTCCTCGACGAGATCGGCGAGCTCCCACTCGACGTGCAGAGCAAGCTCCTGCGCGCTGTCGAGACGCGCAAGGTGCGCCGCATCGGCTCCACCAAGGTCGTCGCGTGCGACGTGCGCATCATCGCCGCCACGAACCGCGACCTCGCGGCGGAAGTGAACCGCGGAACGTTCCGCTCGGACCTCTTCTATCGCCTCTCGGTGGCCAAGCTCGCGGTGCCGTCGCTGCGCGAACGACGCGATGACATCCCGTTGCTTGTCGAGCACTTCCTTCGTCAGCTCGCGAGCACACACGTGGATCCGCGGCTGCCGGATGACTTCATCGCCCGCGCGCAGCGTCACTCGTGGCCCGGCAACGTCCGCGAGCTGCGCAACGCTGTCGAGCGCGCAGCGCTACTGCCCAACCATCCGCAGCTCGGCTTCGAGGCGCCGCCCAAGAAGGAAGGCTCGTTCGGCGAAGTCGACATCGACGTGCCGTTCAAGGTGGCGAAGCAGCAGCTCGTCGACGAGTTCGATCGCCGCTATCTGCAAGCGCTGCTCGAGGCACACGACAACAACATCTCGGCGGCGGCACGCGCGGCCGGCATCGAGCGCATGTCGATCTACAAGATGATCCGCCGCCTCGGCCTCGACGAAGATTCCAACAACGAGAAGCGTCGCGAAGGCGAAGAAGAAGCCGACGAGTAGCCACCCGCAGGCATGAGCTCTCGCGCTGCGTTCACGATGCTGCTCGCGCTGGCCGGGTGCCCCGCGCCGCTGATGGAAGCGCACGAGGCCGCAGACGTGTTGCGCGCCAATCCGCATCGCGTCGGCACGGTGTCGCGACAAGAGCTCGCGAGCGAGGTCACGGATCCCGACAGCACCATCGGCACGGAGGCCAAGCCAGCGCCGGTCACGTCGAGCACGCGCGTGAAGATCATCGGCATGGTCCAGACCACGCTGTGCTTCGTGGTCGAGGAGACCGACATCGACGCGCGCGACGAGGCCGAGAAGGTGGCGAGCTATCGGCAGAAGCTCGGTGGCGCGCGCTACGCGGTGCTCGCGCTGCGCGGAGATGGCCTCCGTGGGAAAGCGCCGTGGCCGCACCCTGCCGCGTCGAGGATGATCAAGGTGCGCGAGGAGAACCCGAACGACTCGGTCAGCGCGGTCGTGTGTTTGCCCGCACCCGTCCTCGAGGACGACGCGACGCTGATCGTGATGACCATGGAGTGGCCGTCGTCGCAGCGCCTCCTCGCGATGTGGGAGTTGACCGAGTGAGATAGCGCCGGCCGTCGTTCGGAAGCCTCGGCTCACGAGCGACGACGCGCCGGCAGGATCGGGGCGAGCACCTCGCGCGCCATGACGTCCTTCACCATGTCGACGAACACGCGCGACTTGAGTGGCGGCGTGGCGCTCGACGTCTGCGCGTAGACCACCCACACCGGGACGCCTCCGTCCGCGGGGTCGTCGCAGGTGTAGTCCGACATCACCTCGACGAGATCGCCTTTGCGCAGATCCTCGCGGATCACCCACTCGATCAACCGCGCGACACCGATGCCCGAGACCGCGAGCTGCTGCGCCAACGTGGGGCTCGTCGTGTGAACGATGCCATCGATCGCGATGCGCTTCGGGCGTGCACCGCGTCGATGAAACGCCCACTCGATGGCGCCCGCGACCACACCGAGCGTGATGCACGCGTGCTCGTGCAGATCCTCGGGGCGCTCGGGCTCGCCGTGCTTCGCGACGTACTTGGGGCTCGCGACGAGACGCGAGGGAACCTTGCCGATCATCTGTGCGCGCAAGGACGAGTCGTGCTGGCGACCGACGCGGATCGCGAGATCGAAGCCGCCTTGCACGAGCGCCACGTTGCGATCCGAGAGATCCAGCTCGAGCCGCAGCTCGGGATAGCGCTTGCGGAACTCGGGCATGTGCGGACCGAGCAAGCGCTCGCCCACGGACACCGGCATCGAGACACGCAGGTGACCGCGCGGCACGCCACCTGTCAGCTCGGCGATCGCGTCGTGACCCGCACGTTGCCACGCGAGCAGCGCCTCCGCGTGCGACGCGTACAACGTGCCGGCCTCCGTCATGTGCAAGCGGCGCGTCGTGCGAGCGATCAGCTGCGCGCCGAGTTGACGCTCGAGCTCCGCGACCGCGCGCGACAAGCTCGATGTCGACTTGCCCAGGACTTTGGCCGCCGTCGAGAAGCTATTCGCACGGACGACCTGGAGAAAGATCTCCGCGGCCGCGAGTTCGTCGAAGGCAAATCGAGATGCAGGGTGATTCTTGCGGGCCATGCAATGATTACTTGTCGAAGTCGTGCTTTATCCCGACAATCGATACGGCCATCGTAGCAGCATGGCCACTGTCACCGCAGCTCTCAACGGTACACACCTCGATCTGACCGGACGCCCGATGGTCGAAGACGTGGATGTGAACGCCGCTGATCACACGCCGATCGCCACCCGCTTCTACATTCCGCCTGCGGCCCACACACGCGGTGCTGTGCTGATCGCGCCGGCGATGGGTGTTCCCCAGTCGTTCTACGCAGCGTTCGCGAACTGGCTCGTCGAGTCCGGGTTCTACGTCGCCACGTTCGACTATCGCGGCGTCGGCGCTTCGCGACGCGGGCCGCTCCGCGCGGTCGACGCCGACATCCTCACGTGGGCCGAGCAGGACACGCAGGCCGTGCTCTCCGCCCTCGCCACTCGTGCGCCGGGCCTTCCGATCACCTGGATCGGTCACAGCCTCGGCGGGCAGATCGTTCCGTTCGTGAAGGACCGGACAAACGTCGCGAAGGTGATCACCGTCGCCACCGGTAGCGGCTACTGGAAGGAGAACGCCGCGCCACTACGTCGCAAGGTATGGCTGTTCTGGTTCGTGGCGGCACCGATCGCGACGCCGCTGTTTGGCTACTTCCCGGGCAAGGCGCTCCGCATGGTCGGCGATCTTCCGCGCAACGTACTTCGCCAGTGGAAGAAGTGGTGCATGGACCCCGAGTACGCTGTCGGCGATGGCGAGCACGTACGCGACCTGTTCGCGAGCGTGACCACACCGATCACCGCGCTCTCGTTCACCGACGACGAGATGATGTCGGAGCGAAACATCGCGTCGATCCATAGCTTCTTCACGAGCGCACCGCGCGTGATGAGCCGGCTCGATCCCGACGAGGTCGGTGTCTCGCGCATCGGGCACTTCGGCTTCTTCAAGGAAGCGATGAAAGAGCCGCTCTGGGAAGCCCGCGTGAAGCGAGAGCTCGCGACACGCTAGACATCGTGCGCGGACGAAGGTGTCACGAGCCTGGCAGATCGATCGGCCGGCCGATGTAGCGGGCACGCGGACGCAGCAAGTAGCCGGCCTCGCGCTGCTCGAGGGCGTGCGCCAGCCACCCCGCGCAGCGAGCCACGGCGAACAGTCCGCTCGCGGTCGACGGATGGAGATCGAGCGCGGCCACGAGTGCCGCGAGTGCGACGTCGACGGACGGCTCGGCATCCGTCGCCGCGATGATCGCGAGGATGATCTTCGAGCGCCTCGTCCCGCCGGTTCGCTCGATCACGCGCGCGGTCGCATCGAGCAGCGGTGACGTCCGCGGATCGCCCTGCGCGTACAGCGGATGCCCGAACCCCGGGAGCGACGCGCCGCGCTTCTTGAGCGATCGCAGCTCCGCGCGCACGCGCTCCAGCGATAGACGATCCGCGAATCGCGCGACGTCCTCCGAGGCGCTGCCATGCTTGGAGCCGGACACCGTCGCGAGCGCCGCCGTCACGCACGCGTACGGATCTGCATTTGTCGAGGCAGCCACGCGCGCCGCGAAGCTCGACGCGTTGAGCTCGTGATCCGCGAGCAGCACGAGCGCGCAGTCGAGCGCCCGCGCGTGCTCCTCGTCGAGGTCGAGCGCCCGCGTCGCGATTCGCGCGACGCTCGGCGCGGACAGCGCGCGTGTGAATGCAGCCGCCGAGAACGGCGACGCGAGCGATGCGGCGAGCAGCGGGATCAACACGCGACCACACGCGACTGCATCACGCGGCCGCTCCGCGAGAGAGGCGAGCTGCACCACCAGCGGCATCACGTCGAGCGGACGCGCGTGATCGCCCACGATCTTCGCGAGCGCGGCGACGGGGATCGCGAGCCGCGGCCACGACGGACGCGTGTCCCCGAGCTCTCCGGTCCACAGCAGCTCGGCCACCTGCTCGTAGGAACGGCTGGTCAGATCGATCGCGAGGTGACCGCGATATGCGGGACCACGCATCGTGATCGCGGTGATCGCCGAGTCGAGCACCGGCTCGCCCCAGCGCAGCGCACCCGCCGCGACCGCACCGTGTCCCGCGCGCGCATCGCGGCGCACGCGAAGCCGCTCGAGATCCGCGAGCGCGTACAGGCGCGGCCGGCCCGACTCGCCTGGCGTGCTGCGAATCTGACCGCGGCTGACGTAGGCGTACAGCGAGCGAACCTGGATGCCGAGATGCTTCGCGGCGGCCCGCGCGTCGACCCACTCGCCACGGATTTCTGAGGGTTCAGCCGGGCGCGCTCTCGGTTCTCGAACACGGGTCACTGCCGACAAAGAGGACACCTCCGCGAAGAGCTGCGCAAGCCTCGAACACCTCTGGACCTACGTCCAAGCACTTGTGCCTCTCTAAACGGGCAGTGTCCTTGCAGCATGGCGGATCATGCGTTCGTCCATCGGGCACCGGACTGCCTGTCTCGCCCTCGCCGCGTCGGTCGTCAGCGCCACCATGCTCGCCGACATGCGGCGAGCAGAAGCGTGCGGTTGCCTCTCCCCTCCGGCCGTGACCGAGGGTGACTACGCGGTGAACCAGCGCGCCGAGCAGATCATCTTCGAGGTCGAGCCCGGCTGGGTTACGGCGCACGTGCTGATCAAGTACGCGGGCGCTCCCGAATCGTTCGCGTGGATCGTTCCCGTCCCGGAGATCCCCGAGCTGGATATCTCGCCGGTCTCCGCGTTCGGATTGATCGATCGCGAGACCGCGCCGATCGTGAACGTCACGACCGAGGATCTGTGCCCGGTCTCGTCGTGGGCGTGTCGCTATCACCCGACGCCGGACTGCGGCGGCTTCGATTTCGGCGCAGACAACGGCGCACCGGGTGGCGGCGCCGCCGATGCAGGTGCGTCAGGCGAGCCACCGCCGGTGACCGTGATCGACGAGCAGGTCGTCGGCGACTACCAGACCGTCACGTTCCGCGCCGACGAAGCGCAAGCGGCGGTGACATGGCTCCGCACGAACGGGTTCATCGTCAATCAGACGACGTCGATCTACATGGAGCCGTACGTTCAAGCCGGCATGGTGTTCGTCGCCGCGAAGCTCGTCGCGGGCGCAGGCATCGACGCGATCAAGCCGCTCAAGCTGAAGTACCGCGCGAGCTTCCCGATGGTGCCGCTCGTGCTCACGGCCGTCGCCGCGGAGCCGAACCTCACCGTGACGTCGTTCATCTACGGCGATCGCACGTTCAAGCCGATGGGCCATCCGACGGCGACGATCGACGCACGCCGCATCGCTCGTGACGGTGCGGGCCGCTTGAACTATCCGATGGTGCTCGCTCGCACGATCGACGAGGCCGGCGGCGACGCGTTCGTCATCGAGTACGCCACGACCTCCCCGCGCTCGAGCCTGAGCAACAACAGCTGCTGCAGCAGTGGCTATGACGTCTGCGGCGTCAGCAACAATGGCCAGTGCGAGTGTCCCGGCTCCGAGGTCGACGCGCAGGACTGCAACGCGACGCAGCCGGATCTCGTCGAGGGCATCGAGCTCGTCGAAGCGCTCGCCAACAAGTACCCGACGATGACGCGCATCACCACGCGCGTGTCGGCCGAGGAGATGACGTTCGATCCGACGTTCGAGGTCAACTATGGTGGCGGGAGCACGGGACGCCTGGTCCTCAGCGGAACGCAGGCCAGCCTCGCGCGCTGCGGCGGTGACGTCGTCGACTACGCTCGGTACCGCCAGCTCGTCGCGGATCAGGACTGCGCGTCGATGTACTGCGGTCCCGGCGCGCAGTGCGTGCAAACGGCGGCCGGTGCCGCGTGCGCGTGCAACGACGATCAGGTCGCGCAGCGCTTCTTCGATCTCGACAACCAAGCGTCGGTCACGTGCGTGCCGCGCGTTCCGCCGGTGGATCTGCGCGCGAACGGCGAGGTGCTCCCCGACGCCTGCGCCGGCGTCTCGTGCGGCGCGGGCACGTGCATCGATCGCAACGGCGTCGCGGTGTGCGATTGCGACGACGGCGCTGCGGCGATCGCCGGCGCGAGCGCACAACCGCGCTGCTTCGCGATCACGCGCGCGAGCACCACGCCCGGCGCAGAGGACTACTCGGATGCACTGCGCGACCTCGACGTGTGCGAAGCCGCGCCGCCGGCGTGCGGCGAAGGCGGCTGGCTCGTCAAGGTGGGCACGGATCGCCCGGGCGTTCGGTGCGCGAATCGCAACCCGGATCCGCCGTCCTCCGCGCGCCAGCCCGGTCCACCGCCCACGTGCGACGGCTTCTTCGACGGATGCGCGGGATGCTCGACGGAAGGCGATGGCTCGGGCAACGGCGCGTTCGCCGCCATCGGCGGCGCGTGGATGCTCGCCTTCGTGCTGTTCCGCCGGCGAAGCGCGAAGAGCATCGGCGCATGACGCGCGCGCTGACAGCGATGCTCTCGCTCGTGGCCGCGTGCAGCGGTCGCGACGGAACGCGCGCGCGCGAGGTTCCCGTGACGGCCACGACACCGTCGGTGGTGCTCCGCGAATCGCGCCTCCCGCGCACGCCGGGCGAGCACGCGCCGAGCATGGTGGCGGTCGTCGGCCCCGCGGCGAAACACGACGAGCCGAGCGTCGGCACGCAGCTCGCCGATGTCGATAGCTGCGCCACGTGTCACCCCGATGTCGCCGCGCAGTGGGGCTCGAGCGCGCATTCGTTCGCGTCGTTCGGCAACCCGAGCTATCGCGCGAACATCGAGAAGGTCCGCGCGGATCTCGGCAAGACCGCGAGCCGTCACTGCGGTGGCTGTCACGACATGCCGCTCATGGTCGATGGCCTCATGGTCAGCGACGATCCCGACGCGATCGACGGCCGCGATCTGCGCGCGCACTCGGGCGTCACGTGCCGGCTGTGCCACGGCATTCAGTCGACGACGCTAGACGGCAACGGCAGCTACACGTGGAGCGCGACCCCGATCGAAGCGCCCGACCTCGACGACAAAGCGTCGATCGCGCGCCACAAGGCGCAGGTCACGACCACGGTCGACCCGTTGGAGGGCGATGGTGTCAACGAGATGTGCATGGGGTGCCACCGCGGCTTCCTCGGTCCCGACATGGGATTGCCCGCCCACCTCACCGGCGTCGACGAGGTCGCGTGGTGGCTCGCGTCGCCATACAACGGCGCGGGCATGGCGCGACTCGACAAGGTCGAGAAGCAAACGTGCGTGGAGTGCCACATGCAGCGCGAGCCCGTGTCCACGGACGAGCTCGGCGCGAAGCGCGGCACCGTCGCGTCGCATCGCTTCGTCGGTGGGCACACGTGGATGGCCAACATGCGCGACGACAACGAGCAACTCTCGCTGACGCGCGCGAAGCTCACGGGCGCGGCATCGATCGACGTCGGCGAGCACAGCGAGATCACGCCGGGCAAGCGCGCGGAGATCGATGTCGTGCTGCGCAACCTCGTCGTCGGGCATCGCTTCCCGGGCGGCGTGCTCGACGTGCAGGACACGTGGGTCGAGCTCGAGGTGCGCGATCGCAACGGCTTGCGCATCGGAACCTCGGGCCACGCGCACGAGAAGGATCCGGACGATCGCGACACGCACGTGCTGCGCACGCTCCAGATGGACGAACACGGCCGCGTCCTCGAGGAGCACGAGGTCGGCAGCTTCCGCTCCACGCTGATCACGCACACGCTCGCGCCGCGAGAGGCGCGCGCCGTTCGCTATGGCTTCGACGTGCCGAAGAGCGCCGCGTTGCCGCTCGTCGCGACCGCGCGCTTGCGACACCGCAGTCGCACGCTGCAGATGCAAGCGGCTGCGTGCGCCGCGGCGAACACGCCGGAGGGCAAGGTCTTCATCGACGGCGCGCGTGGTGCGCGCGACGTGACGCTCGATCCGTGTAAGCCGCAGCCGATCACGCTCGTCGCCTCGGCGCGCGTGGAGCTCGGCAAGGGTGCACGTCCGAGCGCTCGCCCCGCGTGGGAGCGCGACTACGAGCACGGCATGGCGCTCGTCTCGAGCATCATCACGAAGATCGACGACGCGAAGCCTCACCTCGAACGCGCGCTCGCCGCTGCACCGGATGCGCGCAGCAAGGCGATGGTCGAGACGCAGCTCGGCTGGGTCGCCGCCAAGCAAGGGCGCGAAGCCGACGTGCGCGGCCACATCGCGCGCGTCCGCGAGCTGCTCGAGCTGCCTACCGGCACGCCGAACCCGGCCGTCCTCGACGCGATCGCGGCCGAGGTGCACATCAAGCTGACGAAGTACGAGGCCGCCGTCGCGCCCGCGCAGGCGTGCACCAAGTCCGTGCCGCAGAACGTGGCCGCGTGGCAGGTCTACGCACGCGTGCTCGTCGCGGTCGGTCGCTTCGACGATGCGCTCGCAGCGGCGGTGAAGGGCCTCGCGCTCAACCCGCGCGATCCGAACCTGCTCGCCTCGCAGGCCACCGCGCTCGCGGGGCTGAAGGATCCGGAGGCACCGGCGGCGCAAGACGCGTTCACGCGCTTCAAGTTCCACGACGAAGCGGCCGGCTTGCGCATTCGATGCATCAAGGGCTCCGAGCGTTGCCGGCGAGATCGCAATCAGGTCGCCACGATCGAACTGCAACGTTGATTCACGAATCTACGTTGGAAAATTTCGCGCCGCTGGCTACCAAGAGCGCATGGCCAACCCGACCAGCTCTGGACTCGAAGGTGTCGTTGTCGCCGAGACCATGATCTCGGATGTCGACGGCGAGCGCGGACATCTGATCATCGCGGGCAGCGACGTCGAGCAGCTCGCGCTGACCACGGGCTTCGAGGAAGCCGCGCGTCGCGTGCTCGTCGCCGGTGGCGCAGCGCCCGAGGCGCTCGACGTGGCGCCCTCGCTCGCGCGCGCGCGTGTCGATGCGTGGGAGCAGTTGCCACGTCTCGGGGACGCGCTCGCGTTGCCCGATGCGATGGATGCGCTGCGGACGAGCCTAGGTCATCTACGCACGAGCGGCGATGACCTCGTCGACGCGAGCGCGGCGCTCGGTGCCGCACCCGTCGTCGTCGCCGCGTGGAATCGCACGCGCGAAGGAGCGGCGCCGATCGCGCCCGACCCGACGCTGTCCCACGCGGCGGACTACATCCGCATGTCCACCGCCACGACACCATCCGCCGAAGCCGCTCGCGCACTCGACGCGTACTTCGTCACGGTGATCGATCACGCGACGAACGCGTCCACGTTCACCGCGCGCGTGATCGCCTCCACGCAGAGCGACGCGATCAGCGCCCTCGTCGGCGCGGTCGGAGCGCTCAAAGGGCCGCTCCACGGCGGCGCTCCCGGGCCCGTGCTCGACATGCTCGATGCGATCGGCACCCCGGATGCCGCGGAGCGCTGGATCCTCGACGAGCTCGCCGCCGGGCGACGCATCATGGGCATGGGCCACCGCGTGTATCGCGTGCGCGATCCGCGCGCGGCGGTGCTCGAGACCGCGCTGCGTCCGCTCGCGAGCAGGCGCCTCGAGCTCGCGCGTGCGGTGGAGAGCGCAGCTGCAAAGATCCTGCGCGAGCGAAAGCCGGATCGGCCGCTCGCCGCCAACGTCGAGTTCTACACGGCCGTTCTCCTCGACGCCGTCGGCCTGCCGCGCGAGCAGTTCGCAGCGACGTTCGCGACGAGCCGCATCGCTGGCTGGTCCGCGCACATTCTCGAGCAGCGCCGCACGAATCGCTTGATCCGTCCGGCTTCGCGATACGTGGGAGCGATGCCATCGACGAGTGCTGGCTGAGCGCTCGTCTGCGTGTCAGGGCGTCGGTGGAGCACCCGACCCGCGGCGAGGTTCGAGTCGGATCGCGCCGAGGTCCAGCGTCGTTCCTGCTTCGAGTGCGAGCGGTCGCTTGATGGTCGGGCTCGGCGGCGCCATGAGCACGAGCGCGCTCGGTCGTGCCGGGCCCTCGACGCGGAACGTGCCGTCATCGGCGCTCTTCGGAGGTGGCGCGTCGAGGGAGACGGTGGTGCGCCCCTCCCCTTCGTCCTTGACGAGCACCACTCCGACGCCGGCAACGGGATTGCCCTCGCCGTCGACGACCTTGCCGGTGACGACCGCGTTCGCGACGAGCACCACGTCCGTCTTGGTCGGTCGGTTCGCGACGACCGTCACCTTGACCTCGGCGTTCCCTTCGCTCGACGTCACGCGCAGCGCGTACTCGCCGGGATCGACGCGACCGAACTGAAAGGTTCCATCGGTGAACGTGCGCGCCGCGGTGATCGGTCCGACGAGCTCCACGCGAAACACCGCGGTGGGTCCGTTCGCGCTCCTCACGGTGCCGCTCAGCGACGTTAGGCCGAGCGCTTGGATCGCGAGCGTCGCATCGGGCGACACGTTCGCGGCGCGACCGCGCAGCGCGCCGGCCTGCGCCTCTGCGATCACCTCGAACGTGCCGTGCGGGAGGTCGCGAATCTCGAACCTGCCGCTCGCGTCCGTGAGCACCGGCGCGAAGTCGGTGGCCTCGTCGCCATCGCTCGTCGAGATCGTCATGGTGCTCGAGCCGAGCGCTTGCTCGTCGCGGATCGCGTCGAGCATCGCGTGCAGGTCTTGCTGGACGGACACCCACGCATCGGGCAGCGGTTTGCCGTCGGGGCCGGTGACCACGCCGCGGATGACACCGTCGGGACGATCGATCGCGATGTCGACACCAGTCTTCTTCTCCGCGTCCGCGAGCGTGACCTTTACGGGCTTGCCGCCACGCGAGCGCAACGGACGACCGCGATCGAGGGCGCTCATCGCGTACGGTCCGGGCGCGAGTCCAACGATCTCGTACTCGCCGTTCGCGTTGCTGAGCGTCTGCACGCCGCTCGTCACCATTCCGTTCACGACGGTGACGCGACGCTCGTCGCCCGCGGGTGCCGCCATCACGGCTGCGCTCGCGACAGGCTGCCCTTTGGCGTCGACGACGCGGCCGGCGATCGATGCGCCGCCCTTGACGTCGATGACGATCGGCGCGGTGTTCGCACTCGGCGCGATGTCCTTGGTTCCGTACGCGCCGCTCGGACAGCGCGCGGTGAGCGTTGCTTTCGCCGGGCCCACCGGAAGCTCGAAGTTTCCATCCGCATCGGTCGGACGCGGGACCACGAACACTGGCATCTGGCCATTGCCCAATCCCGCACCGTCAGGCTCGTAGCTGATCGTGCATTGCTGCCGTGGCTCGACGTGGCCCACGACCTTGAGGCGCGAGCGCAGGCGGACGCGCACGTCCGTGACGTCTTTCGTCGTGAGCTCGATCGCCTCGACGCGCCCCGCGGTCCATTCGTCCTCGGATGGCAACAGGAAGTAGCGACCGGGCGGCAATCCGACGAACGCGAACTCGCCCTTGTCGTTCGAGTCCTCGGCGATGCCGGGTCCATCGCCGTTGAGGCTGATGCTGACGTGTGGAATCGGCGTGTCGTTCTCGTCGACGACGAGGCCCGAGAGCACGCGGCCGCTACCGAGGAGCAGCTCCACGTCGGTCACTTGCTCGGCGACGCCGATGCCGACGATCACGGGCTCGCCGGTGACGCGCTTCTTCTCGCGCGCGGTCAGCCCGTACGCGCCGGGACGAAGGCCGATCAAGCGAAAGCGCCCGTCGGCGCCCGACTGCGCACGATAACGGCCTGCCTCGGCGAAGACGATGCCGGAACCGCCATCACGACGCGCATCGACGCGCGCGCCAGCGACGATCTCCTTCGTGCGCGCGTCGCGAACGATGCCTTCGATCACGCCGCCCGGAACGAGCGAGAAGTCAGCGACGGCGCCGGTCGCGACGACCTCCACGTGACGCGATTGCGGTGCGTAGTCCGGGCTCGACACGCCGACGACGAGCTGGCCGATCGCGACGCTCATCTCGTACGTTCCGTCGGCGCGCGTCGTGGTGGTCGCGACGGCGTCCGTGGGACGTCCGACGCGCGTGCCGCCGAGCTTCGCCGCGTCGACACGCGCACCCGCGACGGGACCACCGGTCGCGTCGGTGACGGTACCGGTCAGCTTCGCGCCGCCCGCGACGAGGGTGAGCGCGAGGTTCGCGACCTCGTCCTTCGCGAGCTCGCGCGAGAGTCCCGCGGGTTCGTAGCCGGGAGCCGATGCAGCGATCTGCCACGGGCCGAGCGCGAGCTTGTCGGCGCGAGCGACGCCGGTCGTGTTCGTGCGCAGCGTGATCACGTCGCCTTCGGCGGGCGCGAGCCTCACCGTCGCGTCGGCGAGCGGGCCGTTATCGCTCGACACGGTGACGACGATGCTCCCGACGCCATCGTCGCTCGCGGGATCGCTCGCCGCCGAAGCACCAGACGATGATGACTTCGACGATCCACTCCCCGACTGCGTCACGTTGGTCGACGTCGCAGGCGTGTCGCTCGTGTCGCGAGTCTTCCACCACCAAACTCCACCAGCCGCTGCGAGCAACAGCACGACGACAAGCACGACCCCTCTGGCTTTCATGCGCGACGCAAACCCTACACCGCCTGCGCACATTCCCGCTCGTCCGGCATTCGGACATCGAGTCGCGTTCGGACCGCCATGAACTTCGCGCGCGGCGCGAGTGTCGAGCGAAGGATGAGAACGCTCGCTCGTGCAGCTCGTGATCGGCGTTGCCTTGACCATCGAGCGCCACCGTCCGCCCACCGGACACGCGCTTCGGACAAATCTCGGACAGGACAATCGACGCGCGGTTGTTGCTGTACGGGCAACGATCCGCAACCCCGGTGCGGCGATCCGCCGGTGCACGCGGTCGCGATCCGCAACCCCGGTGCGGCGC